>JBKKAZ010000137.1:0-21262 GCA_046714435.1 Casimicrobiaceae bacterium
TTGACGAGCACGTCGCCGGCGCGCACCAGTCCGTCGACCGCCTGGTCGAAGCTGCCACGATCGCGTTCGGAAACGCCGGCACGCTCGGCGAGTTCGTCGCGGGTCAGCGGAACACCCGCGATGCGCAGTGCGGCGAGAATCTGCTCCTGGTCGTCGCCGCTGCGGTCGGGTATCGCGTCAGCGATGGAAATCTTTTTCTTGTTGGCCATGGGGGTGTCGGAGGCGCGAAAGTCGGTGCTGGCTGCACTAAAGGGCAATTCCGCGACTGCGTCAATCGGCGCCCGCCAGCGTCGGGGTGCTTCGGGTCTAACTCGTTGTATACTATGCAGTCCTCATCGCCCAGATGGCGGAATTGGTAGACGCACTAGGTTCAGGTCCTAGCGGTCGCAAGACTGTGGAGGTTCGAGTCCTCTTCTGGGCACCATTCTCGACGACGCCCGCGAAAAGCGGGCGTCATCTTGTTGGTTGAGCGTTCGGCGTTGAGCGTTCGGCGTGCGGTACGGGTTTTCACGCCCAACGCTGAACTCTGAACGCTCAACCCGCTTCGCGCGCGCTCAAGCGTGCGCGAAGGCCCTCCGGCCGCAGGTTGTCGTAAACCTCGAAGGGCTGGTGGATCCAGGGATTGTCCGGCAGGTGGGCGACGTGGAAGTCGGGCTGGTACACCGAGCAGGCCTTCCACCATAGCACCGCGGTCTTCATCTCGCGGATATGCGGGAAGCGCTGCGGCAGCGTGCGCGCGACCATTTCGAGCGTGTGGCCCGAATCGACCATGTCGTCGACGAGCAACACCCGGTCGCCGAGTCGGGGCGCGGTCATCGTCATGTGCTCTGCGACGATCAGTTCGCCGCGCACGGTGCCGCCCTCGGCCGCATAAGAGTGCGTCGACAGTATGGCGAGCGGCCGCTCGTAGATCCGCGACAGCACGTCGCCGACCCTTAAGCCCCCGCGCGCGATGCAGATGATTTGATTGAAGGCGAAGCCCGATTCAAAGATCTTGAGCGCCAATTGCTCGGTCAGGGTGTTGTACTGGTCCCAGCTGACGTGCAGGCTCATGGTGCGGGGGGATCCATGGGGTTGTGCAGCAGGATGGTGTCGTCGCGCTCCGGCCCGGTCGATACCATCGCAGTGGGCGTGCCGGTCAGCGAATCGATGCGCTTCAGATACGCACGTGCATTCGCCGGGAGCGCGTCGAAGCTGCGCACGCCGACGGTGCTCTCTCCCCATCCGGGCAGCGTCTCGTAGTTCGGCGTGCAGCGCGCCACCGCGTCGGCTCCGGTGGGAATCCGGTCGACGCGCTTGGCGCCCACCGTGTAGTGCGTGCAGATGCGGATCTCGCGCATGCCGTCGAGCACGTCGAGCTTCATGATGCACACGCCGTCGACGCCGTTGAGCTCGAACGAGCGGCGCAGCATCGGGATGTCGAGCCAGCCGCAGCGCCGTGGCCGCCCGGTGACGGAGCCGAATTCGGCGCCGCGCTTGGCGAGTTCCGCGCCCACCTCGTCGGTCAGTTCGGTCGGGAACGGGCCGCCTCCCACCCGCGTCGTATACGCCTTCACGATGCCCAGCACGTAGTCGAGGCTGCGCGGCCCGATGCCGCTGCCGGTTGCGGCGGCGCCGGCCAGGCAATTCGAGCTGGTCACGAACGGGTAGGTGCCATGGTCGATGTCGAGCAACGCGCCCTGCGCACCCTCGAACACCAGCGAATCGCCTCGCGCCCGCATGCTGTGAATCAGCGCGGCAACGTCCGCGACCATCGGCGTGATTTCGCCGGCCATCGCGAGCGTTTCGTCACGGGTCCTTGCGAACGGCACCGGTGGCTGGCGGTAGTACTGCGTCAGCACGAAGTTGTGGAACTCGAGCAGGCGCTCGAGCTTCTCGGAAAACTGGTCCGGATTGCCCAGGTCCTGCACCCGCAGTGCGCGGCGCGCGATCTTGTCCTCGTAGGCGGGCCCGATACCGCGGCCGGTCGTGCCGATCTTGCCCTGCGACGCCGCCGACTCGCGGGCCTGGTCGAGCGCCACGTGATAGGGCATGACCAGCGGGCAGGCCGGCGAGATCGCGAGACGCGAACGCAGCTCCACGCCGGCGGCCTCGAGTTCGCCGATCTCCTGCAACAGCGCCGACGGCGACAGCACGACGCCGTTGCCGATCAGCACTGCGACGCCGGGACGCAGCACCCCCGACGGAATCAGGCGCAGCACGGTCTTGCGGCCGCCGATCACCAGCGTATGCCCGGCGTTGTGCCCGCCCTGAAAGCGCACCACGCCTTGCGCGCGCTCGGTGAGCCAGTCGACGATCTTGCCCTTGCCTTCGTCGCCCCACTGGGTTCCGATGATGACGACGTTCTTGCCCATGGGTTCGCGGCCGTGTGGATCGTTCAGGTGCGCGCGAGCACGCTGTAGAGTTGCCGCAGGTCGAAGGTGAATCCGGTGGCGGGACGCGCGCGGCCGAACGCCTTGCCCACGCCATCGTAGCGTCCGCCATTGCCGACCGCGGTCGCTTCGCCGGCAGTGAACGCCGAAAACAGCGGACCGTTGTGGTAATGATAACCACGCAAGTCGGCGAGATCGACGTGCAGCGCCTCGACGGCCGGCGCGAACGACTCGGCGAGCGCGCGCAACGCCGCCAGCGCGTTCGCGACCGCGGGAATGTCGGGCAGCGCCCGGCGCGCCTCGGCCAGCACTTCGTCGGCGGGGCCGTAGAGCGTCGGCAGCGCAGCGAGCGCATCGCGCCACACGCCCGGAAGCTTCGCGGTCAGTTCGCCTACGCCCGGCAGGTCCTTCGCTCGCATCGCGTCGAACAGGTCGCTTTCCTCGCTGCTGCCGGCGATGCCCGCACCACTTGCGAGCGCGCGGTAGACGCCGACGTGGCCGAGGTCCAGATGCAGGGCGCCGACGCCGGCGGCAGCAAGCGCGGAAAGCATGAGTCCGATCGCTTCGCGATCGCCGGCGAGGCCAGGCTCTCCGAACAGCTCGGCGCCGACCTGCAGGACTTCGCGGGTCATCCCCGGCGGGGCGGCAGTGGCGCGCAGCACGCTTCCCGCGTAGCAAAGGCGGTTCACGCCGGGCGAGTTCAGCAAGTGCGCGTCGATGCGCGCGACCTGCGGGGTGATGTCGGCGCGAAGCCCGAGCAGGCGACCGGACAGCGGATCGACGACCTTGAAGGTCTGCAGGTCGAGATCACGCGCGCTGCCGGTCAGCAGCGACTCGAGGTGCTCGAGCAACGGCGGCTGCACCAGCCGGTAGCCCTGCGCGAGCAGGTGGTCGAGGATCTTCCGACGCAATGCCTCGAGCGCCTCGGCTTCCGCGGGCAGCAGGTCTTCGACGTTCTCGGGCAGCAGCCAGTTACGCATGGCCGACCCATACCAGTGCGACCACGCCGAGCAGGATCGCAATCAGGCCGACGAAACGGATCTGCCCGTCGGAAAACTCGACCAGCCTCGCGAACGTCTCGCGCCACAACCGGGGTGCGAGAAACGGCAGAACGCCTTCGAGAATCAGCACGATCGCGAGCGCCGCCCAGAGCCACTGAGGCAAGGAGAAAGTCCCTTGAAAACGCGCCGCCCCGCTAGCGCGGCGGCACGGCGGGCGTTCGACCGGTACCGGACTGACGGAAGTACTGGAAGAACTCGGACGACGGATCCAGCACCATCAGATCGCCCCGGCCTTTGAACGAAGACTTGTAGGCCTCGAGACTGCGATAGAACCGGTAGAACTCGGGATTGACCGAGTACGCTGACGCGTAGATCGCGGCGGACTTGGCGTCGCCTTCGCCCTTGAGCTTCTGCGCCTGCCGGTACGCGTCGGCGAGGATCACCTGGCGCTGCCGATCGGCATCCGCGCGGATCCGCTCCGACTCCGCGGCCCCGAGCGAGCGCAACTCGTTCGCGACCCGGCGGCGCTCGGATTCCATCCGCTGGTAGACGGGACCGGTGACGTCGGGAGGCAGTTCGAGGCGGCGCAGGCGCACGTCGACGATCTCGACACCGATCGAGCGCGCGTCCTGGTCGGCCTTCTGGCGCGTGATGCTGGTGATCTTGTCGCGCTCGGTGGAGATGGCCTCGTTCACGGTGCGCTTGTTGAACTCTTCGGCGAGGTTGCTGCGCACCGTTTGCGACAGGCGGCGCCGCGCCGCTTCCTCGTCCCCCTGCACCGAGCGGTAGTACTGGGCGACGTCGAAGATCCGCCACAGCACGATAAAATCGACCAGCAGCGGCTTTTTCTCCGAGGTGGTGATGCGGTCGGGCTCCGGGTTGTCGAGCGTCAGGTTGCGGCGCTCGAAGTAGCGGATGTTCTGCACCAGCGGCACCTTGAAGTACAGGCCGGCATCCTTGTGGATCGCGATGATCTCGCCCAGCTGGAACTTGATCGCGTACTTGGTCTGGTCGACCGTGTACATCGCCTGCGAGGCGACCAGCAGGATCGCGACCAGCAGGGCGACCAGCGGCATGGTGAATTTCATGGTCACTCCTAGCGCTCGCGGCTGCGCAGCCCGTCGCGGGCGCGCGGCTCGACGCTCGCCGGCGGATCCGCGGCGGCGGGTCGCGGCGACGGAGGGGCAGGCGAGGGCTCGGGGGCCGCCGCCGCGCCGGCGAGGGCTTGCTGCTGCAACTTGTCGAGCGGCAGGTAGAGCAGGTTCCCGCCGCCGGACTTCTGGTCGATGACCACCTTCGGCATCGTGCCCAGCACCGACTGCATCATGTCGAGGTAGAGCCGGTCGCGGGTGACGTTCGGCGCCTTCTGATACTCGACCAGCACCTGCCGGAAGCGCGACGCGTCGCCTTCCGACCTCTGCACGACCTCGGCCAGATAGCCGTTCGCTTCCTCCATCAGCCGCGAAGCCATCCCGCTCGCGCGCGGCACCACGTCGTTGGCATAGGCCTGACCTTCGTTCTTCAGGCGTTCGCGGTCCTGGCCGGCCTTGACCGCGTCGTCGAACGCCGATTGCACCTTGTCCGGGGGCTGGACGGTCTGCAGCGTCACCTTCTGGATGAAGACGCCGGCGCCGTAGCGATCCAGCATCAGCTGCATCAGCTTCTCGGTCTGACTGGCGATCTGCTCGCGGCCTTCGTAGAGCGCGAAGTCCATCTTGCTCTTGCCGACCACTTCGCGGATCGCGGTCTCGGCGACGAACGCGACGATCTGATCGGGGCGGCGGTTGTTGAACACGTAGTCCTCGGCGCTCTTCAGGTTGTATTGCACCGCGAACTGGATGTCGATGATGTTCTCATCGTCGGTCAGCATCACCGCTTCGCGCTCGACTTTGTTGCGCGGCGTGTTGCGATAGCCGACCTCGATGGTCTTCACCTGCGAGAAATCGACGACGTCGACCGCTTCGACCGGGAACGGCAGATGCCAGCGTGGGCCGGGCATGGTGGTCTCGGTGAACTTGCCAAAGCGGGTGACGACACCACGGCGACCTTCGTCGACTATGTAGAAGCCGCTCGCGAGCCACACCGCGGCGACCAGCGCGATCAGCAGCGCGGCGCCACCGATCGGCAGCGAAGCGCGCGGACGGCTGCCGCCGGTACCGCGATTGTCGCCTTCGCCATCCTTGCGGCCGAACAGGCCGTTCAGGCGACGGTTGACATTGCGCCAGATCTCGTCGAGATCTGGCGGTCCACCGCTGCTACCGCGTTTGCCCCACTGGGGATCGTTGAGCGACATGGCGATGCTAGGTTGGGGGAGGGTTCCCGAAGCAGCGGGACAGTCCCCGCACTCGGAATGTTGCGGAGCGGCGCGAGAAGATCAAGGCCGGAGTGAGCGAATCAGGTCCGGTCGGATCCGATGGGAGCGTGCGTATCGGGCGTCGGTGGGACAGTAGTCGGGAGCGCGAACCGTTCGGCCAGCGCCTGCCTGAGCTCGAGCGAACCCGCGCCGGTCAACGCACTCGCGCGAACGGTCGTGATGGTACCACAGGGGTCGCGCTCGACGCCCGGAGCGAGCCCGGCGAGATCGCACTTGTTCAGCACGCGGATCTGCGGGATCCCGCTCGCGCCGATTTCCTCGAGCACCGCGTCGACGGCCTCGACCTGCTCGTCGCGTTCGGGCGTCGAGGCATCGATCACGTGCAGCAGGAGGTCCGCTTCGGCGGCCTCCGCCAGCGTCGCGCGGAACGCGGCGACGAGGTCGTGCGGAAGGTCCCGGATGAAGCCGACGGTATCCGACAGCACGATCGTCGCGCTGCCCGGGACGTGGACGCGGCGCAGCGTGGTGTCGAGCGTCGCGAACAGCTGGTTGGCGGCGAGTACCCTGGCGCCGGTCAGCCGGTTGAACAGCGTCGATTTGCCGGCGTTGGTGTATCCAACCAGCGCGACCGTGCGCACCTCGGCGCGGCGGCGCGTGCGGCTCTGGGTGGCGCGGGTCCTGTCGACGCCCGCGATTCGCGACTTGAGCGTCTTGATCCGCTGCCCGATCAGCCGGCGGTCAGTCTCGAGCTGCGTCTCACCCGGACCGCGCAAGCCGATGCCGCCTTTCTGCCGCTCGAGGTGGGTCCAGCCGCCGACCAAGCGGGTCGACAGGTGCTTCAACTGTGCGAGTTCGACCTGCAGCTTGCCTTCGCTGCTGCGGGCGCGTTGGGCGAAGATGTCCAGGATCAGGCTGCTGCGGTCGACAACGCGGCACTCGAGGGCGCGCTCGAGGTTGCGTTGCTGCGCGCCTGACAGCGGGTGGTCGAAAATCACCAGGTTCGCCCGGGTAACGAGGCAGGCCTCGCGGATCTCGTCGACCTTGCCCTTGCCGGCGAACAGCGCCGGATCCGGCCTGTGGCGGCGGCCGGTAAGACGCCCCACCACGGTTGCGCCGGCGGAGGCGGCGAGCGCGGCAAGCTCGGCCAGTCGCACCGCGATCTGGCCTTCGCCGAGGTCGAGCTCGACGAGCAGCGCGCGATCGCCGCCGGTCGCGAACCGAACCTCCCTGCCGGCGCCGGACGCGTTGGTCCTGGGTCGCGCCGCGCGGGGGGGCGCCTCAGCCTTCGCTTTCGCTCCCCGGAGCGTGATGCGGCATCGACACCGGGCGCGAGGGGACGACCGTGGAGATCGCGTGCTTGTACACCATCTGCGTCACCGTGTTCTTGAGCAGCACCACGTACTGGTCGAACGACTCGATCTGACCCTGCAGCTTGATGCCGTTGACCAGATAAATCGAAACCTGAACGTGCTCCTTGCGCAGCGTGTTCAGGAACGGGTCTTGTAACATTTGCCCCTTGTTGCTCATGTGCTCGCTCCGGTTCTTGTTGTCGGCCGGTCCGCCGGTGCTCCGGGACATTACCTGCGCGAAGTGGCGCGCGCGTAGGGGTTGATGCCCGACTTGAATTGTATCCTAAGGGGCGTTCCCCGCAGTTGGAACGCTTCCCCGAAAAATCGTTCCAGGTAGCGGCGGTAGGTGTCCGGCACGCGGGCGAGCGCCGAGCCGTGGATCACCACGATGGGCGGATTCATCCCGCCCTGATGCGCGTAGCGGAGCTTGGGGCGCGACATCCCCGCGCGCGGCGGCTGCTGCCGCTCGACCGCCTGCTGCAGCACGCGGGTGAGGCGCGGCGTCGACAGCTTGCTCATCGCCGCCGCGTAGGCCAGATCGACGGACTTCATCAGCCCCGAAAGGCCGCGGCCGTCCCGCGCGGAAATGAACTGGGTGTCCGCGAACGCCAGGAAGCCGAGCTTGCGGTCGAGCTCGCTCTTGATGGCATCGCGTCGCTCGGCGCCGACGCCGTCCCACTTGTTGACCCCGATCACCAGCGCGCGCCCGGCCTCGAGCACGTGCGCGGCGATATGCGCGTCCTGCTCGGTGATCTCGTCCTGCGCATCGAGCAGCAGCACCACCACGTTCGCGTCCTCGATCGCCTGCAGGGTCTTGATCACCGAGAACTTCTCGACGGCCTCGAACACCTTGCCGCGGCGCCGCACGCCGGCGGTGTCGATCAGCGTGTAGCGGCGGCCGTCGCGCTCGAAGTCGAGATGGATCGCGTCGCGAGTCGTACCCGGCTCGTCGAAAGCGATGACGCGCTCCGAACCGAACAGCGCGTTGACCAGCGTCGACTTGCCGACGTTGGGGCGCCCGACGATCGCGACCTTGACGCGATCGTCGGCCTGATCAGGCGCCGGTGCTTCGGGCGCTTCCGCGTCCGGCCCGAGTGTCTGTGCCAGCGCGATTTCCAGCATGCCGCGCACACCCTCGCCGTGCGCGGCGGAGATCGCAAGCGGTTCGCCCAGCGCCAGTTCGTGAAACTCGGCGGCGGCACGCTCCGGCGGAAGTCCCTCGGCCTTGTTGACCGCGAGCACGACCGCGCGGCCGGCCTTGCGCAGCATGTCCGCGATGTCGCGGTCCTGCTCGGTCAGGCCGGCGCGGCCGTCGACGATGAACACCACGACATCCGATTCGGCGATGGCCTCCCGGGTCTGCCGTGCCATCTCCCTGACGATGCCGGTCTTCGCGATTGGCTCGAAGCCGCCGGTGTCGACGACGATGAACGGCTGGTCACCGAGGCGGCCGCGGCCGTACTGCCGGTCACGGGTCAGGCCGGGAAAGTCGGCGACCAGCGCATCGCGCGAGCGAGTGAACCGGTTGAACAGCGTCGACTTGCCGACGTTCGGGCGACCGACCAGCGCGACAGTAGGCAGCATTGGCGCTTCGTTGCAACGCGGCCCGCGGGCCTGCTACGGCGCCCGCGGCGCAATGGCGAAAACGGTGCCGGCCGTCGACTGCCAGACCAGGCGACCGGAGAGGCCTTCGGGCTGCCCGGTGGGCGCGCTGCCGTCGGTCGCGAGCCGGCCGACGTAGGCGCCGTTGGACTTCGCGAACAGGTGCAGGATCCCCTCGACGTCGACGACGCCGACGTGCCCCCCCGCGACCTGCGGACCGCGAGGGCGGCGCTGCGCGATGCGCTCCTGCTTCCACAGCGACGCGCCGGTGCTCTTGTCGAGCGCGTGCAACGCGCCGGCGTCATCGACGACGTAGTAGGCGGATTCGTCGGCGGCGATTCCGTTGACGCTGGACACTTCGCGCGTCCACACCAGCGACCCGCGCAGCAATTCGAAACAGGCGAGGCGTCCCTGGAATGCGATCGCGCACACCTGGCGCTCCTCGACCAGCGGCCGGCTGGTGACATCGGCGATTCGCTCCAGCTCGGTCGCGCCCTTGGGCGTCGCGACCGCGCCTTCCCAGCCCACGTTTCCGGTCCGCAGATCCATCGCCAGCAGGCGGCCGCCGGGAATGCCGAAAAACACCCCGCCGCGGCTGGCGACGCCGCCGCCGGTGTTGCGAACCGTCAGCGGAGGATTGACACGCTGAAACACCCAAAGGGTCTTGCCGTCGGCCGCGCTGATGCCGAAGATGCGTCCGTCTCCCGAGGGCACGACTACCACGCCCTCCGCAACGACCGGCGGCGCGATCACTTCGCTCGACACCTTCGCCGTCCATTTCGGCTTGCCGTCGGAATCGAAAGCCAGGACTTCGCCCTTGTCGGTCGCGACCACGACCAGAATGGAATCCGAACCGGCGCCGGCAGACAGCGGCTTGCCAGCCGAAATGCGCCAGACCGTGCGACCGTTTTCCGGATCGATGCGCAGCACCGTTCCATCGCTCGCGGCCGCGTAGATCGCGTTGGGCGTGATCGCCGGCGACAATCCGGGAGATGCGCGACCGACGCCGACCTGCCAGCTGACGGTCGCCGTCGCCGTCGGCGTGAGTTCGGGGAGCGGCCCCGGCTTGGTCGAAGCGTTGCGGCCGGTGAGCCAGTCGAGCGAAGGCGCCGGAATCGACCACGACGACGGCTGCATCCACGAACCCGACTGGCAGCCTGCGAGCGCGAGGCTGGCTACGAAGACCGCGGTGACGCGGCCGGGGACGATGCGTCGCATGATCACTTAGCCGCGCCCTTGGCGCCCGCGGGCGTGGGCGCGCCGGCCTGGGGTGCGCCGGCGGGCATCGAACCGCTCGATGGAGCGACCGATCGCTCGTCGCCGGCGGGAAGCGCGTCGAGCTTGACCTGAACGTAGTTCCGGTACGGCGACTTGGCGTCGAGCTTCGCTAGCGCCGTCTGGTAGGCGACCCTCGCTTCGTGCGTGCGACCGGCGGCGGACAGCGCATCGCCGCGCAGGTCGGCGTAGAGACCCGCAAAGGATTCGGCGTGCTTCGCGTCGAGCGTGGCCAGCGCCTGGTCGTAGTTCTTCTCGTCAAGCAGCGCCGCGGCCAGGCGGAAGCGCGCGACCTGCTTAAGCTCGTCCTCGGACGCGCGATCGATCACCCACTGCAGCTGCACCTTGGCGCCAGCCTTGTCACCCTGGTCCCAGGCGAGCTTGGCATAGAGCAGCGCGGCGCGCGGCGCGTAGCCGGTGCCCGCGAAGTCGCCAGCGAGCTGCGCCATGGCGTCGCGTGCCTTCGGCACCTCGCCGGCGCGAACCGCGGAAGCCACCGCACCGTAGAGCACGGAGGCCTGCTCGGCCTGCTTGGCCTGCCACCAGCGCCAGCCCTGCACGGAGATGTAAGCAACGCAAACGGCGATCACCGCGCCGGAAATCGCGTTGCCCCAGCGTTTCCAGAACGCCTTCAGGTCTTGGATTTTTTCCTGCTCTTCGAGGTCGTAGACTGCCATCGTGATTCCTTGCTTTGAGACTCGATCAATCCGAAAGCGCCAGCCGGGTCGCGAGCGCAGCGACGGGCACGTCGTGCTGTTCGCCAGCCTCGCGCAGCGGCTTCACGCCGACGACACCGCGACCGGCTTCGTGGTCGCCGATCACTAGCGCAAAGCGCGCGCCGCTGGCGTCGGCGCGTTTCATCTGCGACTTGAAGCTTCCGCCACCGGCGTGAAGCACCACTGCCGCGCCGCGGTCGCGGAGCGATTCGGCGACGCTGCGGGCAAGCGCGCCGGCAGCCACACCCGCATGAACGACATAGGCGAGCGGGGCGGCAGCGCCTTCGAACCCGGCATCCTTCAGCAGCAGGATCATGCGCTCGATGCCCATGCCGAAACCGCAGGCAGGCGTCGGCTTGCCGCCGAGTTGCTCGAACAAGCCGTCGTAGCGGCCGCCGCCGGCCAACGTTCCCTGCGCGCCGAGGCGGTCGGTGACCCACTCGAACACGGTGCGATTGTAATAGTCGAGCCCGCGCACCAGCCGCGGACTGACTTCGAAGCCGATCCCAGCCTCGGTGAGCAGCGCCTGCAAGCCGTCGAAATGCGCGCGCGCGTCGACGCCGAGCCGGTCGATCAGGCGCGGTGCGCCCGCGATCACTTCCTGCAGCGCCGGATGCTTGCTGTCGAGGATGCGCAGCGGGTTGGTCTCGAGGCGGCGTCGCGAATCCTCGTCGAGCGCGCCGCGGTGACGCTCGAAATACTCGACCAACGCAGCACGGTGAGCGCGGCGCTCGTCAATGTCGCCGATCGAATTGATCGAAAGCGTGATCCGATCGTCCAGTCCGAGTTCCTTCCACAGCCGTGAGAGCAGGATCATCTGTTCGGCGTCCACGTCGGGTCCCGCGAATCCGAGCGCTTCGACGTCGAACTGGTGGAACTGCCGGTAGCGGCCCTTCTGCGGACGCTCGTGGCGGAACATCGCGCCGGCCAGCCACACGCGCTGCGGGCGCTCGTAGGTCAGGCTGTGCTCGATCGCCGCGCGCACGATGCCCGCGGTCGCTTCGGGGCGCAGCGTCAGGCTCTCGCCGGAGAGCTTGTCATTGAAGGTGTACATCTCCTTCTCGACCACATCGGTCACCGCGCCGATCGCGCGCTCGAACAGCGGCGTCGGCTCGACGATCGGCACGCGCAGGTTGCGGTAGCCGTATTGGGTGAACACGCGGCGCGCCGCATCCTCGAAGCGCTCCCACAGTTCGGCCTCGTCGGGAAGCACGTCGTTCATGCCGCGGACGGCCTGAAGCTTCGCCGGCGGTCCTTCAACGCGGAACGAACCGGCCGCCGCGTGTGGCCGGGGGTCGATCTTCGAATCGCTCACGCTTGGGCCTTGAGCGGGATCGTGCGCCGCTCGGGATCGAGATGCGCGGTGCGCGGCTCGCCGCCCCAGGTGGCACGAACATACTCGTCGACGATTTGCTGGAACTCCTCGGCGATGCGCGCGCCCTTGAGCGTGACGGTCTTGTGGCCGTCGACGTAGACCGGCGCGACCGGTGACTCCCCGCTGCCGGGCAGCGAAATGCCGATGTTCGCGAGCTTGGATTCGCCCGGGCCGTTGACGACGCAGCCCATCACCGCGACCTCGAGGTTCTCGACACCGGGATAGCGCGTACGCCACTGCGGCATCGACGCGCGCAGATAGGCCTGGATGCGCTCGGCGAGTTCCTGGAAGGTGGTGGAAGTCGTGCGCCCGCAGCCGGGGCACGCGGTAACCATCGGCGCGAACGAACGCAGGCCCATCGTCTGCAGGATCTCCTGCGCGACGACGACTTCCTGGGTGCGATCGCCGCCTGGCTGCGGCGTCAGCGAGATGCGGATGGTGTCGCCGATGCCTTCCTGCAGCAACACCGACAGCGCCGCCGTCGACGCGACAATGCCCTTGCTGCCCATGCCGGCTTCGGTCAGGCCGAGGTGCAGCGGGTAGTCGGCGCGGCGCGACAGCTCGCGGTACACGCTGATCAGGTCCTGCACGTTCGAGACCTTGCACGACAGCATGATGCGGTCGGGGGGCAACCCGAGCGACTCGGCGCGGTTTGCACTGTCCAGCGCCGACGTCAGGATCGCCTCGCGCATCACCACGTCGGCCGGCGCTGGCGCCGGCCGAGCCGCATTCTCATCCATCAATCGCGCCAGCAGTGCGGCGTCGAGGCTGCCCCAGTTGACGCCGATGCGAACCGGTTTCCCGTGCAGACACGCCTGCTCGATCATGGTCGCGAACTGCGGATCGCGCTTGCTGCCCTTGCCGGCGTTGCCCGGATTGATGCGGAATTTCGCGAGCGCTCGTCCGCAGTCGGGCACCTCGGCCAGCAGCTTGTGGCCGTTGAAATGAAAGTCGCCGACCAGGGGAACGCTGCAGCCAAGCCCATCGAGTCGTTCGCGGATCGCCGGCACGGCCGCTGCGGCTGCGGCGGTGTTCACCGTGACTCTGACCAGTTCGGAACCCGCGTCGGCGAGCGCCTTCACCTGTGCGACCGTGGCGGCGACGTCCGCGGTGTCGGTGTTGGTCATCGACTGCACGACGATAGGCGCACCGGCACCGATGACGATCCCGCCGACGGACACCGGACGAGTGCGGCGGCGCGTGATCACGGGGCGTTCCATCGGCGTCGATCTCACGGCAGGCGTACGCGCGCGGTGCTGCCGCGCGTGTGCGGCGCAAGATCGACCGCGGCACCGCGCCAGGTGACCGAGGTTTCGGTCGCGTTGCCAAGGGTCAGTTCGAACGGCGGCGTGCCGTGGACGGTTTGCGTGGAGCCGGCAGCGCCGGTGACCTGCAGCAGGCGCTGTCCGTTCGCGTCGCGGACGTCGGTCCACGCCGGTGCGCGATAGCTGATGATCAGCGTCGGTCCACCCGCTGCAGCGACGCTCGCGCCCACGAGCGCCCCCAGCGGTTCGGTGGCGGTCGTGATCGGAAGCGGCGCCGGTGTCGTTGCGGCCGGCTGCTCTGCCCGGAGGGCGGTCCCGCTCGCGGCTTCCGGCAGGCGACCGCCAGCCGTTGCGGGTTGCGACGGACCCGGATCGCTTGCGATGATCGGATTGGGAAGTGGTGTGCCGCTCGACGGCGAGGGTCCGACGGGGTCGGCCGGCGCGCTCTTCGCGCCGGTTCCCTTGAAGCCGGCAAGACGTGGGGCGTCCTCGGGCCGCGTGTACTCGTAGACCGCTGCGACACCGATCAGCGTGACGAGGGCGAGCGGGATCGCCCAGCGCGACCATGAGCCACGCCGAGCGCTCTCGGAAACTGGCATTTCGCCCATCGTCCTGGTGCTCGCGCCGATCGCAGACTTGTCGAACGCGGGCACCTGAACCGCATCGGGAAGCGCCGCGACCACCGCGCCGGGGTCGAGTTGCAACAGCCGCGCGTAGTTGCGGGCGAACCCGCGCACAAAGGTCCGGCCGGGCAGTTCGCTCCAGGCGCCGTCCTCCAGCGCCTTGATCTGCCGCGGCGCGAGCTTCAGGTGCTGCGCGACCGAATCGACTGACAGCCCGGCGCTCTCGCGTGCCGCGCGCAACATGCCGCTGGCCGTATCGGGCGGACGGCCCGGCTCGGCATCGTGCGTTCCGGCATCAGGCCCGTCGGTCATTCGCAGCCGCCCGTCGCGATCGCGCGGGTCTCGGCAGATTCGGGAAATCGGTTCTGGAGCTGCGTCAGGTACGACTGCTCGGATGAGCGATCGCCGAGCTTGCGCTCCACGCACATGCCGAGGAACAGCGCCTCCGGCCCTGGCTGGGTCTGCTGCATCACGATTTTCATCAGCGACCTCGCTTCGGCATGGCGGCCGGTCCGGTAGTTGGAGAGCGCGAGGTTGTACGCGGCCGCCGGGTCGGTCGGCCGGATCAGCAACGCGCGGCGGAAGTACTCTTCGGCCGCGGCGGCATTGCCGATCGAATTGCTGCACTTGCCGGCGTTGACCAGCGCAACCTCGGGCGTGCGGTACTGAGGGCTCTGGAGCGCGGCCTCGAACTCGGCGATCGATTCGCGTGCGCGTCCGTGCGTGCACAAAAACGCGCCCCAGTTGTGGCGGACATCCGGGTCGCTCGGCGCGAGTTCGACGGAGCGGCGGAAATTGGATTCCGCGCGCGGCAGGTCGCCGGTGACCGTGTACACGAGGCCGTAGAGGCTGTAAATGCGCGAGTAGGTCGGATCGATCCGCTCGGCGATGCCGAGTTCGTCGAGCGCGACGTCGAGTTGCACGCGCTCGTAGTAGCCCGCCGCGAGATCGGCATGGATCTCCGCGCGCTGGCGCGGCGTGACCGGATCCTGCTGCACGCGCGTCGGCTGCGCCGGCTGGATCTGCGGGCCCTGTGGCTGCGGTGGCGTGGCCGGCGCGGGGCTGAACGGATTCGACTGGCAGCCCGCGATCAGCAGCGCGGCGGCGAGTACGGCGTACAACGCTTGGCGCATCGAAAGGCTCCTGAATTGCCGCATCAGCGTGCCGACACCGGCACCAGCCGTGTGGCGAGGCGCCGCCGGATGCGGTCCTGCACCTGGCCCACGAGCTGGCCGCAGGCTGCGTCGATGTCCTCGCCGCGGGTCTTGCGTACCGTCGTCGTGACCCCCGCATCCCTCAACGCCTGCTGGAAATCCCGGATGCGATCGCGCGGGCTCGAGCGGAACTCGGTGCCGGGAAACGGATTGAATGGAATCAGGTTGAGCTTGCAGGACACGTTGCGGGCGATCGCGGCAAGCGCCTGGGCGTGTTCGTCAGCGTCGTTGACACCGTCGAGCATCACGTACTCGAAGGTCACGAAATCGCGCGGGGCATGCGCCAGGTAGCGGTTGCAGGCGGCAACGAGTTCGGCGATCGGATGCTTGCGGTTGATCGGAACCAGCGCATCGCGAAGTTCGTCGTCGGGCGCGTGCAGGCTCACCGCGAGCGCGACCGGGCACTCCTGCGCAAGGCGGTCGATTTGCGGGACCAGCCCCGAAGTGGACAGCGTGACCCGCCGCCGCGACAAACCGTAGGCGTTGTCGTCGAGGAAAAGCTTGAGCGCTGGCACCACATTGTCGAAGTTCGCGAGCGGCTCGCCCATGCCCATGAATACGACGTTGGTGATCGGCGCGCGACCTTGCTCGACCCACGGCGCGCTCGAGCCTTCCGCGAGCAGCGTGCGGTTCGCATGCCAGAGTTGGCCGACGATCTCGGCAGTCGACAGGTTCCGGTTGAAACCCTGCTTGCCGGTCGAGCAGAACGCGCAGTCGAGCGCGCAACCCGCCTGCGACGATACGCAAAGCGTTCCGCGATCGTCCTCGGGGATGTAGACGGTCTCGACGGCGTTGCCGTTGCCAGCGTCGAGCAGCCACTTGCGCGTGCCGTCCGCGGCCGTTGTGTCGCGGATCACCCTGGGACCCTCGATCATGGCGTGGATGGCGAGCTTCTCGCGAAAGGCCCGCGACAGGTCGGTCATCTCGGCCAGGTCGCCGGCGAGGCGCTGGTGCAGCCAACGCGACAATTGGCGCGCACGAAACGGCTTCTCGCCGAATCCGGCGACCAACCGCTCGAGGGCGGCAGCATCGAGGCCGAGCAGCGGGGTCATCGGGCCGGCGCGGGGATCCGGGCGTCGTCGTGACGGACAAACACGGCGAGCGCAGGAAAGAAATAGGCGATTTCCACTCGCGCGGTTTCGGGCGCATCGGAACCGTGAACGGCGTTCGCGTCGATCGATTGCGCGAAATCGGCACGGATGGTCCCCGGGGCAGCCTTGTTGGGGTCGGTGGCGCCCATCAGGTCGCGGTTCCTGGTGATTGCGTCCTTGCCCTCCAGTACCTGGATCATCACCGGCCCGGAAATCATGAAGCTGACCAGATCCCTGAAGAACGGCCGCTCGCGGTGCACCGCGTAGAAGCCCTCGGCTTCGGCCTGCGACAGCCAGGCCATGCGTGCTGCGGCGATTTTCAAGCCGGCGCCCTCGAAACGGCTGGTGATCTGGCCGATGACGTTCTTGGCGACGGCGTCGGGCTTGATGATGGAAAGCGTGCGTTCAACAGCCATTACGGAAGCTCCCGGCCATATTCTCGAATAAACTCATAATTCTAACATTCCTGCAGGGGGGTGTCGCGGCGGTGTGCGAGGGTCGAAGGGCGCCGCCGCGTTCGGGCGTTGGACCGGTCGCGCCGGACAAGGTTGGTGCATTGTCGGGCGACGACGCGGCACGCCGGTCAACGCCCCGAACCCGGCGTCGGTCTGGGCATGGGACCGGTCGCGCCGGACGAGGGTGGTGCCTTGTCGGGCGACCACGCGGCACGCTGGTCAACGCTCCGAACCCGGCGTCGGAAAGGCGGTGTCGCGCGGGCTGCTACGCCGACTGAGGTGTGCCGGCGGCCGGCCCTCTCGCGCCGGCGGAAGGGTGTCCGGCCCGCCAGTCGAGCACCAGGCCGGGGCTCCCAGCCGCGGCCCTGAAGGCCACATCGACGCCGAGTCCCGGCACGGCCGCCAGCGTGTCGCCGCAAAACACCAGCGGCAGCGCATCCCGCTCCCAAGCGGGCAGGCCGGCCTCCTGCAGCCACGACTTCAGTGCGCGGCGCGGACGCAGGTTTGAAAGCTGCAACCTCTCGCCGCCGCATCGCGGACGCACGATAAACGTCCCGCTCGATGCACAAGTAGCGGTCAGACCTTCACCCACCGCCGGCACGAAGTGCAGGCATCCGTGCGGCAGCTGGAGCACTGCTTCGCCCTGCCAAACGAGCTGGTACGTTGCCGGGGTGATGGCGTGCACGGCAATGCGATCGCGATGCACGCCCAGTTCGGCACCGTCGTGCCTCAATCGCACGCGCGAATCGGGACGCGCCAGGCAAAGCTGCGCGAGCATCGCCTCCAGACGCGCCGACGACGGCGCGCGAAGGCCCCGATGACGCAGGAACCAGCGCAGCAGGTTACGCGCTCGATGCGGCGCAAGCACGGCCAGACCGGCACGAGAGAGTCCGCCCTCGGAGACCACCGGTCCGGCGTCCAGCGCGGCGAGCTCATCAAGCAGCAGCGCAGCCTCGGCCTGATGCGCTGCGGCGCGCGCGAAAGTGGAGGGATAGCCTTCGAGCACGCCGGCGAGCGCCGGCACCACCTGCGCGCGCAGTGCATTGCGCAGGTGACGGGGGGACGAGTTGCTGTCGTCGTCGACGTAGGCAAGGCTGCGTGCTTGCACGAATGCGTCGATGTCTCGACGCGGCACGTCGAGCAGCGGGCGCAGCCAGATGAGGCCGGACTCGTCACGCCGGACCTGCGGCATGCCGGCGAGTCCTTGCACGCCGGCGCCGCGCCCGAGTTGCAGCAGCAGGGTCTCCGCCTGATCGTCCTGATGATGCGCAAGCAGCACCACGACCGCTTGCGCTTCGCGCGCAGCGTCGGCTAGCGCGGCGTAGCGGACCTCGCGCGCGCCGGCCTCGATGCCGCGGCTCGCGCCGTGGACACGCACATGCCGCGCGAGCAGTGCTACGCCAAGCGAAGCCGCGAAGTCCCGGCAGCTCGCGAGCCAGTGATCGGCGTGCGCGGACAGCCCGTGGTGAACGTGGATCGCGACCGGAACGACGCCGGCGTTTGGGGCAACCTCGGCGAGCGCCGCCAGTAGCGCGACCGAGTCGCGTCCGCCGGAGAGCCCGACGGCGACTCGCGCGCCACCGCCAACGACGCCAGCGAGCGCGCGTGCGACCGCTTGCGTGACCGGATCGCCCGCAACGCGCGCGGGATCAGCCGGCGTTGAGCTCCTTGTACCGGCCATAGGAGAGCAGTTTATCCTCGCGCGCCTCGAGGAGTGCGTCGAGCGGCTGTTCGACGACCTGGCGCAGCGTCTCGCCGAGCGCCTTCTTCAGCGAAAGCATCATCGCCGGCGGATCGCGATGGGCACCGCCGAGCGGCTCGTTGACGAGCTTGTCGATGAGACCTAGCTGCTTCAGCCGGGCCGCCGTGATGCCCAGGATCTCGGCGGCCTCGGGCGCGTGCTCCGCCGACTTCCACAGGATCGACGCACAGCCTTCCGGCGAGATCACCGAATAGGTCGCGTACTGCAGCATCAGCGTCACGTCGCCGACGGCAATGGCGAGCGCGCCGCCCGAGCCGCCCTCACCGATGACGGTGACAATGATCGGTGTCCGCAGGCCGGCCATCTCGTAGAGATTGCGCCCGATCGCCTCCGACTGGCCGCGTTCCTCGGCGTCGATCCCCGGGTACGCGCCTGGCGTATCGATAAAGGTGAACAGCGACAGGCCGAACTTCTCGGCGAGTTTCATCAGCCGCAGTGCCTTGCGATACCCCTCGGGACGCGGCATGCCGAAGTTGCGGTGGATTTTCTCCCGTGTGTCGCGCCCCTTCTGGTGGCCGATCACGACGCAAGGCTGTCCGTTGAACCGGGCCAGGCCGCCCACGATCGCTGGATCGTCGGCGAAGCTGCGGTCGCCGGCGAGTTCGCGGAACTCGGTAAACAGTCCCGCGATGTAGTCGAGTGTGTAGGGTCGCTGCGGATGCCGCGCCACCTGCGCGATCTGCCACGCCGAGAGCTTGCCGTAGATGTCCTTGGCGAGCTGCTGGGATTTCTTGGTGAGCCGCGTGATCTCGTCGGAAATGTCGACCGCGGAGTCCTCGTGGACGAACCGGAGCTCGTCGATCTTCGCCTGCAGCTCGGCGATCGGCTGCTCGAAGTCGAGGAAGGTCTGCTTGAGATTTGGCCGGGCGTCGCTCATCAGGCTAGCGCGGTTTCTCGCGAGGACTTTGGAAGGTCATTTCCGGTAAACCATGCTAGGACTATAACGCACCGGCTGCCGTCAGGCGACGGCGTCCCAGATCAGTTTGACGCCGGTCGCGAACAGCAGCGCATAGCTGATCGCATAGAAGGCGCGATCGTTCATGCGCCGGTGCAGCCACACGCCCAGCCAGATACCGAGCGGCGCCAGCGGCGCAAACATGAGCGCCGCCGCCAGATTCGACTGGTTGAGCTGGCCCAGCAAGGCATACGGCACCAGCTTGACGTAGTTGACGATCAGGAAGAACAGCGCCGAAGTGGCCACCAGCGTGGTCCGGTCGAGCTTCTGCGGCAGCATGTAGATCGCGAATGGCGGACTGCCAGCGTGCGCGAGCGTGCTCGTGAAACCGGACGCCGCACCCCAGATCGCACCTGCGATCGGCCCGGGGGGCGCGCGCTTCGCCGCCAGCCGTGCCGCGAGACGCTCGGTCAGCCGCAATCCCTGGTTCAGTGCGAACACCACGGCAATGATTCCGAGCACCAGCCGGATCGTGTTCACCGATAACGCGCCGAAGGCGAGCCCTCCCAGCGCGATGCCGACTAGCGCGCCTGGTACCAGGCTGCGAAGGTGCGCGCGCGACCAGCGTCCGCGATAGGCATGCACGCCGAACAGGTCCATTGCGCACAGGATCGGCAGCATGATGCCCGCCGCTTGCGGCGGTGCAATGTACAGCGACATGAGCGGTACGGCGATGCCGCCGGCGCCGGCGCCGAAACCGCCCTTGTTGATGCCAGTCAGCAGGATCGCAAGTATCGCGACCGGATAGAACGCGAAGGGGACGTCGGGAAACGCCATCCAAGTGTCCTGAGTCAGGGATTCGTTGAACAATGCTGGCCGTCTGTGTCACGTCGGAGCAAACGGGCCGCGTTCGCTTCCAGGCGCGACGCCCCCGTGCGGCGAGGTTGGTCACCTGCCGCACGGGGGCAACAATGCCTGGGAGCGAACTGGTCCACTTTGCACAACGAATTTCTGACTCGGGACACTAGAGCACGCGCTTGCGGACCTGCGTCACGACGATCTCGGCGGCGACCACGACGGCGAAGATCGCGACCAGGATCAGCGCGACACGGTCCCACTGGAACAGGTTCAACGCCGAATCGAGCGCCATGCCGATGCCCCCGGCGCCGACTAAGCCCAGCACGGCGGACTCGCGCACGTTGATGTCCCAGCGGAACAGCGCGATCGACCAGAATGCCGGCTTGACCTGCGGCCAGTAGCCGAAGGTGAGCAACGAAGTCCAGGGCGCACCCGTCGCCTTGAGCGCCTCGATCGGACCGGGCTGGGCTTCCTCGAGCGCCTCGCCGAACAGCTTGCCCACGAAACCGATCGAGCGGAACGCGATCGCCAGCGTCCCGGCCAGTGCCCCGGGGCCGAAAATACCGACGAACAGCAACGCCCACACCAGCGAATTGACCGAGCGCGAGCTGACCAGGATCAGTTTCGCGAACAGGTTGAGCGGCACGAACGGCACCAGGTTATGCGCCGCGAGCACGCCCACCGGCAGCGCGAGAATCAGTGCGAGCAGCGTGCCGAGCGAGGCGATGTGGAGCGTCTCGACCAGCGCCGAATGGACTTCCTTCGGATACGCCGCCCAGTCGACCGGCCACATGCGCGCGAACAGATCGACCACCTGCTCGGGGGCGTCGTAGAGGAATTCCGGAATCACCTCGATCGAACGCAGCGACATCACGATCGCAGCGACGATTGCCAGGTGCACGGCGAAACGCGCCAACCGCTGGTCCGACGAGAACCGGCGCCAGATGCGCGGCGCGGCGGCGAGTGCGGGGGCGGCGATCGCCATCAATCGTCCTCGAGGTGACGTTCGCGCGCGGCGAGGCCGCCGCGCCGGAACAGCTCACCCAGTGTCGCGTTGCCGATGAAGATCGCGCGCACGCCGGTGGCGAGAATTTC
>JBKKAZ010000138.1:0-11030 GCA_046714435.1 Casimicrobiaceae bacterium
GCGATGGAGAAGTTCGACCAGGATCTCCTCTACATGTCGAGCGACGACTACGCCAGATTCGCGCGCGAATCGTTCGAGGCCGAGCGCGCGACCATGGCGCGTTTGCAGGCAACGCAGAAACCCTGAGCGTTCCCCGGACGGGCCTGCACGGGGCCTCGTGTTGGCAGGCATTGGCGCGGCCTACCGCGCGCTTGATGCGCTTGGAGGCAAGCAAATGACGTCGCTGGCCGCGTCACTTCCGGAACTCAACGCAGCCCTTCAGCAGGCCCGATTCCTCGCCGGATACGGGTTCCGGGCGCAGGTCTGTGCAGCGGGCGAATGCGAACTGCTGGTTCCCTTCAAGTCCGAGTTCGAACGCCCCGGGGGAATCGTCAGCGGAATGACGATCATGGGCGCCGCCGATGTCGCCATGTGGCTGGCAATCATGACCTCCCGCGGCACCACGGAGGTCTGGGTCACTTCCGATATGAAGACGGCCTTCCTGAGAAGCGGAGTGGCAGAAGACCTTGTGTGCAAGGCCCGAGTACTACGCCTTGGTCGCCGCGCCGCTTACGGCACGGTCGAAACGCATGGGGCATCAACCGGCCTGCTTGCACACCATGTCATGAGCTACGCAAAGAAGGAGGACTGAGACAGGTTGAGCTGCCACGCATGAAGCGCCTAGCGCTGACCTGCTCAACCGGTCCCGCCCGGTGACGCTTCGCTCTCACTGACGTCGCCGGCTCGGGATCGATCCGACTCGGCGCGCTCGCCCGTCTCCTCCGCACGCTGCGCCAGCGCCTTGAGTTCCCCGCGCAGCACCTTGCCTGTCGCCGACGCCGGCAGCGAGCGCATCACCACGATCCGCGAAGGCCTTTTGTAGGGTGCGAGCGCGGCGGCCGCGTGAGCCAGGAGTTCGGCGGGCGACGCGTCGCGGCCGGGCATCAACTCGACGAAAGCGACCACCTCCTCGTTGCCGTGCTCGACTTGGCGGCCCACCACCACCGACTGGCTGACCGCTGGGTGCGCGTTCAGCACGCTCTCGACTTCGCCCGGATAGACGTTGAGCCCGGAGCGGATGATCAGCTCCTTGAGCCGCCCGACGATGAACAGCGCGCCGTCGGCAGCCTGCGTGGCAATGTCGCCGGTCTTGAGCCAGCCGTCGGTGGTCAGCGTCTGCGCCGTCGCATCGGGATCGCGGAAGTAGCCGCGCATCACGTTCGGCCCGCGCACCCATAGCTCGCCTTCGCGGTCCGCGGGCAATGCGCGGCCATCGCCGTCGACGATTCGAACCTCGACACCGGGGATCGGCGGCCCGACCGAGCTGTCATTCCGGGGCGCGTCCAGCCGCGTCTGCGACACGGTCGGCGAACATTCGGTCAGTCCGTAGCCGTTGTGCAGCGGCATGCCGAACCGCTGCTCGATCTGAAGCTTTAGCGCCGGATCGAGCGTCGAGCCGCCGGCGTACAGAAAGCGCAAGCGCGGCGCGGACGCGCGCCCCCGTTCCCCCAGCCGCTCCAGCATCCGCACGTACATGGCCGGCACGCCCTGGAACACGGTCAGTCCATCGTTCGCGATCGCGTCGAGTGCCAAGGCCGCGTCGAACCGCGCCACGACGTGCAGGCAAGCGCCCGCGCAGAACGTGCCGAGCAGCATCGAGGCGAGGCCGTAGACGTGGTAGATCGGCAGCGCGCCGTAGACGCGGTCGGCCGGATCCAGCGCGCGCAGGCGCGCGGACACACTCGCCACGAACAGCAGATTGGCGTGCGTCAGCATCACGCCCTTGGGCCGTCCCGAAGTGCCTGAGGTGTAGACGATTGCCGCGAGCCCCTCAGCGCCGGCTGTCAGCGGTGCGTCATCCGGCTCGTCCGGAGCAGCAAGCGCGAGCGAGTCCAGCCCCGGCACGTTCACATCCACGGCAGCAAGCCGTCGAGCATGCGCGTTGACCTCGGCCGCCGTACCGGTCGCGAAGACGACAGCGCGCGGTGCGGCGTGCTCGCGAATGGCGTCGAACTCGCGCTGGGCGAGCCTCGGATTGACGATCACCGCGCACGCGTCGAGGCTCGCGGTCGCGAACAGCGATGCCACCAGCGCGATCGAATTCTCTGCGACGATCATGACCCGGTCGCCACGGCGCGCGCCCGCGCCGGCCAGCGCGGCGGCAACGGCGTCGATGGCCGCAACCAACTCGCGCCAGCTGACCTCACGCGTCCGGTCGCGAATCGCGATCCGATCCGGGGCTTCGCCCGCCCAGCGCCGCGGAACCGCGTCGATCCGCGTTTCCAGGCGCTACTCCGACGCGCGGCGGATCATGTCGCGGGCGATCACCAGCTGCTGGATCTGCGACGTGCCCTCGTAGATGCGGAACAGCCTCACGTCACGGTAGAAGCGCTCGATCGCGTGGTCTGACACATAACCGGCGCCGCCGTGAATCTGCACCGCCCGGTCGGCGACCCGGCCGCACATCTCGGAGGCGAACAGCTTGCAGCACGACGCCTCGACGATTACGTCCTCGCCGGAGTCCCGGCGCCGCGCGGCGTCGACCACCATCGTGCGCGCCGCATAGATCTCGGTGCGGCTGTCGGCGAGCATCGCCTGGATGAGCTGGAACTCGGCGATCGGCTGGCCGAACTGACGGCGCTCGACGGCGTATCGCAATGCGTCGCCGAGCATACGCTCGGCGGCGCCCACGCAGACGGCGGCGATGTGCAGTCGCCCCTTGTCGAGGACCTTCATCGCGGTCTTGAATCCGACACCCTCGCGACCGCCGATGAGATTGTCAACGGGGATCCGGCAGTCCTCGAAGATCACGTCACAAGTGTGTGCACCGCGTTGCCCCATCTTGCGGTCCGTGCGGCCCAGCGACAGGCCCGGTGTGCCCCGCTCGACGATGAACGCGGAAATGCCGGCCGCGCCCCGGACCGAGGCATCGGTACGCGCCATTACCGTGAAGATGCCCGCCTCCGGCGCGTTGGTGATGAATCGCTTGGTGCCGTTCAGGACGTAGGCGTTCCCGTCGCGTACCGCGGTGGTCGTGAGCGAGGCTGCGTCCGATCCGGAACCGGGTTCGGTGAGCGCGAAGGCTCCGACCAGCTCGCCGCTCGCGAGCCTGGGCAGATAGCGGCGCTTCTGCGCCTCGGTGCCGTCGATCACGATGCCCTGCGCACCAATGCCGTTGTTGGTGCCGAATAGCGATCGGAACGCCGGCGAAGTGCACGCGAGTTCGAAGGCCACGCACACTTCCTCCTCCATCGTCAGCCCGAGGCCGCCGTACTGCTCGGGAAGCGACAGGCCGAACAGGCCGAGATCACGCATTTCGCCGACGATGTCGGCCGGCACGGTGTCGCTTTGCTCGACGACGTTCTCGTTCGGTATCAGCCGCTCGCGAACGAATCGGCGGACGCCCTGCAGCAGGAGCTCGAGCGTCTCGTGATCTCGAATCATCGATCGATCCTAGACCGAATGGCGCCGCGTCGACACGCTCGTTGTTGCGTGGCCGTTGTCGCACGAAAGGCGACGGGCCGTCCCTAGCCTTTCGTGCTGACTCATCGCCGGCGAAAAGTAGGTTTGCACTTTTCGCCGAACTACTCCAGCTTCCCGATGCGCTTCACCACGTCGGTCATCTTCTTCGCATCGGCATCGACGTAGCGCTGGAAGTCGGGCGCATCCTGATACTGCACCGGGCTGCCCGCCTTCAGCAGGACTTCGCGCACCTTGGGATCGTTGCCCGCCGCGCGCGCCGCCTCGCGCAGTCGAGCGAGGACCGGTTCGGGCGTCTCGGCGGGCACGAAGACGCCCGACCACTGCGCATAGTCGATCGGTACGCCCACCTCCTTCAGGCTCGGCACGTCGGGCAGCGCCACGAGCCGGCCTTCGCCCCAGTGCGCCAGCGCGCGGATCTTGCCTGCCTGCACGTGCTGAACGATCGTCGCCGGACCGGTCGAAAGCGCATCGACCTGGCCGCCGAGCAGGCCGACGATCGCGGGTCCCGCGCCGGTGTAGGGAATATGCGTCATCTTGACGTCGGTCCCCAGCATCAGCATCGCCATCGGGATGTGCATCGTCCCGTAGTTGCCCGACGAGCCGAAGTTGAGCTTGCCGGGTGCGGCCTTTGCGGCGGCGATGAACTCCTGGTAGGTCTTCCAGGGCGAGTCGGCGCGCACGGCCAACACGGTCGGATCCGCGGTGATACGCGCAAGCGGCTTCAAATCGCCCACCAGGAACGACGGCGCGCGGCCAAGGATCTTGTCCGCCTCGGGCAGCACCACCAGCGACGACAGCGCGAGCAGCAACGTGTAGCCGTCCGGCTTCGACTTGGCGACCTGCGCCATGCCGATCGCGCCGCCGGCGCCGGCCTTGTTCTCGATGATGACCGGCTGCTTCAGCGCCGCCCCCATCGCCTCCGCGACCGGCCGCGCCACGGTGTCGGCGACGCCGCCAGGCGGAAACGGCACGATCATCGTCACCGGGCGCTCCGGGAACTGTGCGAGCGCGACGCCCGCGCTCAGCGCCAGCGCGACCAGCCACGGCGCCAGCTTGTGTGAACAACGCATCGGAATTCCTCCTTCAGTCAGGTCGTGGCTCCAGCCTCGCCGCTTGCGCCGACCCTGCCCGCGGGCCTTCAGGGGCAGGGCGCGAGCCGCGTCGCAGCGTTTGCATGCCGCCGGTGAGTCTAGCGCAGGGGCGCGCGCTCCGCTTCGAATTCCTCCATCGCCCGCCGCAACCGCTCGATGCGCGCGCCGATGCCCGGATGCGTGGACAGGAAATCGGGCGTGTCGTCACGACCGCGGCGGCTTTCGCGCGCTCGAACGGACTGGAGGAACTCATAGAGCGCCCGCGGTGAAACATCGCTGGCGCGCAGGAAGGCGATCGCGAAGGCATCCGCTTCCTCCTCGAACTCGCGGCCGTAACGCATCACACCCAGCACGATCGGGACGTTCGCGGCGACCGTCGAAAAGTCGCCCCACAGCAGCCCCGCGAGCGCACCTGTGCCGAGCGCCTGCGCCAGCTGGCGCGTCGAGTGCCGGCCGACGACATGGCCGAGTTCGTGACCGAGGACACCGAGTACGCGCTCGTCGCTGCCGGCAAGCCTGACCAGCTCGTCCATCACGACGATGATGCCGCCCGGCAGCGCGAAGGCGTTGAGCTGGCCCGCGCGAAATTCGATCCGCACCTGCACGCCCGGAGCGGCGACCTGTGCCGCGTCGCGAAACCGCGCAGCAATCCGCTCGCGCTGGCCGGGGTCGAGCGTGGTGGGTTTCAACCACTGCCGCTCCAGCAGCGCGAATACGTTTTCGCCCAGTTGCCGCTCGAGCGTCGGCGGCAGCGCGCTGGCGATCACCCGCGACGCGGCGGGTACGCCGTCGACGTACGCCCATGTTCCCAGCCCGACCAACAGCACCAGCGCTGCGACCACCGCGCCCCACTTCCGCTGCAAACGCACGACCCACGAAGTGCGCACACCCGCAGCTTCGAGCGCCGCTGGCAGCGTACGCTGCGGATCGGCAATCTCCAGCGTGTTGCCGTCGGGCAGTCCGATCATCCGCGGCGCATGCGCGAACCCTTCGGAGACGGCGAGATCCGCGATCGGGAAACGCTCGACCGAAGCGCGCCCGAGCACGACCAGCGTGTCGGTGTCGAATCGAAGCAGTACGATTTCCCCCGCGGCCGAACGGCCGTTGAAGCGCGTCGCCGCAAATCCGCCGCTCACAGCCCGATGTCCAATCCGAACATTTCGGTGGCCGCATCGCCGGCCGCGGTCCCGGGCCCCGCCACTGTCACCTCGGCCAGCAGGCCGAGCGGCGCATCGGACTCCGCACGCATGCACTCGATGCGATAGCGCGCCAGCGCCACCGCCGCGAACGGCCAGTACAGCCCCGCGGTCAACAGCGTGAGCAGCACGTTCCTGACCGTCAGTTTGAGCAGCGGACCGGCCGCGATGGCCGTTCCGAAGCGGATGTCGTCCAGGCGCGTGTGCGTCCAGACCACCGCCTGCAGTCGCGCCGCGAAATAGGGCCACGCCACCAGATAGCCGACCATGGCGACAGCAGTGCCGGCAACCATTCCCAGGAGCTTCGATGACTCGCCGCTCGCGCCCGGACCCAGCGCAAACGCTACCGCCAGCCACAGCGCGCCGCCGGCTGCGAATCCGACCAGCGCCAGCAATCCGGCCTTGAAGTAGACGGCATAGAACGATGCCGTCGCCGTCAGGAAATCGAACATCCTCCCGCCGTAGCGCGCGCGGCGGTGCTGGTAGGCCTTCAGCCGATGGTGGATCCACGGCAGCAGCAGCGTGGACAGGATGCCCGCGGCGCCCAGCCAAGCCAACCGGTCGCTCGCCAGCGCGCCGATGATCGCCCCCGAGAACCAGATCGCCAGCGGCGGCAGCCCGGCGCGATAGGCCTCGGCGATGCGCGCGTCGAAGCCGAAGCGCAGTCCGCGCCAGCTCGTGTTCACCAGCTTGAATCGCTGGGCCCGCATGAACAGCCACGGCCCCGCGATGAGCAGCACGATGATCGTCGCGAGCCCCGCGGTGCGCGAAACCTCGAACCCGATGGCGTAAGCCGCCAGCAGCAGCAGCGCGATCATGCGCCCGAGCAGAATGGCGCGCGGACTCCCGTGGTAGTCGAACGCGTGGCCGTCGAGGCGGGTGTTCTGCCAGAAATAGCGCGTCTTGCGAACTTTCGCCCACGCCGAGTAGACGCCCAGCGTGACCAGCGTGAGCAGCAGGTTCACGATCCAGATGCGGAAGTACTCACCGCCCTCCCCGGTGAACTGCAGGGTCGCGACGCGCGCGGGCTGGCGCCGCTGCGGCACGATGCGGACGCCGCCCATCTCGTCGCGCAGGGTGCCCGGCTCGAGCGTCTCGGCGATCGACAGGCGGCGCGCGGATTCGGCCGGCGACAGCCACGGACCCGCCTGCGCATCGACGTCGTCATCGCGCGCCCTGCGGCCGTAGTCGGGACGGGGCGGCGGGGAATCGGTGCCGTGAGAATCGTTGCCGTCGCTCATGCGGTCGGCTGGCTCACGCGCTCCGCCACGCCGTCCACGCGAACGCGAGCCAGCCGGCGATGAATGCCGCGCCGCCGAGCGGGGTCACGGCACCCAACCAGCGCGCGCCGGTGAGCGCCAGCGCGTAGAGCGAGCCCGAAAACAGGACGATGCCGGCGACGAACAGCCAAGCAGCCAGTGCCGCGCCGCCGGACTGCGGCTTGTGCAACAGGAACAGCCCCGCGACCAGGAGCCCCATTGCGTGCCATGCGTGGTACTGCACGGCGGTTTGCCACACCGCCTGCAGTTCCTGGTCAAAACGCGCCTTCAGCGCGTGTGCACCGAATGCGCCGAACGCAACGGCGAGGGCGAGCAGCAGCGCTGCGAGCGTCAGTGCGAGACGCGCGGTCATGCGCGCCAATGTACCGCAGCGCGGCGGCAAATTCGCGAGCCAGGGGGCGATTTCAGACTAGAATGTGGCGTCTTTCTCCCGCCTACGGAATCTGCGATGACCGTCGAACGCCGCCACGTTGGCAAGCGCCTCTCGGGATTGGTGATTCACCGCGCCAGCGGCCTGTGCTGGCTGGCGGGCCAGGTCGCCGAGGATCCGAAGGCCGACCTCACCGGCCAGACCCGGGAGGTGCTCGCGCAGATCGACCGGCTGCTCGCGGAAGCAGGCAGCGACAAGACCAGGATCGTCTCGGCAACTATCTACCTCCCCGACATGGCGGACTTCGCCGCGATGAACGCCGTCTGGGAATCGTGGGTGCCGGCGGGCGAGACCCCTGCGCGCGCGACCGTGCAGGCAAGACTCGCAACCGCCGACTACAAGGTCGAGATCCAGATCGTCGCCGCGCTGTAGCCCGTCGCCCGCGCCGCCCGAGGATTTCCCATGCCGCCCCCCGCCGACCGCGCTGCCAAGGCCGTGATCGAAACGAGCGCGCGCCGCGAGTCGCATCCCGCGCCAAAAACCGCGACGATGCCGGTCACGCGCGCGATGTTCGACCAGCTGATGGTGCCGTGCTACGCGCCGGCGCCGTTCGTGCCGGTGCGCGGCGAAGGCTCCCGCGTCTGGGACCAGGACGGCAAGCTCTACATCGACTTCGCGAGCGGCGTGGCGGTCACCGCGCTCGGCCACTGCCATCCGGCGATGATCCGCGCGCTCGAGGATCAGGCGCGCAAGCTCTGGCACGTGTCGAACTGGTTCACCAACGAGCCGGCGCTGCGGCTCGCGCAGCGGTTGGTGGACAACACCTTCGCCGAGCGCGTGTTCTTCGCGAGTTCAGGCGCCGAGGCCAACGAGGCGGCGCTGAAACTCGCGCGGCGCTGGGCAAGGGACCGCTTCAGCGCCGAGAAGATGCGGGTGATTTCGACGCTCAACGCGTTCCACGGCCGCACACTGTTCACGGTGACCGCGGGCGGGCAGGCCAAGTACGCCCAGGGCTTCGGGCCGAGTCCGGCCGGGTTCATGCACATCCCATACAACGACGTCGAGGCGCTCGAGGCCGCGTTCCGCGACGAAGGCGGCGATGACATCTGCGCGGTCATCCTCGAGCCGATGCAGGGCGAAGGCGGCATGACGCCGGGCACCCCGGCGTTCCTGCAGGCGGCGCGCCGCCTGACCCGCGAGCACAACGCGCTCATGATCCTGGACGAGATCCAGAGCGGCATGGGCCGCACGGGCACGTTGTTCTCGTACATGCAGAAAGGCATCGTCCCCGACATCCTGACCTCGGCCAAGGGCATCGGCGGCGGCTTTCCGATCGGCGCGATGCTGACCACCCACGAGGTTGCGAGCGTATTCGCCGTCGGCGTGCACGGCACGACTTATGGCGGCAACCCGCTCGCCTGCGCGGTCGCCGGCGCGGTGTTCGACGTGATCAACACCACCGAGGTGCTGGACGGCGTGAAAGCGCGCCACGCGTTATTCATGGAAGGGCTGAAGGCGATCAACACGCGCCGGCCGGTGTTCCGCGACCTGCGCGGCGAAGGCGTGTGGCTGGGGTGCGAACTCGACGACCCGTGGCGCGGCCGTGCGGCGGAGGTCGTGCGCGCGGCGGGTGAAGCCGGGGTGCTGGTACTGATGGCGGGCCCCGATGTCGTGCGCCTCGCGCCGTCGCTGGTGATTTCGCTCGACGAGATCCTCGAGGGCCTCGCGCGCCTCGAGACCGCGCTCTCGCGAGCGCTCTAGGTCCCCGTTTCTGTCGCCCCCGCGAAGGCGGGGGCCCAGCGTCTCTCTTCGCACTGGGGTCTTTGCTCCATTGCAACGACACTGGGTTCCCGCCTTCGCGGGAACGACAAGTGAGTAGGATTCGAGCAGGCGCCGGACCGCCTGCGGTTCAGCGGTGGGAGGGCTCCGCGAACACGATCGTGACCCGCCGGTTCTGCCGGCCCTTGTTCTCGATTCTGGTGACCACGATCGCGCCGATCTCGCGGGTGTTGGCAACGTGCGTGCCGCCGCAGGCCTGGACGTCAACGCCTTCGACGCGCACCAGTCTCACCTTCCCGAGCCCCCGCGGCGGCGCCACCGCCAGCGTGCGCACCAGGTCGGCCCGCGTGCTGAAAGCGTCGTCGTCGATCCATTCGGCGGCGACCTCGCGCCCGGAATCGATCATCGCGTTGACCTTCGCCTCGATGTCTTCCTTGTCGGCGGCGCCTGCGGGCAGATCGAAGTCGAGCCGCGCCGAGTCGCGACGGATCGATCCCCCGGTGACCGGATAGGGCAGGACTGCAGAAAGCAGGTGGCAAGCGGTGTGCATCCGCATATGCGCGTAGCGGCGCTCCCAGTCGAGCGCCAGGCGTACCGTCTCGCCCGCGACCGGTGCCAGTGAACCAGCGGGCAGCACGTGCACGATCTCGCCGCGCGTCTCGCCCTTCAGCGTGTCGATGACCGGAAGCTCGGTGCCGTCCTCGCGCACCATCGTTCCGGTGTCGCCGGGCTGGCCGCCACCATGCGGGTAGAAGATCGTGCAATCGAGCACGACACCGCGCGCGTCCGCGGTGACGACGCGGGCCTCGCAGTCCTTCTGGTACGGAAAGTCACGGAACAGCCAGGCGGTCATCTCGGCAACGCGTCAACGGGACAGGCACGATTGTATGCGGATCGGCGGCTTGGCTTCGCGCGGCGCGACAGGCGTGCGCTGCACTCCGGGTTCCAGCCGCCGCCGCTCAGGCTTTCGAGCCGACCGCGGGCAGCATGCGATGCGACCGCACCGGCGACCACGCCACCGCACACGCCGCAAGCAGCAGACCGAGCACACCGATCACCCAGAGCGTCTCGCGCAGCCCGATTGCGGTGGCAAGCGCACCGCCGGCGACGGCGCCCAACGGGGCGGCCGCGACGGTGAGAAAGCGCATCGTCGCGGTCATCCGGCCCAGCAGCCGGTCAGGCGTGATCGACTGCCGGAGCGCCAGGTAGTTGATGCCCCACAGCGCGCCGCCGAAGTCGAACACCAGCATGCCAAGACCCAGCGCGAGGGTCGCGAACCAGACCGGCCCGCCGGCCAAGCCGTACATCAGCCAGCCAACGGCGGTCAGGATGAATCCGAGCAGGATCACCGGCCCCACGCCGTAGCGCTTCGACAGGCGTTCGGCCGACGCCGCGGCCACAAGGCAACCCGCGCCGCCGAAGATGTAGGCGACACCGATCGCACCGGCGGACATGGAAAGCTCGCGCGTCGCGAACAACACCAGCACCGCGAGCTGCATGCGGTGCAACAGCTGCCACAACCCCGTGATCCACGCCAGCGCCAGCAGCGTGCGGTTGTGCCGGACCAGCTTCAGGCCTTCGATGATCTCCGCGGTCACCGACAAGCGCGGTCCCGCGGACGGCCGGTCCTGGTGTGCTTCCACGCGACGCAGAATGAGCGCGGATACGACGAACGCGAACGCGTCGAGCAGGATCGCGAACGGCGCCGTCAGCAGCTGGATCAGCAGGCCGGCCAGCCCGGGCCCGACCAGTGCCGCGGAGGTTTCGCCCAGCGACACCTTCGCGTTCGCCTCGACCAGGCGCTTGCGGCCGGCGAGCTGCGCGACCAGCACCTGGTAGGCCGCCCCGCCCA
>JBKKAZ010000139.1:0-1612 GCA_046714435.1 Casimicrobiaceae bacterium
GAGCTGTCGATGCGCTGGGCGACGCGGTCGAAGGCGTCGCACCAGGGCAACCCGAACGCGCTGTTCGGCATCGTGCAGGGCGGCATGTTCGAGGACCTGCGCAACGAGTCGGCTGGTGCGCTAGTCCGGGTCGGCTTCGACGGCTACGCGATCGGCGGAATCTCGGTGGGCGAACCGAAGGAGGAGATGCTGCGCGTGCTCGCGCACGTCGCGCCGGGACTGCCCGCGGCGCGGCCGCGCTACCTGATGGGTGTGGGCACGCCCGAAGACATCATTGCCGGGGTGACGGCCGGCGTGGACATGTTCGATTGCGTGCTGCCCACGCGCAACGCCCGCAACGGCTGGCTGTTCACGCGCTTTGGCGATCTCAGGATTCGCAACGCCGTGCATCGCACGGACACCCGTCCAGTCGATTCCTCATGCGCCTGCTACACCTGCCGGAACTTCAGCCGCGCCTACCTCCATCACCTGCAGCGCGTGAACGAGATCCTCGGCGCCCGGTTGGCGACCCTCCACAACCTGCACTATTACCTCGAACTCGCGGCCGGCCTGCGGGAGGCGATCGCCGGGGGTCGGCTGGCTGCTCATGCGGCGGCCGCTCTCGACGAGCGTGGGCGAGGTACCGGGGCGGCCTGAGCCGCGGCACGACCGGGCGGGACCCCCCGGCCGGACCGCGCGCCGAATGGTAAAATGCCCGGTTACCATTGAACGGCCCGGCGCCCGCGCAGTTCTCGCGGTGCCTACGCCGGCGCCGCGGGCGAGCGGTCGACGCGCGCCTCGCGCCATCCAACCATCGCGGAGACTCCCGTGTTGATAAGCAACGCCTACGCCCAAGCGCCGTCCACCCCCTTTGGCGGCGACCTGATGGCCTTCCTGCCGATGATCCTGATCTTCGTCGTGTTCTACTTCCTGCTGATTCGCCCGCAGCAGAAGAAGGCGAAGGAACACCGCGGGATGCTCGCCGCGCTGCAAAAGGGCGACGAAGTTGTCACTGCCGGCGGCCTGATCGGCAAGGTCGGCAAGCTCGGCGACCAGTACGCGACGATCGAACTCGCCCCGTCGGTCGAAGTCACCGTGCAGCGGTCGTCGATCTCTCAGCTGCTGCCCAAGGGCACGATCAAGGCAATCTAGTACGCATGAACCGCTATCCGCTCTGGAAGTACGTCCTCATCGCCGTTGCGATAGTGACCGGCCTCGTCTACACGCTGCCCAATTTCTTCCCCGAGGTCCCTGCGGTCCAGGTCTCCACCTCGAAGTCGGCGGTGAAAATCGACGCCGGCACGCTGTCGACTATCGAGAGCGCGCTCAAGGCGGCAAACCTCGAGATGCGCGGTGCGTCGCTCGATTCCACCGGAGTCAAGGTCCGGCTGGCCGACACCGACACCCAGCTCAAGGCCAAGGACGTCGTGCAGAAGCGCCTCGGCGACGACTACATCGTCGCTTTGAACCTGCTGTCGTCGTCGCCGCCGTGGCTGACTGCCATCGGCGCACTGCCGATGTACCTCGGGCTCGACCTGCGTGGCGGCGTGCACTTCCTGCTGCAGATCGACATGAAGGGCGCGCTCGACAAGGCCGCCGACCGCTACACCACCGACATCCGCACGCTGATGCG
>JBKKAZ010000140.1:0-5600 GCA_046714435.1 Casimicrobiaceae bacterium
TGGCAGTGTTCGGCCAGCAGTACGTGGACTACGCGGCCACGACGCCGGCGTTCCTTCCGCGGCTTGCGGCTGGCGTGTCGGCTGGCGGCAGCGGAACCAGCGCGTGAGGCAGTGCCCTCCGCAGGTCCCGCCGGACTTGGGGACATGGTGGTGCAAGGAGCGGAACAGGGCCTGACCAAGGCGATTCGCGTGCGCCCACGCAGGCGCACCCGGGTGGCGGTCATGGCGCGCGCGACCTGGACGTGCACGCGCCGGCCAGAGCGCGCCCTGCGTCCGAGCATGCCGGCCGCCTGTCGTCGCGGCGACGCCCGATCACCCCACTGCCCCGCCGGCCCGGTCGCGTCAAGCCGTGATACGCTGCCTCAGCAGTCACAACCTGCGTTGGATCTCCTATGCGTCCCATCCATCTCTGTGCGATATTGGCCTCCCTGTTGGTGTGGTTCGTTCTGCTGGCCAGTTGGCACACGAGGATCGGCACGGCGACCGCCAGCCTCCCAAGCGATGCGAACCGGCGCCGCGGCGGACACGAGCGGCGGCCTTCCGCCAGCGTCTTCGTGCGCGCACTGCTGGGCAATCCACGCGCTATGGGCGCATTCTGTCCGAGCTCCCCACGACTCGCGCGCGCGGTCGCCGCCGCGGTCGATGCGTCTGCCGCCGGCCTCGTAGTCGAGCTCGGCGGCGGCACTGGGGCGATCACGTCAGCGCTGCTCGAGCGCGGCGTGCCGCCGGAGCGCCTGGTCGTCGTGGAGCGCGACCCGACGCTCGCGCGCCACCTCGAGGAACGATTTCGCGGAGTCAGCGTGATCAGCGGCGACGCGGTCGAGCTGGCCAGCCTGCTGGCGCGCCAGGACGGCGAAATGCGCGCCGTCACCGTCGTCTCGAGCCTGCCGATGGTCTCGCTTTCGAGGGGCGACGTGCGCGCCATTGGAGCGCAGATCTGCGCAGTGCTCGAGCGCGGCGGGTCGCTCGTGCAGTACACCTATCAGATTGCGCTCGGCCACGCGCGCGTGCCGGGCTGCATGGAACTGGTCGCGAGAGAGCGCGTTTGGATCAATCTGCCGCCGGCGCGCGTCGAGGTGTATCGCCATCGGGATTGACGACGGTCGTGGCCGAGGTTCGCGCCGTGCTCGCCGAGGATGCTGCGTTTCGGATTGATCGGCTGCCGATGGCTTGATCCTTCTCCCGAATGCGCGACAATCGCGCGGGCGCACGGGGAAACGACAGTTCGCGAGAACGAGGCGCGGATGCGCGCCGCCCACTGAAGATGGCGCTACGGTCGAAATGTCGGGACTGTGCTACCGGATTAGAGATGCAAAACCACGGCTGCGCATCGCATGCGGTGGGAACGCACGGTTCGAGCTAGCGCCGTCGCGATCACTGCGATCGGTCGAGGTGCCCTTTCCCCGGGTCCGCCGCGCCCGTCCCACCGCGCGAGAGTGCTTCCAAGAGAGAGCGTCGGGCGTGAACGCGATGCGCGACGCGGTGGCGCTGCCGGTCACGGTCAAGCATCGCATCGGGCTCGACGCGAACGAGGACTACGGATTGGTGCGCGATTCGACTGAGGCGCCGCGGGGTGCAGCCGCTGGCTCGACCCGCCCCGCCGGAGCCTGGTCTTTGCGCAGCCCCATCGTCTTGGCCCACATGTAGATCGCCGGGATCACGATCAGCGTAAGCAAGGTCGACGAAATCATGCCGCCGACCATCGGGGCAGCAATCCGGCGCATCACCTCGGATCCAGTGCCCGTGCCCCACATGATCGGGAGGAGCCCCGCCATGATCGCGACGACCGTCATCATCTTGGGACGTACGCGCTCGACCGCGCCTTCCATCACCGCCGCGTACAGGTCCGCGAGCGCCGGGGCCACGCCTTCGCGGGCCCGGCGCGCGCGGATCGCCTCCCAGGCGTGATCGAGGTAGATCAGCATGACCACACCGGTCTCGGCGGCAACGCCGGCCAGAGCGATGAAGCCGACCATCACCGCGACCGACAGGTTGTAGTCGAGCCACCACATGAGCCAGACGCCGCCGACCAGCGAGAACGGCACCGACAGCATCACGATCAGCGTCTCGGTGATGCGCTTGAAGTTGAGATAGAGCAGCAGGAAGATGATGAGCATCGTCAGCGGCAGCACGACCTTGAGCCGCTCGATCGCGCGCTCCAGGTACTCGAACTGCCCGCTCCAGGCGATGTAGTAGCCCGGCGGAAACTTGACGCGCTCCGCGACGGCCTGGCGCGCGTCGCGCACGTACGAGCCGATGTCGCGGTCGCGGATGTCGACGTAGATGTAGGCCGACAGGAGCGCGTTCTCGGTGCGGATCTGCGGCGCGCCCTTCGTGACGGTCACCTGCGCGACCTGGCCGAGCGGGATCATCGCCATCCCCTTGCCCGTCCCCGAGCCGACCGGGACCAGGACCTGCGTCGCGATCTTCTGCGGGTCGTTGCGCAGCTCGCGGGGGTAACGCACGATGACCGCATAGCGCTCGCGGCCCTCGACGGTCGTCGTCACCATTTCGCCGCCGAGTGCGCTCGCGACCACGTCCTGCAGTTCCCCGATCGCTATCCCGTAACGGGCGAGCGCGTCGCGGTCCGGCCGGATGTCGAGGTAGTAGCCGCCGGTGATGCGCTCGGCATAGGCGGAGGTCGTGCCGGGCACCGTCTTGATCACCGCCTCGATCTCCTTCGCGACGCGCTCCATCGTCTCGAGGTCGCCGCCGAAGACCTTGATGCCGATCGGGGTCCGGATGCCGGTCGACAGCATGTCGATGCGTGCCTTGATCGGCATCGTCCACGCGTTGGAGATGCCCGGGAACTGCAGCGCCCCGTCCATCTCGGCGATCAGGGCGTCGATCGTCAGGCCGGGGCGCCACTCGGACTCGGGCTTCAGGTTGATCACCGTCTCGAACATCTCGAGCGGCGCGGGATCGGTCGCGGTGCCTGCGCGTCCCGCCTTGCCCCAGACCGACGTGACCTCGGGAAAGCTCTTGATGATCTTGTTCTGCGTCTGCAGCACCTCGGCGGCCTTGGTGACCGACATGCCCGGCAACGACGACGGCATATAGAGGAGCGTGCCCTCGTTTAACGTCGGCATGAACTCGACACCGAGTTTCGACAGCGGCCACACGGTTGCAAGGAACGCCGCTATGGCAACGACGATAGTCAGCACCTTGTTCCGCAGCACCACCGCGATCACCGGACGGTAGACCCAGATCAGGAAGCGGTTCACCGGATTGCGCGCCTCGGGCAGGATCCGGCCGCGCACGAAGAACATCATCAGCACGGGCACCAGCGTCACCGACAGCAGCGCCGCGCCGGCCATCGCGAAGGTCTTGGTCCAGGCGAGCGGCGCGAACAGCCGCCCTTCCTGCGCCTCGAGCGTGAACACCGGCAGGAACGAGACAGTGATGATCAGCAGCGAGAAGAACAGCGCCGGGCCGACCTCGCGGCAGGCGGCGAGCAGCGCGTCGAAGCGCGACTCGCCGGGCTGCTGCCGCTCGATGTGCTTGTGCGCATTCTCGATCATGACGATCGCCGCATCGACCATCGCGCCGATCGCGATGGCGATCCCGCCCAGGCTCATGATGTTCGAGTTGATGCCGAGTGCGCGCATGGCGATGAACGCGATCAGCACCCCTACCGGCAGCATCAGGATCGCCACCAGCGCGCTGCGCACGTGCAGCAGGAAGACGACGCATACCAGCGCGACGATCACGCTCTCCTCGATCAGCGTGGTCCGCAGCGTCGCGATCGCGCGGTGGATCAGCTCGGACCGGTCGTAGACGGCCTGGATGGACACCCCCGGCGGCAGGCCGGCCGCGACCTCGTCGATCTTCGCCTTCAGGTTGTGGATGACTTCCAGCGCGTTCTGGCCGTAGCGCGCCATCGCAATGCCCGACACGACCTCGCCTTCGCCGTTCAGCTCGGTGAGCCCGCGCCGCTCGTCGGGGCCCAACTCGATCCGCGCGATGTCGCGCAGCAGGACTGGCGTGCCCTTGTCGTTCTTGACGACCAGCTGCTCCAGGTCGCCGCGGCCGCGCAAGTACCCCAGTCCGCGCACCATGTACTCGGTCTCGGCCATCTCCACCACCCGTCCGCCGACGTCGCGGTTCGAGTCGCGGATCACCTGGGTGACCTTCATCAGCGGGATGCCGTAGGCCTGCAACTTGCGCGGATCGACGGTCACCTGGTAGGTCTGCACGAACCCGCCGACTGAGGCGACCTCCGCGACGCCGGCCGCCTTGGTGAGCTGGTAGCGCAGGTACCAGTCCTGCAGCGTGCGCAATTCCGCCAGCGTGCGGTCCTTCGCCAGCACCACGTACTGGAACACCCACCCGACACCGGTCGCGTCGGGCCCGAGTTGCGGCGTCACGCCCTTGGGCAGGCGTCCGGCGGCGAAGTTGAGATACTCGAGCACGCGCGATCGCGCCCAGTAGATGTCGGTGCCATCCTCGAAGATCACGTAGACGAACGACGCGCCGAAGAACGAGAAGCCGCGCACGACTTTCGACTTCGGGACCGACAGCATCGCGGTGGTCAGCGGATAGGTGACCTGGTCCTCGACCACCTGCGGCGCCTGGCCCGGGAACTCGGTGTAGACGATCACCTGCACGTCGGAGAGATCGGGCAGCGCGTCCAGCGGCGTCTTCGCGACCGAGTAGATCCCGCCCGCGACGACGAAAAGCGTCAGCATCACGACCAGCAGGCGGTTGCGCGCCGACCACTCGATCAGGGCATTGAGCATGGGTAGCTGTCCGCGCTAGTGGCCGGCGTGCGGATTGGCTGCCTTGCCGGTCGCGCCGGCCGGGCTGGCAGCGCGGGCGGGCGTGACCTTGGTGATCACATATTCGCCCGGCTTGCGTTCGACGAATTCGATCGTGATCGGCGTGCCCGGCTTCAGGTTGGCGACCAGCGCGGAATGGGCGAGCGCGAAGTCCATCGTCATGCCGGGCCACCTGAGGCTTTCGACCGGGCCATGCGTCACCGTGACCGTGCCGGACCTGGCGTCGATCGCGTCGAGCGTGCCACTCGCCTGGTGTCCAACCTTGCCGCCGGCCCCGGGAGCTGGGGGCACGGCACCCGCCGGTGCGGCGCCTCCGGCCGCGGGCGTGGTGGCGAGCCCGCCGATCGCGGCCTTGAGGTTGCTCTCGGCGTCGATCAGGAAGTTCGCCGTGACGACGACCTTCTCGCCCTCCCGCACGCCGTCGATGATCTCGACGTGGTCGTCGGTACGGGCGCCGAGTTTCACCTCTCGCGGCGCGAAGCTTCCTTCGCCGGTCTGCACGAGCACGATCTGGCGCACGCCGCTGTCGATCACGGCGCTGTGGGGAACCGCGACGACCTGCCGGCGACCCGCGGCGGCAAGTTCGACCGACGCGTACATGCCGGGCTTCAGCGCGCCGCCCGGATTGGCCAGTTCGATCCGCACCGGCACCGTGCGGGTCTCGACGGTAAGGCTCGGATACACGTAGGTGACGCGACCCTGGAAGCGCCGTTCCGGATACGCGTTGATCGTGATCTGCGCGGCCTGGCCGTGCCGGACCAGTGCCAGGTCCTGCTCGAACACGTCGGCGATCACCCACAGCGCGGACAGGTCCGCGATCTG
>JBKKAZ010000141.1:0-10342 GCA_046714435.1 Casimicrobiaceae bacterium
GCCGCAAGATCACCGTGCAGTACCCCGAGGAGAAGACGCCGTACAGCCCGCGCTTCCGCGGCCTGCACGCGCTGCGGCGCTACCCGAACGGCGAGGAACGCTGCATCGCCTGCAAGCTCTGCGAGGCCGTGTGCCCGGCGCTGGCGATAACGATCGAGTCGGAACAGCGCGCCGACGGGTCGCGGCGGACCACCCGCTACGACATCGACCTGACCAAATGCATCTACTGCGGTTTCTGCGAGGAGAGCTGCCCGGTGGACTCGATCGTCGAGACCCGGGTGCTCGAGTACCACGGCGAGCGGCGTGGCGACCTCCTCTACACCAAGGACATGCTGCTCGCCGTCGGCGACCGGTACGAAGAGGAGATCGCGCGCGACCGGGCTGAGGATGCGCGGTTTCGCTGACGCTCAAGTTTGAGCGTTTAGCGTTCAGCGTTCAGCGTTCAGCGTAGACCCCTCATCAACCCACGCTCAACGCTCAACTCTCAACGCTCAACCCGATTCGCTCAACCCCCATGCCCTTTGATGCCTTCGTCTTCTGGGTTTTCGCCGCGATCATGGTGTTCGCAGGACTGCGCGTCATCACCGCGCGCAACCCGGTGCACGCCGCGCTCTGGCTGGTGCTGGCGTTTTTCACCGCGGCGGGCATCTGGCTGCTGCTGCACGCGGAGTTCCTGGCCATCGCGCTGGTGCTGGTCTATGTCGGCGCCGTCATGGTGCTGTTCCTGTTCGTGGTCATGATGCTCGACGTCAATTTCGACGCGTTGCGCAAGGGCTTCAGGAGCTACCTTCCGGTCGGCCTCACCGTCGGCGTCCTGGTCGGCGTCCAGATGGCGCTGCTGCTCTGGCAGGGAACGCGCGGTGCGGGGACGCCGCCGGCGACCAGCGGGAACAACACCCGGGAGCTCGGGCGGCTGCTCTACGTCGACTACGTCTATCCATTCGAGATCGCGGCACTGATCCTGCTGGTCGCGATCATCGCCGCCATCGCGCTGACCTACCGGCGGCGCCGTGGCACCAAGCACCAGGATCCCTCGCTGCAAGTAAAGGCCCGCCGCGCGGACCGGGTGCGACTGGTCGACCTGCCGGTGGAAAAACCATGACGCGCGCGACGGGACTGATTTCCGCGAGCCGGTTTGCCGCGCGCGCGGTCCGACGAGGCCGGACCCGGTGAACCTGCTGGTACCGACGCTGACGCATTACCTGGTGCTGGGCGCGATACTGTTCGCGATCTCGGTAGTCGGCATTTTCCTGAACCGCAGGAACGTGATCATCCTGCTGATGGCGCTCGAGTTGATGCTGCTCGCCGTCAACCTGAACTTCCTCGCGTTCTCGCACTATCTCGGCGACATCGCGGGCCAGGTGTTCGTGTTCTTCATTCTGACCGTGGCCGCTGCGGAGTCGGCCATCGGCCTGGCCATCCTGGTGCTGCTGTTCCGAAACGTGGGCTCCATCGACGTCGAGGACCTCGGCGAGTTGAAAGGATAGAGAGTGCCCCGAATCAGCAATTCATCGAGCAAGTTGCGCCAGTTCGCTCCCAGGCGTGGTTGCCGCTCCGCGTCAGGTGTCCAACCTGGCCGCGAAGCGGCGTCGCGCCTGGAAGCGAACGCGGCGCACTTGCGCACCGATGAGCGCGTACAGCGAGCGTCCTGCGACGAATCGCTGATTCGGGGCACTGCGCCGTGGACATGAAGACGCTCTACCTCGTGGTCCCGCTGGCGCCGCTCGCGGCGTCGATTGTCGTCGGCCTGTTCGGCGCGAAGCTCGGCCGCCGCGTTTCGCACTGGTTATGCGTCCTCGGGGTGGCGGCGGCGCTGGCGGCGTCGTACCTGATCTGGCGCGACGTCGCCGCCGGCAACGAGTTCAACGGCGACCTCTACGTCTGGGCGAGCGTGGGGACGGTCAAGCTCGCGATCGGCTTCCTGCTCGACCCGCTGACCACGACCATGATGCTGGTCGTGACCTTCGTGTCGCTGATGGTGCACGTCTACACCATCGGCTACATGGCCGACGATCCCGGCTACACCCGGTTCTTCAGCTACATCTCGCTGTTCACCTTCTCGATGCTCATGCTGGTGATGAGCAACAACTTCCTGCAGCTGTTCTTCGGCTGGGAGGCGGTCGGGCTGTTGAGCTACCTGCTGATCGGCTTCTGGTACACGCGGCCCACCGCGATCTACGCGAGTCTGAAGGCATTCCTGGTCAACCGCGTCGGCGATTTCGGCTTCGTGCTGGGCATCGGTTTGATCCTGGCTCATTTCGGCACGCTCGACTATGCGCAGGTATTCGCGCGCGCCGGCGAGCTCTCCACCATCCAGCTGAACCTGTGGGGCGAGAGCGCGTGGTCGCTGATGAGCGTCATCTGCATCTGCCTTTTCATCGGCGCGATGGGCAAGAGCGCGCAGGTGCCGCTGCACGTCTGGCTGCCCGATTCGATGGAAGGTCCGACGCCGATCTCCGCACTGATCCACGCCGCGACCATGGTCACCGCCGGGATCTTCATGGTGGCAAGGATGAGTCCGCTGTTCGAGCTCTCCGAGACCGCGCTGTCATTCGTAACTGTGATCGGCGCCACGACTGCGTTGTTCATGGCGTTCCTCGGCATCGTCCAGAACGACATCAAGCGCGTGGTTGCGTACTCGACCTTGTCGCAGCTTGGCTACATGACGGTGGCACTCGGCGTGTCGGCCTATTCGGCGGCGATCTTCCACCTGATGACGCACGCGTTCTTCAAGGCGCTGCTGTTCCTCGGCGCCGGCTCGGTGATCATCGCGCTGCACCACGAGCAGGACCTGCGGCGCATGGGCGGATTGTGGCGGCTGATGCCGATTACCTGGGCCACGGCGGTGGTCGGGTCCCTCGCGCTGGCCGGCATTCCGCCGTTCGCGGGGTTCTTCTCCAAGGACGCGATCATCGAGGCGACGGCTTTGTCGACGATTCCCGGCCACGGCTACGCGTATTTCGCCGTCATGGCGGGGGTGTTCATCACTGCCTTCTACTCGTTCCGCATGCTGTTCCTCGCCTTTCACGGTAAGCCGCGCTGGGCGGAGTCCGGCGGACCGGAAGGGACGGCGCACGCCAGCGACGGCTCTGGCGATTCGCACGAGCACCACGTCGACGCCGAGCACCCGCCGCGGGAGTCGCCGTGGGTGGTGACGGTGCCGCTGATCCTGCTCGCGATTCCGTCCGTCTATGCCGGCTGGGCGTATATCGAGCCGATGCTCTTCGGCGAGGGTTTGGGCAATGCGATCAAAGTCCACCCGGAGCACGCCGTGCTCGGTCAGCTGGGAGCGCAATGGCAGGGCGCCGTCGCGTTCATGCGCCACGCGCTCGCCGGCGCGCCGTTCTGGCTCGCGGTCGCCGGCATCGCCGCCGCCTGGTACTGCTACATCGTCAATCCGGCGCTCCCCGAGCGGATCCGCCGGCGGGTAGCCCCGCTCTACACCCTGCTCGATCAGAAATATTACTTCGACCGGTTCAACGACCTGGTCTTCGCCGCGGGTGCGCGCAAGCTCGGCGCGTTCCTGTCCGAAGTCGGCGACCGCACCATCATCGACGGCTTTTTCGTCAACGGCACGGCACGCGTAGTCGGCTGGAGTTCGGCGCTGCTGCGCCACCTCCAGTCTGGCTACGTCTACCACTATGCGTTCACGATGATCGTCGGCGTGTTTGCACTGCTGGCGTGGTTCAACCGATGACGCCGTACCTTTCGCTCGCCATCTGGGTCCCCATCGCCGCGGGAGCGCTGGTGCTGGCGGTCGGCCGCGAGCGCGAAGCGTCCACTGCGCGGTGGATCGCGCTGGCCGGCGCACTTGCCGGCTTCGTCGTCACGCTGCCGCTGTTCTTCCACTTCGACACCGCGATTTCGGCGATGCAGTTCGTCGAGCGTCGCGAGTGGATTCCACGCTTCGACATCTGGTACCACCTCGGCGTCGACGGGATCTCGGTGCTGTTCGTCGTCCTCAATGCATTCATCACGCTGCTGGTGGTCTGGTCGGCCTGGGAGGTGATCCAGACCCGGGTCGCGCAGTACATGGCGGCGTTCCTGATCATGTCGGGGCTGATCAACGGGGCGTTCGCGGCGCTCGACGCGATCCTGTTCTACGTGTTTTTCGAGTCCATGCTGATACCGATGTACCTGATCATCGGGATCTGGGGCGGGCCGAATCGCGTTTACGCGGCGGTCAAGTTCTTCCTGTACACACTGATCGGGTCGCTGCTGATGCTGGTGGCGCTGATCTACCTGTACGGCGCTTCGGAGTCCTTCGCGTTGCTCGACTGGTACTCGCTGCCGCTCGCGCTCGAGACCCAGCTGCTGCTGTTCGTGGCGTTCTTTCTGGCCTTCGCCGTCAAGGTGCCGATGTGGCCGGTGCACACCTGGCTGCCGGACGCGCACGTCGAGGCGCCGACCGGAGGCTCGGTCGTGCTGGCGGCGATTACGCTGAAGATGGGGGCTTACGGCTTCGTGCGCTTCATCCTGCCTATCGTCCCCGACGCCTCGCGCTACCTGTCGGGGTTTGTCATCACGCTGTCACTGGTGGCGGTGGTCTACATCGGTTTCGTTGCGCTGATGCAGTCGGACATGAAGAAGCTCATCGCCTATTCGTCGATCTCGCACATGGGTTTCGTGACGCTGGGCTTCTTTCTGTTCAATCCGATGGGCATGGTCGGAGGGCTCGCGCAGATGGTGTCGCACGGCTTTGTCTCGGCTGCGATGTTTCTCTGCGTCGGCGTGATGTACGACCGCGTTCACAGCCGACAGATCGCCGACTACGGCGGGGTGGTCAATACCATGCCGCGGTTCGCCGCGTTCATGATGCTGTTCGCGATGGCGAACGCGGGGCTGCCGGCCACGTCGGGCTTTGTCGGCGAGTTCATGGTGATACTGGCCGCGGTCAAGGTGAACTTCTGGCTGGCCTTCCTCGCCGGCAGCACGTTGGTCCTCGGCGCCGCCTATACGCTCTGGATGTACAAGCGGGTGATCTTCGGCGAGGTCGCAAACGACAAGGTCCGCGCGCTGAGCGACCTCACGTCGCGCGAATTCTGGCTGCTCGCGACCGTTGCGGCGGCGGTGCTGGCGATGGGCGTGTGGCCGAAGCCGTTCACTGATGTGATGAACGTGAGCGTCGCCGATCTGCTGGCGCACGTGGCGAAGAGCAAGCTCTAAAGGGCACGCCGATGAGCCTGAACCTGGTGCCCGTGCTGCCGGAGATCGTGCTGGCCAGTTCCGCCTGCGCGATCCTGGTCATCGACCTGTTCTTGCCGCAGTCGCAGCGGAGGGTGAGTTACTGGCTCACCCAGGCGAGCCTGCTGGTTACCGCGGGGCTGGTGTTCACTGCGAGCGCGGCCACGGTGAAGTCGTTCGGCAACATGGTCGTGGACGACATGGTGGCCCACCTGCTCGAGCTGTTCACGCTGCTCTCGGTGTCGCTGGGGCTGTTCTACGGCCGGTACTACCTGGTCGCGCGCAACCTGTTCAAGGGCGAGACCTTTGTGCTGATGATGTTCGCGGCGCTGGGGATCATGATCCTGGTTTCGGCGAACCATTTCCTCACGCTGTACCTCGGCCTCGAGCTGATGGCGCTTTCGACCTACGCGCTGGTGGCATTGCACCGGGAGCGGGCACCCGCCGAGGCCGCGATGAAATACTTCGTGCTTGGCGCGCTGGCGTCGGGGCTGTTTCTCTACGGCGTGTCGATGATCTACGGCGCGACCGGATCGTTGGACGTCGACCAGGTGATGAAGGCGACGCTGGCGGGGCCGGGCAACCGGACGCTGCTGGTGTTCGGCCTGGTGTTTCTGCTGTCGGGGATCGCCTTCAAGCTCGGCGTGGTGCCCTACCACATGTGGGTTCCGGACGTTTACCAGGGCGCTCCCACGCCCATCACGCTGCTGATCGGCACGGCTACCAAGCTCGCGGCGTTCGGGCTCGCGCTGCGCGTGCTGGCCGCCGCGCTGGCCGGCATCGAATTCGACTGGCAGGGCATGCTGATCGTGCTCTCGCTGCTGTCGATGGTGATCGGCAACGTGGTCGCCATCTCGCAGTCCAACATCAAGCGCATGCTGGCCTACTCGGCGATCGCGAACATGGGCTACATGCTGATGGGCTTTCTCGCGGCCGACCTGAACGGGCTGTCGGCAGCGCTGTTCTACGCGGTCACCTACGTGCTGAGCAGCCTGGCTGCGTTCGGTGTGATCCTGCTGCTGACCCGCGAGGGGTTCGAGTGCGACACGCTCGACGACTTCAAGGGCCTGAACCAGCGTTCGCCGTGGTGGGCGTTCATCATGCTGCTGGTGATGTTTTCGCTGGCGGGCGTCCCGCCAACCGTAGGTTTTTACGCGAAGTTCTCGGTCATCGAGGCGGCGGTGAATGCGCAGTTCGTCTGGCTGGCGGTGGTAGCGGTGCTGGCGTCGGTCGTCGGCGCGTTCTACTACCTGCGCGTGGTCAAGCTGATGTACTTCGACGAGCCCGTCGATCGCGCTGCCATCGAGGCGCCGCTCGACGCCCGCGTGTTGCTCTCGGTCAACGGCCTGGCGCTGCTGTGGCTGGGGATCTTTCCGCAGTGGCTGATGGGGTGGTGTGTCGGCGCGCTGGCGCATTCGCAGTTTCTTTAGGACAACGGCGATCCGGCCGGATCGCGGCCCTTGATACCATGCAGGTTGGAGGACGGATGCGCGTCGGCTTTTTGGTAACCTGTCTTGTCGACCTGATGCGGCCGTCGGTCGGCTTCGCGGCGCTCGATCTCCTCGAGGGCGGCGGCGCCGACGTCTACGTGCCTCCGACCCAGACCTGCTGCGGCCAGCCTGCGTACAACGCCGGTGACCGCGAGGACGCCGTCGCGCTGGCGCGGAAGGTGGTCGACGAGTTCGAGGGTTGCGACTACCTGGTCTCGCCGTCGGGTTCCTGCAGCGGCATGATCCGCACCCATTACGCCGACCTGTTCGCCGGCGAGCCGGCCATGCAGACGCGGGTGGCGGCCCTGGCGGCGAAGACCTTTGAGCTCACCCAGTTCCTGGCCGAGGTTCTCAAGGTCGAGCGGGTACCCGGCGCGTTCGAGGGCAAGGTGACCTACCACGACTGCTGCGCGGGCTTGCGCGAGATGGGCGTCAAGCGGCAGCCGCGCGCGTTGCTTGCCAAGGTGCGCGGCCTGGCGGTCGAGGAGATGGCGGAACCGGAGACCTGCTGCGGGTTCGGCGGCACGTTTTCGATCAAGTTCGGCGAGATCTCGGCCCGGCTCGCCGACAACAAGTGCGGTCACATCGAGGCCTCCGGTGCGGACGCGGTGGTGCTCGGGGACCTGGGCTGCATGCTCAACATCGAAGGACGCCTGCGCCGCCGCGGCGACACCAGAACGCAGGTGCTGCACGTCGCTGAAGTGCTGGCCGGCGTGCGCCCCGGCGACAAGGTTCGGGAAAGCTGATGGCATCCGTCTACCGGACACGCCGGGGGAGTTCGCGATGCAGGTAGCCTCGATGCACTTCAAGGCGCGCGCGAGCGAGAAAATGAACGACGCGCAGCTGCAGGCGAATCTCGCCAAGATGCAGGGCAAGTTCGTGGGCAAGCGCCGCGCCGCGATCGCCGAACTCGACGACTTCGAGGGCACTCGGGAGGCCGCGCGCGCCATCCGCCAGCGCGCGCTCGACGACCTCGACAGCTGGCTCGCCATGTTCGAGGACAACGCCCGCGCACGCGGTGCCACGGTCCTGTGGGCGGAGACGCCGGCCGACGTGAACGCGCTGGTGCTGGAGATAGCTAGGCGACACGCGGTACGGTTGATCATCAAGTCGAAATCGATGGTCTCGGAGGAGTCGGCGCTGGATCACGCGATCGAGGCGGCCGGCATGACCGTCGTGGAGACCGATCTCGGCGAGTACATCCTGCAGCTGAACGACTACGAGCCTCCCTCGCACATCATCGGGCCCGCGCTGCACAAGTCGAAGGAGGAGGTCGCCGAGCTGTTCCACCGCAAGCACGGCACGCCGAGGAAAGACGGCATCGACGAGCTGTGCCTCGAGGCGAGGACCGTGCTTCGCAAGAGCTACCTGACCGCCGACATGGGCATTTCCGGCGGCAACTTCTTCGTCGCCGAGACCGGGTCGGTGGTGTTGGTCACCAACGAAGGCAACGCCACGCTGACGACCACGCTGCCCCGCGTGCACGTCGCGATCTCGGGCATCGAGAAGATCGTGCCCACGCTCGAGGACGTGGCGACATTGATGCGCCTGCTGCCGCGCTCGGCCACCGGACAGTCGATCAGCAACTATGTCGACGTGCTCACCGGTGTCAAGGGCGACGGCGAATTCCACGGTGCCGAGCACATGTACTTCATCCTGGTCGACAGCGGCCGCACCGGCGTGCTGGCGAGCGACGTGCGCGAAGCGCTGCGCTGCATCCGCTGCGGCGCCTGCATGAACCACTGTCCCGTCTACCAGAACGTGGGCGGCCACTCGTACGGCTGGGTCTATCCGGGCCCGATCGGTTCGATCCTGACGCCGATGTACGTCGGACTCGACAAGGCCCATGACCTGCCGGCCGCGTCCACCTTTTGCAACCAGTGCGGCGTGGTCTGCCCAGTCATGATTCCGCTGCCCGACCTGCAGCGGAAACTGCGCGAGAAGTCCTTCGAGCGCGGCCTGCGGCCGTGGAGCGAGCGCGCCGGCATGAAGGCGTGGGCGTGGTTCGCGAAGCGCCCAGCGCTCTACGCTGTCGCGTCCAGGATCGGCGTCCGGGTGCTGAAGGCGATGGGCGGGCGCGATGCCCTGATCCGGCGGTTGCCGTTCGGGGCCGGTTGGACCGAAGGTCGTGACATGCCCGCGCCACCCGGGCGGACCTTCCGGGAACTCTACGCCGCAAGGCAGGCGAGCCCCCGCCGGCAGAGAGGCATCCGCTGATGAATGCTCCGCATGCTCCCGCGCTCGCGCTGCCGCCATTGTCACGGCGCGCCGAGTCGCTCGGCACCGAAAATGCGTTCGTGGTGCTCGCCGAGGTCAACGCGCTCGCCCGCGAGGGGCGCGACATCGTGTCGTTTTGCATCGGCCAGCCCGATTTTCCGACACCGGTCAACGTACAGGACGCGGCGATTGCGGCCATTCGCGGCGGCAAGCACGGCTACACGCCATCCGCGGGCATCGACGAACTGCGCGCCGCCGCCGCGCGCGACATGGGTGCGCGGCGCGGACTCGACATCCGTCCCGAGGACGTGGTCGTCGGTGGCGGCGCGAAGCCGTTCATCGCCTACACCATCGCGTCGGTCACCGATTTTGGTGCCGGCGAAGAGGTCATCTATCCGGTCCCCGGATTTCCGATCTACGAGTCGCAGATCGTGGCGAACGGCGCCGTGCCGGTGCCGATCTATCTCCGCGAGTCGCGCAATTTCGCGTTCGATCCCTCCGAACTTGAGGCGAAGATCGGCCCGAAGACCAGGCTGCTTATCCTCAACACGCCGCACAACCCGACCGGCGGGATTCTCACGCCCGGCGACCTCGACGCGATCGCGCAGGTCGTTGCCAGGCATCCGCAGGTCTGGATCTTCGCCGACGAGATCTACTCGCGGCTTGCCTACGACGGGCCATTCGACTCGATCGCAACGCGCGCCGGACTCGCCGAGCGCACCATCATTTGCGACGGCGCCTCGAAGACCTGGGCGATGACCGGCTGGCGCATCGGCTACGCGGCCAACCGGACCCTCGCGCCGGTGTTCACGCGCTGGATCACCAATACCGACTCCTGCGCTTCGCAGGTGTCGCAGTGGGCGGCGGTCGAGGCGATCCAGGGTCCGCAGCGCCCGGCCGAGGCGATGCGCGCAAAGTTCCTCGAACGTCGCGATCTCATCGTCGGCCTGCTCAATGGCGTGCCGGGCGTGAGCTGCAAAACACCCGGAGGCGCGTTCTACACCTGGCCGAACGTCACCGAAGCATGCCGGACCACGGGCTGCGCGGACTCCGAAGTGTTCCGAAAGCGCCTGCTGCACGAGGCCGGTGTCGCGGTACTGGCCGACATTCACTTCGGCCGGCGGGTTCCGGGCGACGGTCAGCACATCAGGTTCTCGTACGCGGCGTCGAACGAAATGATCGAACGCGGCGTCGCGCGGTTCGCGGATTTTATCCGCAAGGCCGCTCACTGAAGATGGGAACGTCGATCGACGGCAACGACGCGGCCCGTGCTGGGATTCTGGGGCGGGTGCGCAAGGCGCTCGGCAAGCCCGTCGACAATTCGGCAGGCCTCGCCGCCGCGCAGGCGTACGTGGCCGGGCACGCTCACGGGCCGAAGCCGCGACTGCCCGCGGACCTCCTCGCCGCGTTTGTCGAGCGCGCGACGCAACAGGAATCGACGATCGAGCGCA
>JBKKAZ010000142.1:0-6980 GCA_046714435.1 Casimicrobiaceae bacterium
GCAGACCTGGACGGTGCGCATCGTCGACGGCGACGTGTGCATCGAGCGCGCGCCGCCACCGCTCGCGCCTGCCCCGGCCGCCGTCGACGCGCCGGCCTGACGGCGGCGTCCACCACTGGCCGGCGAGGCCTCAGAGGACGCCCGGAAGCCAGCGCTTCACGCGCGCCGAGTAATCGGCGTAGCCCGCGCCGAACAGGCCGGCAAGACGCGCCTCGTCGTCGCGGACCCTGCGGTCGAACCAGATCGCAGATGCGACGAGCAACGCAGCCGCGATCCACGACCGGAACGTCACCGCGAGACCCAGCATGAACACGAGGTGACCGAGGTACATCGGGTTGCGCACGATGGAGTACGGGCCACTCACCACCAGCCGCTGCGGAGGAACCGATACGCCGGGGCCACCACCACCGAGGCGCGAGCGATAACGGCCGCAGAGCATGTAGAGCAGGTAGCCACCGGCCAGCAGCAGCAAGCCGCGGCCCTCCAGGCGGGGGACGCCGCCCGCGAATGCGGTTTCGATCGCTGCGATCGCGATCGGGTAGGCGACGAACGTCCGATTCGACGTTCCGCCGAGCCATCGGGCGAGCGTGGACACGGCCGGCGAAACTAACGGATTTGCGCGGCGCCGGCCGGCTTCGGCATGAGCAGGATGAACAGGTTCGCGACCACGATCGTCACGGCAAGGAACGAGAACGTCGCGAGCAGCCCGAAGCGGTCGGCGATCACGCCCCCGATCAACGGGCCCGCGGCCGCGCCAATCGACTGCGTCGCGAACAGCACGCCGATGCTGGTGCCTCCCATGTTCTTCGGCGTCATCTCGAGCAGCCACGCCTGCAGCACCGGGCGCATCGCGTAGAGGAAGAACCCCAGGATCGCGATCAGCACGACGAATCCCGTCGACCTTCCGGCGAACACCATCGCGATAATCACCACGGCCGTCATCGCCATCGCCGCGGAGAGCACGTGGCGGCGGCCGACGCGGTCCGACAAGTGGCCGGCAATCGGCGCGGCAGCGAACCCGGCGGCCTGCAGCACGAACATCGCGGCCCCCACCAGGAATGGCGAGTAGCCCATTTCGTAAGCGAGAAAGACCGGAATGAAAGTAAGCAGCGCGTTCTGCGTCATCGAGCGAAAGGCCGATCCCGTCGACAACAGCACCAGCGAACGGTTGCGAGCAAGGCCCTTCAGCCCGGCGAAGTACTGCGCGAGCGTCTGCCGCTCGCTGCCGTCGTCGAGCGACCGGCGGCGTGCGCCGCGGCGACTGCCGAGCGAGAGTGTTCCCAAGTAAGCGAAGATCATCAGCGCCATAACCACGCCAGGGATCACGTTCATCACGACGATCTCGCGCCAGCTGAACGCCGCGAGCAGCGCGCCCACGACCAGCGGGGCGAGCGCGTCGCCGGCATTGCCGCCCATGCCGTGCAGCGACAGGACGAGCCCCTTGCGTTCCGGAAAGCGCTGGGCGAGTGTTGGAATCGCGCTCGGGTGCCAGAGATTGTTGCCGATGCCGACCAGCGCGACGCAAAGCAGCAGCGGCCAGTAACTGTGCGTGAATCCCATCAGGAAATACGGCACGCCGATCCAGAACAGCGAAACCGCCATCAGCAGGCCCTTGCGCCCGACCGTGTCCACCAGCATGCCACCGGGCACGTTCGATACCGCGCCCGCGATGTACTGGCAGGTGATCACCAGTCCGATCTCGGTGTACGACAGGCCGAGCTCCCTGCCGATTAGCGGCAACAGCAGGTAGAACGTGGCCGGGTACCAGTGGGTCAGCGCGTGCCCCGCGGTGATCACCCAGACCTCCCTGAACGACTTCGACGGCGCAGGTGCCGGGCTGGTGGCGGCGATACTCATGGTCGCGCTTGCCTTCCCTCGGATTGGCGACGGCAAGCCATCAGCGTGCGCGCTTGACCATGATGTCCTGGAACAGTCCGGACCACTTCTCGGCCTGATCGAGCGATTCAACCGGGTCGACCAGCTTCACCTTGATATCGCCGAGCGGGGACTTCACCTTGCGGTTGGTCGGCACGTAGTCCATGCCGACCATGAGCGGCTGGGCCTCGGACAGCCAGTAGTCGTAGAACAGCAGCGCCGCCGCGGGATGCGGCGCGCGCCTCGCGATTCCGACGCCGTTGGTGCGCGCGATCGCCGGCTCGATCACGAACCAGTCGATCGGCGCGCCGCGCTTTTTCGCCTGCTCGGGCATGTAGTTGTAGACGGTGAGCGCCAGCGGCACCTCGCCGGATACCACCATGTTGGTAAGCAGCGTATGGCCCTGCCGCACGGACATGCCGTTGCGCGAAACGAGGTCGCGCCAGAAGCGCAGCCCCTTCTCCTCGCCCCCCAGGCTGAGGACCGTCTCCGCGAACCAGTCCTGGTTCTTCGCCTCGATGCCGAGCTTGTCCTTCCACTTCGGATCGAGCAGCTCTGCGTACGACTTCGGCAGGTCCTCCCGGCGCACCTTCTCGGTGTTGTACGCCTGCACCCATACCGAGAGAATCGTCGCGGCCCATTCGCGATGCGCGGGAACCGACCCGGGCACCAGCTCCGCATGGTAGGGGGAGGCGACCGGCTGCAGCACCTTCTCGCGATGCAGCGCCTCCATTTCCGGCGTGCCGAAATGGACGACGTCGACGTCGTAGCGTTTCGCCGCGGCCTCCGCCAGCGTGCGCTGAAGCACCTTGTCGGTGCCGGCCCGCCACACGCTGACCTTGATCCCGTATTTCTTCTCGAACGGCCCGACCAGCGGGGCGATGTCCTTTTCCGCGAACGTCGTGTACAGCGTCAGCGTGCCCTCCTTCTTCGCCGCAGCGATTATCCGGTCGGTGCGATCCGGGCCGGCATGGGTCAGCAGCGAGTAGTCGGGGGACTGGGCGAGCGCCGCCGCCGGCAGCAGGCTCGCCGCGAGGGCGAGCCTCCGGACGATCGACTCAAGTCTCGTCATGGGCGTTCCTTCAAGTGAAAGGGTATCGGTCCGCATCGGTTGCGGACCTTCAGTTGCGAATGTCCTGCAGGAACCATGCGGTCGGCAACTCGCGGCCGAGTCCGCGCTTGATCACTTCGGCGTATACCATGGATGCGACCGAATAGAACTGCACGCCCTGAACATTGCCGCGCTCCGAATAGGTGATCTCGTCGCGCGATCGCCTCGCCACCGCGCGTCCGGCGATAACGTCGGCGTACATGACATCGCTGCCATCACCCGTGACCCGGGGCGCGCGGGTGCCCCCGCGCATGCGAGACCAGCGCGGATCGTCCGCTCGCGCCAGGTAGCCAAGATACTCGTCTGAGGTGCCGAGCTCGGGGCGCCCGACGGGTGCTGGCGCGGTACCGAGCCGCAAAGTGCGATCGAAACGGCTGCGCGCGGCGTCGTCCGGCCGGCCGCCGACCGAGATTACGTGCATGCCGGGCTCCAGCCAGTCGCCGCGGATCACCGGCACGGCGGAGTCGGTGCACGCGGCGAGGATGTCCGCGCCGCGCGAGGCTTCGCGCGGATCGTCCACGGCGCGTGCGTCGATGCCATGGCGCTCGACAACCTCGCGCGCGAATCGCTCACGGTGCTCGCGCGTCGGGCTGAATATGCGCAACCGCTCGATCGGGCGCACGCCGACGAGCGCCGCCACGTGCGAGCGCGCCATACCGCCCGAGCCCAGCATGCCGAGCGCCCGCGCGTCCTCGCGCGCCATGAGGCGCGCCCCGATCGCGCCGTCGGCGGCCACGCGCTCGTGCTGCAGGTAGCCGTCGTTGAGCATGGCCACCGGCAGCCCGGACTCGATCTCGAACAGGAACACCAGCCCGCAATAGCGGCCCGGCTCGCCGCAGTACTTCTCCTGGGTCCGGACCCCCGCGTACTCCTGCTCGAGCACGATGTCCGACTTCATCCGTATCGCGAAATAGCCCGCCGTCGAACCGCCCTCCATGGTGCCCCACTGATAGCAGCGCGCCGGATCCGAGGTCGGGATGCGGATGTCGATGCGCGGCCGGCACACGGCTTCGCCCCGGGCCAGGTCGCCATACGCCCGCTCCAGCGCGGCGATGGTCATCGCCGGCGTCAGCACCGCGCGCACCGCGTCGTTGTCAATTAACAACATGAACGAAAGTGTCCCCGGCGCGCGAAGCGCTTGCCGGGGACTTTCCAGGGGACGTTTTCCCTAGATGCCGTGGTTGTAATCGACTTCGTCGTTCCGCGGCTCGAACCCTTCCGCGCCGGGCGCCGGCTCGGTGGGCCGCGGGATCACCGACTTCTGGAACAGCAGGTTCATGAACATGATCATCGGCTTCGGCTTCAGCACCAGCGCGCGCGCCGGCTTCACGGCACTCGCGTTGAAATGCTGGTGCACGCAGTTCATGTGCACGACCGCCACATCGCCCGCGTTCCAGTCGTAGCGGATGCCGTCGTGGATCTCGTAGCCCTCGCCGTCGAGGATGTAGAACGCCGCCTCGTTGACGTGGCCGTGCTTCTGCGTCCGCCCCCCGGGCGCGTATTCCTCGAGGTGGACGTGCAGCGTCTGGGTCAGGCCATCGACCGGCTCGATGAAGTGCTTCGAGAACGACTGCGGGCCGTCATTGAACGTGATGTCGGTCCCCTTGATGATGCGAGGCATCGAGCGCAGTCGCGTGAGCTCCTCCTTCAGGCTGTACTGGCCCTGGATGCCGCGCACGAACACCCGGTCCTGTTTGCTGCTGTAGTGCGATTCCTTGCCCATCGCCTGGTCCGTGGCTATTTCGACTGCTTGTTGAAGGTTGCGTCGTAGAGCTTGTCCCACTTCGCGTAGTCGTCCAGCGCAGCCTTTACGTCGACGAATTTAAGCTGCATCTTGTTGAGCTTGGTCTCGATTTTGCGGTGGGTAGGCACGAAGTCGCGCTCGTAGAGCAGCTTCTGGCCCTCCTCGCTGATCTCGAACTCGTAGAACAGCAGCGCGGCGTGCGGATTCTTCGGCTTCGCGACCACGCCGATGCCGTTCGCGCGGGCGATTGCGGGCTCGATGACGAACCACTCGATCGGCGCTCCCTTGTTCTTGAACTGCTCGGCCTTGTAGTTGTAGACCGTGAAAGCAAGCGGAACCTCGCCGGAGACGACCAGCTGCGTCAGCAGGGTGTGGCCCTTGCGCACCGAGATCCCGTTGGCCTGGACGATGTCGCGGAACACCTTGACGCCCTTTTCCTCGCCGCCGAGTTCGGCCACGACGCTCGCGAACCAGTCCGCATCCTCGGCTTCGATGCCGAGCCTGCCCTTCCACTTCGGATCCTTGAAGTCCTCCCAGCGCTTCGGGATTTCCTCCTTCTTCACCAGGTTGGTGTTGTAGGCCGCAACGAAGATGTTCAGCCTAGAGCCGACCCACGCGGAATGCGGGAAGATCGCCTGCGGAATCAGGTCGGCGTGCGACGGCGAGCGCACCGGCTGCAGCACTTTTTCCCGCACCAGCGCTTCGAGTTCCGGCCCGTTGGTCTCGACCACGTCGACATCGAAACGCCCGCTGCGCGTCTCGGTCAGTGCGCGCTGCATGACCTTTTCCGAGCTCGCCCGCCACACCTTCGCCTTGACACCGTACTTCTTGTCGAACGCGTCGGTCAGCGCCTTCATGTCGTCGACCGGCGCGGAGGTATAGATCACGACCTCGCCTTCTTTCTTCGCCCCCTCGATCAGCTTCTGCATCCGGTCAGGGGCCGTGGAGGTGGCCAGGGGTGTCTGCGCCAGCGCCGACGCGGCGAACATCGCCAGCAAGCCGGCCCATCGGGTGATTCTCATGGCTCTTACTCCATCGGGTCGTTTCGCGGCGGGTTGCGCGGCCAGCCGCGTCATTCGTCTTCCTTTTTCATCGTCTGACCGCGCAGGATGATCTCGGTCCAGAGCTTTTCCCATTTCTCGCTTTCGTCGAGCGTGATCACCGGATCGATCATCGCAAACTTGAAGTTGGTGAGATTGGTCTCGATGGACCGGTTCGCGGGCACGCGGTTGCGCTCCTTCAGCAGCTGCTGGCCTTCCGGTGACAGCATGAAGTCCACGAACAGCATCGCCGCGTTCGGATGCGCGGCGCTGCGCGCGACACCGATCGCGTTCGGCCGCCCGAACGTCGGCTCCAGCGCCTTCCAGCGGATCGGCGCGCCCTTGACAACCAGCCGCTCGACGTTGTGGTTGTAGATCGTCGCCGCGAGCGGGATCTCGCCGGACGAGACCAGCTCCGCCAGCAGGGTGTGCCCGGTGCGGATCTGCGGCTTCTGCTCGGCAAGCTTGCGGAAAAACGCGAGGCCCTTCGCCTCGCCCATGTGCTTGACCACGGCGGCGAACCAGTCGACGTCGCTGCCCTCGATGCCGATTTTGCCCGCCCACTTCGGGTGCGCGAGGTCCTCGTAGCTGTTCGGCACGTCTTCGGGCTTCACCAGGTTGGTGTTGTAGCCGATGGTGAAGAAATTGAAGCGGTCGGCGACGTAATGCCGGTGCTTGGGGAATCCCGCCGCCGGCAAGTCCTTGAAATGCGGGCTGTAGAACTCCTCCAGCAGGTTCTCGCGGTACATCGCCTCCATCTCGGGGCCGTTGGTCTCGAGGATGTCGCAGGTGAAGCGCCCGGCGCGCGCCTCGGTGATCGAGCGCTGCAGCACCTTCTCGCTGGAGGCCCGCCACAGCTGGGTCTTGAGGCCGGTTTTCTTCTCGAAGGCCTCGGTGATCGGCACCGAGTCCTTGAGGTTGAGCGACGTGTAGATCACCACCTCGCGTTGCTTGCGCGCCTCCGCGAGCAGCGCCGCGTCGCGGTCGGCGCCCTGGTACATGTAGAGCGTGCGGTGGGGCGATGGCGCGACCGGGCGCTGTGCCTGCCCGACCACGGGCGAGGCCAGCGCGGCGAGCGCGGCAATGCTGAAGGCCCTGCGTCCGGGGCGGTGACCGGAACCGGGGGGATGGTCCATGGCAACTCCTCTCGCTGTCTATCGTCTAGAGCCCCTCTTGCGGGGGCCTTTGCAAAAAAAGACGGGCGCCCAAG
>JBKKAZ010000143.1:0-6044 GCA_046714435.1 Casimicrobiaceae bacterium
CAGTCGACCTGGTCGGGCGTGAAGTTGCCGGAATCGAGGCGCATCAAGAGCAGCGCCTTCAGGTATTCCTGCTCGAACGACACGGCCGGCCGCGTGAACGCGGCGGCGCCGTAGACGAGCTGCTCGCGCTGCCAGCCGCGCATCCGCGCGAACTCGTAGAGCTCGTGGAACTCGCGCCACTGCGCGGGAATCCAGTGGCCGTAGCGGAACAACCGGTACTTGCCGTCGAGCCCCTTGTAGTGCGCGAGCCGCACGAGCACCCAGGGCAGCACCGCGCGCCAGCGCTTGTTCTCGGCACGCGCGTAGCCGGCCTTCAGCGACGCGTGGTAGGCGACCAGGAACGCCTTGACGATGTCGAACACCGCGTGCCAGAGCCTCGACTCGACCGAGGTGCTCTTCTGGTAGGTGTTCGTGTATTGCCGCGTGAGCCCGGTCAGCACCGGCTCGAGGCGCGCGTCGATCCGCAGCAGCGCCTCGGCCTGCGCGGGCGTGAGTTCCTTGCGATGGCCCGGAAAGCCGGCGACGAGTTCGAGCGCTTCCTTCTGAATCGCGAGTGGATCGGTGGGCGCCAGCGAGGCGATCCAGCGAGCCGCCTGAGGCGCTCCGCGAAGCGGATCGTGGAGCGAACGCACCCAGGCGACGATTGGCGGAATCACGGGGCTGTCTGAACGGCTGCGCGGCTACTGGCCCGCGATCGTCATGCGATCGACCAGGATCGAGCCGACATGCCGCGACCCGCGGCGGTCGACGTCGCGTCCGACCGCCACGATGCCGCGGAACACGTCGGACAGATTGCCGGCGATCGTGATTTCCTCGACCGGGTACGCGATCGCGCCGTTTTCGACCCAGAATCCTGCCGCACCGCGCGAATAGTCGCCGGTGACCAGGTTCACCCCCTGCCCCAGCTGCTCGGTGACCAACAGGCCGGTGCCCATGCGCCGCAATAGCGCGTCCAAATCGTCCGGGCCGGGCGCGACGACCAGGTTGTGCGCACCGCCGGCGTTTGCCGTCGACAATAGTCCCAGCTTGCGCGCGGAATAGCTGCCGAGGAAGTAGCCCTCGAGCACGCCGTTGCGGACGACGTCGCGTGGCGCGGTCGCAACCCCTTCCGAATCGAACGGCGCGCTGCCCCGGGCGCGAGGAAGGTGCGGCTCCTCGCGAATCGACACCTGCGGCGAGAATACCGGCGTGCCGAGCGAATCGAGCAGGAACGACGCCTTGCGATACAGGCTTCCACCGGACACCGCCTGCACGAACGCGCCAATCAGGTCCGCGGCTTCCGGCGCCTCGAACAGCACCGGACATTCGAGCGTGCCGAGCCGGCGTGCCGACAGCCGGCGTACCGTGCGCTCCCCTGCGATGCGGCCGACCTCGGCGGCTGGCAGCAGTTCGCCGGGAACACGCGCGGCCGAGTACCAGAAATCACGCTGCATCGAACCGTCGGTCTCGCCGATGACCGCGCAGTCGATGTGGTGGCGCGAGGTCCGATAGCCTCCGGAAAAGCCGTTGCTGTTCGCGTAGACGAATTCCGCGTCGCCGCGCGAAACGCCCGCGCCTTCGCTGTTGGTGATCCGCTTGTCCACGGCCAGCGCGGCGGCTTCCGTTTCGCGGCAAAGCGCGATCGCGTCTTCGACCGAAAGTGCCCACGGGTGATAGAGGTCGACGTCCTGCCAGCCGCGGGCGAGCCGCGCCGGATCGGCGAGTCCCGCGGCGGGATCCTCCGCGGTGTATTGCGCGATCGCCAGCGCCTTCGCCACGGCAGCGCGCACAGCGTCGTCGGAAAAGTCGGCAGTGCTCGCCTGCCCGCGCCGCTGACCGAGGTAGACGGTCACGCCGATGCCCTTGTCGCGGTTGTAGGCGATGGTCTCGACCTCGCCGTGGCGCACGGTCACGCTCTGGCCGACGGCCTGCGAGACTTCGGTTTCCGCGGCGGTCGCCCCCGATGACCGCGCGATGGCGAGGATGCCGCCGGCCACTCGAACCAGCTCGTCGGTCGCGACCGGGAAGGGTTGATCGGACGGGGCGGAGGCGAGGGGCGGTCGAATATGGGACCCGGGCGCAGCGCTATGGAGCGAGAGATTCATCTTTGGGGGGAGCGTTCGGGTCGGCCGCCTCGCGCGCGAGCAGCGACGGGCGGCGTGAAGCGTGAGCTATGATAGCAAAGCGGTTTCGCGAGCTGTTCCCGCCTGCCCGATGGTCTGTGGCGGAAACTGTCGTCCCTTAGCCCCTGCGACCGTTCGATGCGCCGCCCGACCGCCCTCGTACCCCCGGAATCGCCGTCCGCGCCGTCGAAGACGCGCCGCAAGAAGGACATGCAGGAGTTGCAGGCGCTGGGGGAAGCGCTGGTCGGCCTGGACCCGGCCAGGCTCGGTGCGCTCGACCTGCCCGAGCGCCTCGCCGATGCGATTCGCGCGGCCGGCCCGATCACCAAGCACGAGGGACGTCGACGCCAGCTCCAGTTCGTCGGTCGGCTGATGCGCGATGTCGATCCGGTTCCGATACGCGCCGCGCTCGAGCGCATTCAATCGCTGCCGCGCGCCGAACGGGCCCGCTTCGCTGCCGCCGAGCGTTGGCGCGACCGGTTGCTCGACGATGCGCAGGCGCTGGAAGCGTTTGTCGCCGAGCACGCCGATGTCGACCGCGCGGCGCTTGCAGCGATAATTCGGGCTGCACACGCCGAACGGACGAGCGGGCGGCCCCCGCACCAGTTCCGCGCGCTGTTTCGCGCGATCTCGCGCGCCCTCGCGCAACGCGCTTGACGCTCCCCCTCGACCGGCGCCCGACCCTCGTCCCACGATGAATTCCGCCACTTCGCTTAAGATCGGCCTGGTCTCGATTTCCGACCGCGCCTCGGCCGGGGTCTACCGGGACGAGGGCATCCCGAGTCTCGAGGCGTGGTTCGCCGCGGCGCTCAAGTCGGCGTGGGTCACGCAAACCCGGCTGATTCCCGACGAGCAGGCGGTTATCGAGCGCACGCTGATCGAACTCTGCGACGTGGCCGGTTGCGACCTGGTGCTGACCACCGGCGGCACCGGTCCGGCGCCGCGCGACGTCACGCCGGAAGCCACGCTTGCCGTCGCGCACAAGGTCATGCCCGGCTTCGGCGAGCAGATGCGGCAGATCTCGCTGCGCTTTGTTCCGACCGCGATCCTCTCGCGCCAGGTCGGCGCGATCCGGGGACGTGCGCTGATCCTGAATCTGCCCGGCCAGCCGAAGGCGATCCGCGAAACGCTCGAAGGAGTGCGCGACACCGAAGGACGGGTGATCGTGCCCGGCATCTTCGCGGCGGTCCCCTATTGCCTCGACCTCATCGGCGGTCCCTACGTCGAGACGCACGACACGGTGTGCAAGGCGTTCCGGCCGAAGAGCGCGCTGCGTCCGACCCCCTGATGCATGGCCGCTGAAACCGCCCGCGGCACGGACGCGCCGTCGTCGTTTCGGCGCCGGCGTGTGGCGGGCATCGGCCTCACCGTCGCCTCGGCGCTGGCGTTCGGATCGATGGCCGTCCTCGCTCGCTTTGTCTACGCGGACGGGGTGGACACCGTCTCGCTGCTCGCGCTGCGCTTTGCCATCGCCGCGGCCTGCCTTGTCGTCATCCTTCGGCTGCGTGGATTGCGGCTGCCTCGAGGTTCGACGCTGGTGGCGGCCGCGCTCCTCGGCGGCGTCGGCTATGCCGGGCAAGCCGTTTCGTTTTTTACGGCATTGACCTTCGCACCCGCGGGGCTGGTCGCGTTGCTGCTCTACCTGCACCCGGCGTTGGTCGCGCTGCTGGCGGCGCTGCTGCTGGGCGAGCGGATGGGTACGACCAAGCTCGTCGCACTCGGCGTGGCCCTCGCTGGCATGGCCCTGACCGTGATTCCGGCGCTCGTCGCCGGCGAGACCGGGGCGTTCCCGCGCATCGGGCTCGGCGTCGCGTTCGGACTCGCGGCAGCCGCGATCTACGCGATCTACATCATCGCGGGAACGCGGCTCACGCGGCAGATCGAACCGCTGGCGTTGTCGACGGTGGTCGTGGCGAGTGCTGCCGTCGTGTTTGTCGCCGCCGCCGCGTTCAACGGTTTTCGGCCGCCCGCTTCGGCCACGGGTTGGACAGCGCTGATCGGGATCGCGATCATCGGCACGGTGGCGGCGATCGGCCTGTTCTTCGCCGGCCTCGAACGCATCGGACCCACGAGTGCGTCCACGCTTTCCACCGTCGAACCCGTGTTCACGGTCGCACTGGCCGCGATGGTGCTCGGCGAGACCATCGCGCCGATCCAGCTCGCCGGCGGCGCGCTGATTCTCGCCGCCGTGGTGCTGCTCGCGCGCGCGCCGGCGGGCGATGGGACTTCCTCGCCCGGATTGCGCGAGGTGAAGCCCGCGGGCTGATGCGGCTTACGACGTAACTACCGACGATCCCATGACCCCGACACCGTTTCCCAACCAGCCGCCACCGTTCGAGGGCAGTAACCTCTACGCCGGCGATCGCGTGTTGCGCGAAGCCGTGGTGCGCGAAGGGGCTGCCGCCGCCGAACCGGCGCTGCACGCCTGGGGGGAGCGCCTCGGGCGGGCTGAGACGTTCGCGCTGGCGGATGCTTGCAACCGCTTTTCGCCGCAGTTGAAATCGCTCGACCGTACCGGAGAGCGCATCGACGCAGTCGAGTTTCATCCGGCCTGGCACGAACTGATGCGGCTTGCAACCGCGGCGGGCGAGCACGCGTCGCCGTGGAGCGATCCACAGCCGGGCGCACAGGTGGCGCGCGCGGCGATGTATGTGCTGCACGCCGAGGTCGAGAACGGCACGCAATGTCCGCTGACCATGACCTACGCCAGCGTTCCCGCGCTTCGAGCCCACGGCGACGCGGTGCCGGAACTTGATCGCGAATGGCTGCCGAAGATCCTGGCTCACGACTACGATCCGCGGCCGCTGCCGATCGGCGCCAAGCGCGCGGCTCTGATCGGCATGGGCATGACCGAACGCCAGGGCGGCTCCGACGTTCGCAGCAACCGGACGCTCGCGGACCGCCAGGGCGACGGCAGCTATCGCCTGACCGGGCACAAGTGGTTCTTATCCGCGCCGCAATGCGATGCGCATCTGGTGCTCGCGCAGGCCGGCGAAGGCCTGAGCTGCTTCTTCCTGCCGCGCTTCCTCGACGACGGCAAGCGCAATTCGATCCGGTTGCTGCGGCTCAAGGACAAGCTCGGCAACCGCTCGAACGCGTCCACCGAGGTCGAGTTCGACGCTGCGACTGCCTACCGGGTGGGCACCGAGGGCCGGGGTGTCGCTACGATTCTCGAGATGGTCCGCCATACCCGCCTGGACTGCGCCATCGGCACCGCCGGCATGATGCGAGGCGGACTGGCCTGGTCGCTGCACCACGCTTCGCACCGCATCGCGTTCGGCCGGCCGCTGATTGCGCAGCCGCTGATGGCGAACGTGCTGGCGGACCTGGCGCTCGAGGTCGAGGCGGCGATTGCGCTGGCGCTGCGACTCGCGCGCGCATTCGAAGCGCCCGAGGGCAGCGCGGATCGCGCGCTCGCGCGGGTGCTCACCCCAGCCGCAAAGTACTGGATTTGCAAGCGCGGACCGCCGTTCGCGGCCGAGGCGATGGAAGTGCTGGGAGGCAACGGCTACGTCGAGGACAACCCGCTGCCGCGCCTGTACCGCGAAATGCCGGTCAATTCGATCTGGGAAGGATCGGGCAACGTGATGGCGCTCGACGTCACGCGCGCGCTGGCCCCCGCTGGCGCGCGCGATGCCCTATTCGACGAACTGGCTCGTGCGCGCGGCGCCGACCGGCGCCTCGACGCATTCGTGGCATTGCTGATGCAGGAACTGGATCGACCCGCCGGCGACGCCGCGGCGCGCCGCAACGCCCAGGGCATCGCGCTGGCGATGCAGGGCGCCCTGTTGGTAAGACATGCTCCATCGGCGGTTGCCGACGGGTTCTGCGCGTCGCGCCTCGCCGAAGGCCGCTTCGCCGGCGCCGCGTTCGGAACGCTTCCGACCGGCGTTGACGCCGCAATGATCGTGGCGCGCGCGCTGGGGTCAGACCGCGACTAGC
>JBKKAZ010000144.1:0-10276 GCA_046714435.1 Casimicrobiaceae bacterium
CACCGCCAGACAGAGCGAGCCGATCGAGAGGGCGAGCTTGACCTGCACCTTCATGGTTTCACCTTCGCGCTCCGCGCATGATGCGCGTTGTTCGGTGCTGTTGCCGGCGGGCGCTGACGGGCCGCCCCTAGGCGCCCGCCTGAAACCAATCCCGATGCAAAAGGCGCAACCAAGCCATCCCGTCACGCACCGAACTCCCGAACGCCTTTCGCATCGGCCTGCTACACGCCCAGCAGCTGCCTTACCCGCACCACCAGGTCCTTGGTGGAAAAAGGCTTGGTCATGTAGGCGTCCGCACCAAGGGCCATGCCCTTGGCCACTTCCGTCTCGCGTCCTTTCGCCGTCAGCATGAGCACCTTGGTCGATCGCAATTCAGGATTGGCGCGAATCGCCTGGCACACTTCGTAGCCTGACTTGTTCGCCATCATCACGTCGAGTAGTACGAGGTCCGGCCGCAACTCGGCGAGCTTGCGCAGCGCCGACTCGCCATCATTGGCCACCTCGACCTCGAAGCCCTCGCGCTTCATCAGGAATTCGAGCGAGATGACAATGTTCTGCTCGTCGTCTGCGATCAGGATTTTCTTGGCCATGCTTTTCCCTCGGAAGACGCCCGTCAGTCGGCGACGCGCGCCAGCAGCGGCGGGCCGGACTGGTCCGCTCCGGCCGCAACGGGAAGCACGAACGAGAAGGTGGCACCCTTCCCGAGCTCGCTCTCCACCCACAGCCGGCCGCCGAAGTGCTCGACGATCTGCTGGCTGATCGGCAGCCCCAAGCCTGTTCCCTGCGGCTTATCGGTCAGCGTATCGCCGGCCTGGCCGAACTTCTCGAAGATGATCAATTGATCCTTGGGGCTGATGCCCTTGCCGTTGTCGCGCACGTCGACGCGCAGGCTTCCCCCTTCCTGCGCGAGCCGCACCTCGACTCGCCCACGTCCCGGTTCACAGAACTTGACCGCGTTCGACAACAGATTGATCAGGACCTGCATGATGCGGTCGTAGTCGGTGGTCACGCGCGGCGCCACTGCGGGCATGTCCACGTCCACTCGCACCGACCTCTCGTGGAACAACTGACTGGTCGCGTTCACGCTGTCGGTGATCACCTCGCGCAGATCGACGCTGGAGACGTTCGACTCGAGCTTGCCCGATTCGATCTTGGCGAGATCCAGCACCTGGTTGATGAGACGGGTCAGGCGCTCACTCTCCTTGGAGATGATGTCGAGGAAGCGCTTGCGCTCGGCGACGTCGATCGTCGGGTCCTCGCGCAGGATCTCGGAGAAGGCGCGGATCGAGGTCAGCGGCGTGCGCAGCTCGTGAGACACCGCGGAGACGAAGTCGTCCTTCATGCGGTCGAGTTCCTTCAGGCGCGCGTTCGCGGCCTTGAGCTCGGTCGTCGCCGCCTCCAGCTCCTTCGATTTTTGCTCGAGCTGCTGGCTGTACATGACAACCTGCTGGGCCTCGGTCAGCACCTCGTGCATGTCTTCCAGCGTCAGCGCCTCTTCTTTGACGGTCGTAGCCATCATGATGCGGGCGGAGGAGGCACCGATCGCGCCCGCAAGCTGGGTCTCGACATGGTGCACCAGCTCGCCGTCCGCGATCAGCTCGTCCTCAGGCCAGCGCGTGCCCTTGGTGCGGGCGTATTCGGCAAATGTCTGGTTGGCTTCGGCCTCGCCGAGGAAGCGCGACAGCATCGCATGCAGCGCCGGTGCCTGGGCGGTGCCGCGCCAGAAGCCCCCGCGGCCAGCGTCGCGGCGGAACACGTCGACGAACAGATTCGCCTGGCGGCGTTCCTCGGCGCTCTGCCGGCCGGTGAGCGACACCAGTACGTAGGCGCCGATGTTCGCAATCATGCTCCAGATCATTGCATGAGTGATCTGGTCGAGGCCTCTCAGGCCGAAAAGCTGCAGCGGCCTCAGCAACTCGAGGCCGAACAGCCCTCGTTCCATGACCTCGATCGGCAGCCATCCCGAGCGCGCCAGCGCCGGCACCAGCAACGTATAGAACCACACCGCAAAGCCGACCAGCAAGCCGGCCAGCGCGCCGTTGCGGGTGCCGCCCTTCCAGAACAGGCCGCCGAGCGCTACTGGGGCGAACTGCGCGACGGCAGCGAAGGAGATCAACCCGATCGAGACCAGCGCGTACGCCTCGCCGGCGATCCTGAAGTACAGATATCCCAGCAACAGCACCAGCACGATCGCGCCGCGCCGGATGCCAAGCAGCAGCCAGGTGAGGTCCGCGCGTTCGGCGAGACGCAGGCTCTTGAGGCGCAGCAGCATCGGCATGACGAGGTCGTTGCACACCATGGTCGAGAGCGCGATCGTTTCGACGATCACCATCCCGGTCGCCGCCGACAAGCCGCCGATGAACGCGAGCAGCGCGAGGAGTGGCTGCTTCTCGGCCATCGGCACGGTCAGCACGAAAGTATCGGCGTCGACCCCGCCGAGCGGAAAATGCAGCACGCCGCCGAAGGCGATCGGCAGCACGAAGATGTTCATCGCGAGCATGTACAGCGGAAACAGCCAGATCGCCTTGTTGAGGTGCCTTTCGTTGGTGTTCTCGATCACGGTGACCTGGAACTGGCGCGGCAGGAACATGATCGCGAACATGGAAAGGATCGTGAGCCACACCCAGCTCGCGTAACCGCCGGCCACGCCTTCCAGCGGCGTGGTCAGCGCGCGCAGCTTGGGGTCCTCGGCGGCGCGAGCGAACAGATCGCCGAATCCGTTGTAAATGCCGAAGGTGACGAATGCCCCGACCGCGAGGAAGGCCAGCAGCTTGACCAGCGACTCGAAGGCGATCGCCGCCACCATGCCTTCATGGTGCTCGGCGGTATCGAGGTGCCGCGTGCCGAACGCGATGGTAAACAGCGCCAGGATCAGAGCCGCCCACAACCCGGTGTCCTGCAGGAGCGGCTGCGCGCCGAGCGCCTGCGGCATGACGATCTCCGGGTATTGGGTGAGGATGATGTAGCTGTTCGAGATGCCCTTCAACTGCAGCGAGATGTAGGGAATGATGCCGATCACGGCAATGATCGTCACCACACCGCCGAGAAGCGCGCTCCTGCCGTAGCGCGAAGCGATGAAGTCGGCGAGCGAAGTGATGCGGTTCTGCTTCGAGATGCGCAGGATCTTGCGCATCACGATCCACCAAAGCGCGATCATCAGCGTCGGGCCGAGGTAGATCGGGAGGAAGCCCACACCGTCGGTGGCGGCGCGCCCGACGCTGCCGTAGAACGTCCATGCCGTGGCATAGACCGCGAGCGAGAGGCTGTAGATATACGGATTGGAGACGATCGAGCGCCCGGCGTCGGCGCGCTTGTCGGCGTAGTAGGCGATCGTGAACAACAGCCCAAGGTAGGAAAACGCGGCTACAACGATCACCCATTCCTCGAGCATGGCGTTGCCCTACTCGTCGTCGCGTTCCACGATGTACGCCATCAGCGCGATCAACGCCCCCCAGGCCGCGAACAGATAGACGTAGAAGATCGGGATGCCCAGGAACAGCGCGGGGCGGTTGAACAGCGCGAGAAACGGATAGTTGAACAGCAACGCGCCGAGCAGGCACACAGCTACGAAGCGCTGGTCCTTCTGCATCCCGTCCATCAGCCCTCCCTTTGCGTCGGGCCCGCCTCCGGGGCGGCCGCCACCTTCTATGCTAAGTCAAACCGGTGAACGACGCTGGATCCCAAGCGCGCGTCGACGCTTCAAGGGGTCAGGTTACCTTCGCCGACCTACAACCTCGGGAAACGGACCGGGAGGCGAAAGTAACCCGACCCTCTTCAGTCCGCGTGACCCGGCTGCGGCAACCCGGTCACGTGCTCCTGGCCGAGCGCGGGTTCGACGGCCGTGCTTCCGGCGAGCAGCGTGTACGCGGTCGGCACCACGAACAGCGTCAGCAGCGTGCCAAAGGACATTCCGCCGACGATCACCCAGCCGATCTGGGTGCGCGACTCCGCGCCCGCGCCATCCGCCAGCGCGAGCGGCACCGCGCCCAGCACCATCGCGCCGGTGGTCATCAGGATCGGTCGCAAGCGCAGCGTGGCCGCCTCGACGACGGCGTTTTTCAGCGGCACGCCCTTCGCGCGGAGCTGGTTGCTGAACTCGACGATCAGGATGCCGTGCTTGGTGATGAGGCCGACCAGCGTGACCAGCCCGACCTGGCTGTAGATGTTGAGCGTGCCGCCCGAGAGCCAGAGCGCAAGCAGCGCGCCGGTCATCGACAATGGCACCGACAACATGATGATGAATGGATGGACGAAGCTCTCGAACTGCGCGGCCAGCACCAGATAGATGAACACCAGCGCGAGCACGAAGGTCAGGTAGATCTCGCTCCCCGACGCACGGAACTCCCGCGACTGTCCGTCGAGGTCGGTCTGCGCGGTCGCCGGCAGCACCCGTTGCGCGACGACGTCCATCGAGCGCAGCACTTCATCGATGGTATAGCCGGGAGCGAGCGTGCCGCTCACCTTGACTGCGCGCAGCCGGTTGAAGTGATTGAGCGACTGTGGCGCGACGCCTTCCCTGACCTCGACCAGGTTGGCGAGCTGCACCATATCGGAGGCGCGCCCGCGCACGTAGATGTCGCGGATGTCGGCCGGCGTCGAGCGGTCGTAGGGTGCGACCTGCACGATCACGTCGTACTGCTCGCCCTCGCGCTTGAAACGCGTCACCTGGCGGCCGCCCAGCATGGTTTCGAGCGTGAGTCCCACCGTGTCCACGTTGACGCCGACGTCGGACAGCTTGTCGCGGTTGATCTGGACCCGGACCTCCGGCGTGTTGAGGCGCAGATCGGTCTGCAGGTTCTGCACGCCGGGGATGCGCCGCGCCTCGTCGACAAAACGGTCGACAACGCGCGACAGCTCTGCGTAGGGGACCTGCGACATGATCACGTACTCGATCGGTTGCGAGCGGAAGCGCTGGCCCAGCGACGGAGGGCTGATCGGGAACACCAGCGCGCCCGGGATCGACATCAGCTGCGGACGCAGTTCGTCGGCGATCTGCTGCGCCCGCTTGGTGCGTTCCTCCCAGGGCTTCAGGCGCAGAATTGCGTTGCCGTCGACCACCGTCGGGAACCCCGAGAAGGTCGTGTACGCGGCCGCCTCCGGAATCTTCGCGTACAGCGCCTCGATGGGCCTGATCTGGTCCGAGGTGTAGGTCGGCGTCGACCCCTGCGGCGCGCTGACGATTGCGAACACGACGCCGCGATCCTCGATCGGGGCGAGCTCGCTCTTGAGCTGCATGAACAGCACGACGCCCGCGATCAGCGTGGCGATCCACGCCACGACCACCAGCCAGCGCTGGTCCAGCGTCGCGCGGAGCGCCTTCCGATAGGCCGCAGTGAGCGCGTCGATGCCGGACCCGATCCAAAGGTAGGCGCGGCTGTGCCGGGACTCGTGCTTCAGCAGCACCGAGCACATCATCGGGGACAGGGTCAGGGCGACGAACCCCGAGACCAGCACCGCACCGGCGAGCGCCAGCGCGAACTCGATGAACAGCCGGCCGGTGCGCCCGGTGGCGAACGCGAGCGGCGCGTAGACGGCAGTGAGCGTCAGCGTCATCGCCACGATGGCGAAACCGATCTCCCGCGCGCCCTTGATCGCGGCCTCGCGGCGCGGCAGGCCCTGCTCGATGTAGCGGAAGATGTTCTCGAGCATGACGATCGAATCGTCGACCACCAGCCCGATCGCCAGCACTATCGCGAGCAGCGTCAGCGTGTTGACCGTGAAACCGAACGCATACATCAGCGCAAAAGCGCCGATCAGCGACACCGGGATGGTGATGATCGGGATCAGCGTGGCCCGCAGGCTGCGCAGGAACAGGAAGATCACCAGCGCTACCAGCGCCACCGCCTCGCCGATCGCCGTGAATACCGAACTGATCGAGCGCTCGATGAACACCGACGAGTCGTAGGCGATGGTGAGCTTCATGCCGGACGGCAGCCCGGGATTGATCTTCACGACCTCCGCGCGGACGGCCTTCGACAGGTCGAGCGGGTTCGCGACCGCCTGCTTGATCACGCCGACGCCGAGCGAAGGCTGTCCATTGAAGCGCGCGATCGTCCGCTCGTCGATCGCGCCGACCGCCACCGTGCCGAGGTCGCGAATGCGCACCGGGTAGCCGCCGACGTTCGCGACCACGATGCTGCCGAACTGCTCGGGCGTGGTGAGATCGGTTTCGGCGACGACGGTGAATTCGCGCGCCTGCGACTCGATGCGCCCGGCCGGGATCTCGGCGTTCTGGCGGCGAATCGCATCCTCCACGTCCTGCACGGTCAGGCGGTAGCCGGCCAGCCGGGTGCGGTCGAGGTTGATGCGCATCGACAGCTGGCGCTCGCCGAAGATGCGCACGTCGGCGGCTCCCGGCAGCACCGACAGGCGCGGCTTGACGTAGCGGGCGATGTAGTCCGACGCCTCGAGAGGCGTCCGCGATCCGGCCTCGACCGCTACGTAGAGGATCGGCTGTGAATCGGATTCGACCTTCGCGATGACCGACTCGTCGGCCGAAGCGGGCAAGCGTCCGCGCACGCGCGCGACCTTGTCGCGCACGTCCGCAGCGGCAGCATCCGGACTGCGGGACAGCCTGAACTGGACGTTGATGACGCTGCGCTCCGCACGGCTCTGCGAGGTCATCAGTTCGACGCCCTCGATGCCCGACAGCGAGTCCTCGAGCGGCTTGGTGACCTGCGACTCGATCACTTCGGCGGATGCGCCGCGATAGATGGTGCTGACACTGACCACGGGCTCGTCGATGCGTGGATACTCGCGCACCGCCAGCCGCGTATAGGAGATCAGCCCGACCAGCAGGATCGCCAGCGACAGCACGGTCGCGAAGACCGGCCGGCGGACGCAGATTTCGGGTAGTTGCACGCTGTTCTCTCGGTAGCGTCAGTCGAGCGGATAGACGCCGTCGGAATTCATGACCGTGTTGCTTTTCCGAGAGGCAGGTTCTCCGCCTTGGCCGGCGTTGCCGCGCCCTTCGCGGCAGCGGCGCTCGTCGATTCCGCCGCGGCGTTCCGCAGTGCGACCGTCGCGCCGTCGCGCAAGCGCTGCTGGCCGGCGGTGACGACGATGTCGCCGGCGCGGAGCCCGCTCAAGACTTCGGCCTTGCCGTCGCGCCGCTGTCCGACTTCCACCTGCGCACGCACCGCGCGCCCGTCGACGACTTTGTAGACGAACTGGTCGCTCCCTTGCGGCACCAGCGCCTGTTCGGGGACCACCAGCGCTTCGGCGACGTCCTTGATGATCAGCCGGACGCGCGCGAACATGCCGGGGCGAAGGCTCGCGTCCTGGTTCTTCACCTGTGCGCGTATCACCACCGCGCGCCCGGCGGTGTCGACCAGCGGATTGACGGCGAGAACGCGGCCCTGGAAGGTCTTTCCCGGATATGCGTCGAGCGTGACCTCGAGGGGTTGGCCGGACTCCACCTGCCGCATGTAGACCTCCGGAACGCGAAAATCGACTTTCAGCGGATCGATCGACTCGAGGTTGACAAGGTCCGCGCCCTCCTTGACGTAGTCGCCGACCGACACCGAGCGCAGCCCGATGATGCCGGAGAAGGGCGCCTTGATATCCATCTTCGCGAGCCGCGCCTCGACCAGCGCCACCGCGGCCTCGGCGACCTTGAGGTTGTTCTCGGCCTCGTCCCTCGCCTGGCCCGAGATGAAATTGCTCTTCGACAGGTCGACGGCCCGGTCGAACTTCGATTTCGCGAGCTTCAAATTCGCGCGCGCCTGCTCAACCTCCGCCTGATTTACCGCGGCGTCGAGTCGCACCAGCGTGGTGCCTTTGCCGACGCGCTGGCCTTCCTTGAACTGGATCGCTGCGATCCGGCCCGCAACCTCCGGACGCAAGGTCACCGATTCGTCGGATCGCAGGCTGCCGACCGCGGTAATCGACTGCGGCATCCGCGCGACCGCGACCGGGATGGTCTCGACCGGTACCTCGCCGCCCTGTCCCCCGCCGGCTTTCCCCGAGCCCGCCGGCGACGCTTCTCCACTGGCGCTCTTGGCCGGGGCCTGCGCAGGCGCGTTCGGCGCCGAACGGTTACCGAACCAATAGCCGGCGCCGGCAGCCAGCACTACGGCGAACGCGACGATCGTGCCTCGGACCGCTGGGATCATAGGGAGCGGGAAAGGGTGCACATGCGGGAAAGTTCCGAATTATGGGCGCCGGAGACGATACCGGCAAACCGGCCGTCAGCGGGTTCGCTAGAATCGGTGACGACCGGACGCCGAGCGAAAGGTTCCTTGTGCCGCCCCCGTCGACGACCTTTCCCCTTCCCCGCGCTTCCCGATCCCACCCATGCCGACCTTCCGCACCCTGCTCCTGCTCGCCCTGCCGCTGACGCTTCTGGTTTCGCACCCGGCCGCCGCCCAGCCGTTTCCGGCGCGTCCGGTGAAACTGGTCGTGCCATTTCCGCCGGGCGGCTCGCTCGACAACGTCGGCCGGTTGCTCGCCCAGAAGCTCTCCGAAGCGTGGGGCCAGACCGTGCTGGTCGAGAACCGCCCCGGAGCCGGCGGCAACGTCGGCGCCGACGCGGTGGCGAAATCCTCGCCCGACGGCTACACGGTCGTGATGGGCGCGCTGTCGACGCACGCGGTCAATCCGAGCCTGTACCAGAAGATGCCCTACGATGCGGTGAAGGACTTCGCGCCGATCAGCCTGGTTGCGATCACGCCGAACGTGCTGATCGTGAACGCCTCGTCCAAACTGACTTCGCTGAACGATCTGATTGCCGACGCGAAGGCCAACCCCGGCAAGCTGAATTTCGGCTCCGGAAGCAACGGCAGCGCGGGACATCTCGCCGGCGAGCTGTTCAAGGTCGAGACCGGGACCGACGTCGCGCACATCCCGTTCAAGGGCGGTGCGCCGGCGCTGCAGGCGCTGATCGCCGGCGACACCCAGTTCATGTTCGACAACCTCGCCAACGCGATGGCGCAGGTGAAAGGCGGCAGGGTGCGCGCGATCGCGGTCACCACGGCGCAGCGCAGCAAGCTCGCCCCCGAATTGCCGACGATGGCGGAAGCCGGCCTGCCGGGTTTCGACATCTCCACCTGGTTCGGCATACTCGCGCCCGCAGGCACACCTGCCGACGTGGTCGCGAAATGGAACACCGACCTCGTGAAGGCGCTGAATTCACCGGACGTGCGCGAGAAGATGCTGGCGCAGGGCGCGGAGCCCGCGCCGACCACCGCCGCCGAGTTCGCGGCGTTCATCGCCCGCGAGCGGGACAAGTACGCGAGGATCGTGAAGGCCTCGGGCGCGAAGGTCGACTGACCGCGACGCGGTCGTATACTCGGCAGGCTACCCACCACGGAGGTACATATGCGCACGGTAATCCGTTTCCTGGTGCTTGCCCTGGTCTGGGTCGCGGCTCCCGCGATCGCACAGGACTTTCCATCGCGGCCGGTGACGCTGATCGTGCCGTGGCCCGCAGGGGGCTCCACCGACCTTGCGATGCGCGCTCTCGCCGAAGCGACGCAAAAGCATCTGGGCCAGCCGATCGTCGTGGAGAATCGTGCCGGCGCCGCCGGCACGCTCGGCGCGACCGCGATGGTGACGGCGAAACCGGACGGGTACACGGTGACGCAGATTCCGATCACCGTGTTCCGCATCCCGCACCTAAACAAGACCGGCTTCGACCCGCTGGTCGACCTCACTTACCTCATCGGCATCTCCGGCTACACGTTCGGGATCGTGGTGCGCAGCGACTCGCCGTGGAAGACGTTCGCGGAACTGGTCGCCTACGCCAAGGACAATCCGGGCAAGCTCTCCTACGGCACGCCGGGCGCCAATACGTCGCTGCACGTAACGATGGAAGACATCGCGTACCGCTACGGCATCCGCTGGACCCACGTGCCGTTCCGTGGCAACGCGGACAACATGCAGGCGCTGCTCGGCGGCCACATCCAGGCCTCCGCCGACGCGACCGGCTGGGGGCCGAACGTCGACGCCGGCAAGATGCGCCTCCTCGCCACCTGGGGCGCCCAGCGCACCAAGCGCTGGAAGGACGTACCCACGCTGAAGGAGCTGGGCTACGACATCGTCTCCACGTCGCCGTACGGCATCGCCGGCCCGAAGGGCATGGATCCCAAAGTCGCCAGGACGCTGCACGACGCGTTCCGGAAAGGCATGGAGGACAGCGTGCACCTCCTCGCGATGGAGAAGTTCGACCAGGATCTCCTCTACATGTCGAGCGACGACTACGCCAGATTCGCGCGCGAATCGTTCGAGGCCGAGCGCGCGACCATGGCGCGTTTGCAGGCAACGCAGAAACCCTGAG
>JBKKAZ010000145.1:0-19371 GCA_046714435.1 Casimicrobiaceae bacterium
GGCCAGCGCGTCGTCGACAAGGGCATCGACTGGAACGTCGGCAAGGTGTTTTTCCGCGAGGAGCTCGCCTACCGCTTCGAACTCCTGTCGGAGGCCGGTCACCGCCGGCCTGCGTTCGTCAACCTGCAGCAGTACTGGCTCGAGCAGTTTCTGGTCGAACGGGCCGGCGAACTCGAGGGCGTCGCGCTACGCTGGAAGAACCAGGTCACCGGCGTGCAGCCGGACGGCGAGGGCGTACGGGTCGAAATCGCGACGCCGGGTGGCGCGTACGCGCTTCACTGCAAGTGGCTGATCGTTTGCGACGGCGCGCGCAGCCCGGTGCGCCGCATGCTGGGACTCGAATCGACGGGACAGGTGTTCCACGATCGCTTCCTGATCGTGGACGTCCACATGCAATCGGATTTCCCCGTAGAACGCTGGTTCTGGTTCGACCCGCCGTTCCATCCCGGCCAGTCGGCGCTGCTGCATCGCCAGGCCGACGATGTCTGGCGTATCGACTTCCAGCTCGGCTGGGACGCGGACCCCGAACTCGAGAAACAGCCCGAGCGCATTCTTCCGCGCCTGCGGGCGATGCTCGGGCCAAACGCGCGGTTCGAAATCGAATGGGCGAGCGTGTACACCTTCCAGTGTCGCCGCATGCAGCGCTTCCGTCACGGACGAATCGTGTTCGCAGGCGACGCGGCACACGTCGTGAGCCCGTTCGGCGCGCGCGGTGCGAACAGCGGCTTTCAGGACGCCGACAACCTCGGCTGGAAACTCGCGCTGGTGCTCGGCCACAGGGCTCCCGAGCGGCTGCTCGACAGCTACGACTTCGAACGAACGCAGGCCGCGGACGAGAACATCCTCCATTCCACCCGCGCCACCGACTTCATCACGCCGAAATCCCCGATTTCGCGCGTGTTCCGCGACGCGGTACTCGAACTCGCGAAACACTACCCATTCGCGCGGAAGCTGGTGAACAGCGGGCGCCTTTCGCTGCCGGCGGTGCTGACCGGGTCGCCGCTCAACACCGCCGACGTCGACGACTTCGCGACCGGCCCTGGCGCCATGGTCCCCGGCGCACCGGCGGCCGACGCGCCGGTCGCGGGACCGCGCGGCGATTGGCTGCTGGACTATCTCGGGGGCGACTTCACGCTGCTTGCGTTCGGTCCCGCAGTGGGCTCGGAGACCGCGCGCGCTTTGGAGGCTGCGCCCATTACGTGCTCCGTGGTCCAGGTCGGCGGCGAGAGGGCCGCCCCGGAGGTCGTCGCGATCACCGACCGCGAGGGCTTGGCGGCGAAGCGGTACGATGCGCGCGATGGCACCGTGTACCTGTTCCGGCCCGACCAGCACGTTTGCGCGCGCTGGCGGAAGTTCGAAATCGAACGGGTTCGCGCGGCGCTCGCTCGCGCGACCGCCAACGTCTGAAGGCCGCCGATGCCGACCTTGAACACCGAACCCAACCTGCCCGCGCCCGACGATTTCTACGAGCAGCTGATCGCCGCGCACCGTGGTCTTTCGGACCCACAGAGCGCGCTTCTGAACGCGAAGTTGGTGCTGCTGCTCGCCAACCACATCGGCGACCCGGTGGTGCTGGCTCAGGCGATGGCGGCGGCGCGGACCGATGTCATGGCGACATAGCGATGGAGGTGTTCGACATGCCGACGACAGCATCGGGAGCCAGGTGAGCGTGACTGCGACGAATGTGCGGGTTGCCGTGGTGCAGGCGGGGTCGGTGCCTTTCGACAGCAACGCCTGCGTCGACAAGGCGATCCGGTGGATTGGCGATGCCGCCGCGACCGGCGCGAAGGTGATCGTGTTTCCGGAGGCGTTCATCGGCGGTTATCCGAAGGGCCTCAACTTCGGCCTGGTCGTCGGCGCGCGTGATTCCGCGGGCCGCGAGGAGTTCAGGCTGTACTTCGACGCTGCTATCGAGGTGCCGGGTCCGCACACACAACGTCTGGGCGAGGCCGCCGCGAAGCACGGCTGTTACGTGGTAATGGGGGTCATCGAGCGCGAAGGGGGCACTTGCTATTGCACCGTGCTGTTCTTCGGGCCGGATGGAACGCTGCTCGGCAAGCACCGCAAGCTCATGCCGACGGCGCTGGAGCGGATGATCTGGGGCTTCGGCGACGGTTCGACGCTGACCGCGATCGACAGCCCCTACGGCCGCATCGGCTCGGTGATCTGCTGGGAGAATTACATGCCGATGCTGCGCATGGCGATGTACGCGAAGAATGTCACCCTGTATTGCGCACCGACCGTCGACGACCGCGAAACCTGGCTGCCGTCGATGCGGCACATCGCGCTCGAAGGCCGATGTTTCGTGCTCACCGCCTGCCAGTTCATGCGGCGCAACGCCTTTCCCGACAACGTCCGCGTCGCACTCGGCGACTCGCCGGACGCAGTGCTGTTGCGGGGCGGCAGCGCCATCATCAGCCCACTCGGCGACGTGTTGGCCGGCCCGCATTTCGACGGCGAAACCGTGCTGACGGCGGAGCTGGACCTCAACGACATCGGACGCGGCAAGTTCGACTTCGACGTGGCCGGCCACTACAGCCGCCCCGATGTGTTCCAATTGACCGTCAACGAATCCCCCGCCACGGCCGTAGTCACGAAGCCACGCGACGGACAGGAGCACCAGCAATGACTGCCACCGACAAATTCACGCGCTCCGCCCCGAATCCCGCCAGCGCCGCGGAAACGCTCACGTACATGAGCGGATTCGGCAACGAGTTCGTGACCGAGGCGATGCCTGGCGCCCTTCCGGAGGGCCGCAATTCGCCGCAGAGGGTCGCCTACGGTCTCTACGCGGAACAGCTCTCGGGCACCGCGTTCACCGCGCCGCGCTCGGCGAACCGCCGCAGCTGGCTGTACCGGATCCGGCCTGCCGCCGTGCACGCGCCGTTCGAGCGCCGCGATCACGGTCGCATCGTGAGCGAGTTCGGCGCCGCCAATGCAACCCCGAACCAGCTCCGCTGGAACCCGATGCCGATCCCGACGGCACCTACCGATTTCGTCGAAGGCTGGGTGACGATGGCCGGCAACGGCAGCGCGGCGTCGATGCAGGGCTGCGCCATCCACCTTTACGCGGCGAACCGGTCGATGCAGAGCCGCTATTTCTACGACGCGGACGGTGAATTGCTGATCGTGCCGCAGCAGGGGAGGTTGCGCCTGAACACCGAGTTGGGGCGCCTCGATGTCGCACCGACCGAGATCGCGGTGATTCCGCGCGGCGTGCGCTTTGCCGTCGAGTTGACCGACGGCGAAGCGCGCGGCTACCTGTGCGAGAACTACGGAGCGTTGCTGCAGCTGCCCGACCTCGGCCCGATCGGCGCCAACGGCCTCGCCAATCCACGCGATTTCCAGACCCCGGTCGCCTGGTACGAGGATCGCGCCGAAGACTGCGAGCTGCTGGCGAAGTTCGGGGGCGGCTTGTGGTCCGCCGCGATTGCACATTCGCCGCTGGACGTCGTCGCCTGGCACGGCAACTACGCGCCGTGCAAGTACGACCTGAAGCGCTTCAACACGATCGGCTCGATCAGCTTCGACCACCCCGATCCATCGATCTTCCTGGTGCTGCAGTCGCTAAGCGACACGCCCGGCGTCGACACCATTGACTTCGTCGTGTTCGGTCCGCGGATCCTGGCGGCGCAGGACACCTTCCGCCCGCCGTGGTTCCACCGTAACGTCGCGTCCGAGTTCATGGGACTGATCGAGGGCGTCTACGACGCAAAGGCCGAGGGTTTCCTGCCGGGTGGCGCGAGCCTGCACAACTGCATGACCGGGCATGGTCCCGACGCCGGCACGTTCGAGGCCGCGAGTCGCGCCGACACGTCGAAGCCGCATCAGATTCGCGACACCATGGCGTTCATGTTCGAAACCCGGCTGCCGATCATCCCGACCCACGACGCGCTCGCCTCGCCGCAACTGCAGAGCGACTACTATCGCTGCTGGCAGGGGCTGGGAAAGCACTTCGATCCAACTCGCCGTTAGCCCGACCCCTTCGCCTTTCGACCGATCGCCAACATGAGCTACCAACACGTTCTCACCGAAACCCGCGACCGCGTCGCGATCATCACGCTCAACCGACCCAAGGTGCTGAATGCGCTGTCCGACGCGCTTGCCGCCGAACTGGCCGGAGCGATCAAGGGCTTTGACAATGACCCTGCGATTGCGGTCATCGTGATCACCGGCAGCGACAAGGCCTTCGCCGCGGGCGCGGACATCGGTGCCATGGCCGATTGGGACTACCAGAAGGTCTACCTCGACGACTACATCACCCGGGACTTCGAGCAGGTTCGCCATACCCGCAAGCCGGTGATCGCGGCGGTGGCGGGCTATGCACTTGGCGGAGGATGCGAACTTGCGATGATGTGCGACCTGATCATCGCCGCCGACACGGCGAAGTTCGGACAGCCCGAAATCACCATCGGTACGATCCCGGGCATGGGAGGAACGCAGCGGCTGCCACGCGCGGTCGGCAAGGCGAAGGCTATGGACCTGTGCCTGACCGGACGCATGATGGACGCGGCCGAGGCGGAGCGTGCCGGCCTCGTCGCCCGGGTCGTGCCCGCCGACAAGCTGATGGACGAGACGCTCGCCATCGCAACCAAGATCGCGTCGTTCTCGCTTCCGGTCGTGCTCAAGGTCAAGGAGTCGGTCAACCGCGCCTACGAGTCCTCACTCACCGAAGGCCTGCTGTTCGAGCGCCGCGAGTTCCACGCCACGTTCGGTCTCGACGACCAGAAGGAAGGCATGAACGCGTTTGTCGGGAAGCGCAAGCCGGCGTTCAGGCATCGCTGAATTCGCGAATCGGGTTCGCGCCAAGCCACCATGTCCCAGGACGCGCCGCAGGACATCCGCATCGACCACCCTGTCGCCGGGGTGGTGCGAATCACGCTCCATCGTCCGGACGTGCGCAACGCGCTTCGGACGCAGACGCTGGCGGAAATCGCGGCCGCGCTCTCCGTCGCGGCGAGCGACGATGCAATCGGTGCGGTGGTCCTGACCGGAGGGGCGCAGGTATTCGCCGCCGGCGCGGACATCCGCGAGATGGCCTCGCTGGGTCCGATCGACGTGCTGCTGCACGAGCGGCAACGCTACTGGAAGGCGGTCGCCGCGTTTCCCAAGCCGCTGGTGGCCGCCGTCTGCGGCTATGCGCTGGGCGGCGGCTGCGAGTTGGCGCTGTCCTGCGACTTCATCGTCGCGGGCAGCAACGCGCAGTTCGGGCAACCCGAAGTGAACCTGGGCCTGATTCCCGGCGCGGGCGGCACCGGACGGCTCGCGCGAACCTGCGGCAAGTCGTTGGCGATGCGCATGGTGCTGACCGGGCAGCCGATCGATGCGAAGGCGGCATTTGCGGCCGGCATCGCGGTCGAAGTGCACGAGCCCGAGGGCGCGCTCGCGCGGGCAGTGGAACTCGCGGCAATCATGGCAGCCAAGCCGCCGCTCGCGGTGCGGCTCGCCAAGGAAGCGGTGCTGCGCGCGTTTGAAGTGCCGCTGTCGGAGGCGCTTGCGGCGGAGCGGCAGGCGTTCGTGGTGCTGTCGGCGAGCGACGATCGCAACGAAGGCATCGCCGCGTTCCTCGAGAAGCGTCCCCCCCGATTCACCGGACGGTGAATCTTCGGAAGGACGCTTGCGGACACGCCAAAAGTGCGAGGATATCGTGGCCTCAGAAATGCCTTGCGTTGCCGGCAACATGCGTGTATGGATGGATTGCAGGTTCGTCAAGTCAGTGAAAATGCCGGTCCGTCGTTGCCGCTTTCGCGGTATTCCTCAGGTCTTCGTCTCTCTCCCTTGAAGTTCCGGCAATCGGGCGAAAGCCCGCCTTTCGTATTCCACAGGAGCTTCAGAAATGGGTACAGGTACAGTGAAATGGTTCAACGACAGCAAAGGGTTCGGCTTCATCACGCCGGACTCCGGCGGCAAGGATCTGTTTGCGCATTTTTCCGCGATCGAAGGTGACGGCCACAAGACCTTGCGGGAAAACCAGAAGGTCTCCTTTGACACGACGACCGGTCCGAAGGGGGATCAGGCGTCAAACATCAAGTCGCTCGATTGATTTGACTCAAGCGGCGAAAGGCCTGGGCAACCGGGCCTTTCCGCTTGTGTGATCGCATCATCATTCCTTCACCGGGGTTAACGACAGGTAGTGCGGTCGCGCGAACCTGAGTATTGGAGGGTTCGGGCGTACAAGCCAGCAGCCAGATCCTGGCGGCAACAGGCTCTTGGTGGGGTCGCTTGACCGGATCATCACCCGCCCCCTGCGCCCGTGAGCGACCCGATCCTCGCAGGGGCCATGCCAGCGAGGCTGACTCCGGTCTGGCGTCACTTCCGATGCTGCGCGTGCAAGCGCCTGCCATCCGAGAGGGTCCTACTCCATATCGATGGCTGCATTTCGTCGACAAGCAATGACTCGTCGACCCAAGCTCGGAATCGCGCTTGGCAGCGGCTCGGTGCGAGGCTGGGCACATATCGGTGTGCTCCTGGCGCTCGCCGAACAGGGTATCGCACCCAATTTCGTCGCCGGCTGCTCGATGGGCGCCATGGTTGGCGCTGCATTTGCCGCCGGGCGCATCGAGCAGCTGGAAACCTGGGCGCTGTCTCTCGACTGGAAACGTGTCGTCGGTCTGCTCGACCTCGGATTGCGTGGCGGCCTGATCAAAGGCGACCGCCTGCTCAACATGTTTCAAGGGCAGTTTGTCGAATGCCAATTCTCGGAATTGGCGGTCCCGTTCGCAGCGGTTGCAACCGATCTGGCGACGGGGAAGGAGCTTTGGCTGCGCGATGGCAAGGTTTCCGACGCCGTTCGGGCTTCGTGTACCGTGCCCGGATTGTTCCAGCCGGTGTTGCGCGACGGTCGCTACGTGGTCGACGGCAGCGTTGTGAACCCGATACCCGTTTCCCTCTGTCGCGCCATGGGTGCGGAGGTCGTAATCGCAGTCGATCTCGGCTCTCACATGGATAGGCGCTTTCCGCTCGACCCACAGGAACCCTCGAAAACCGAGCCTCCGCGACGCCGGCTATTCAATGTTCTTGGTCCGGCGACGCGCCGGGAGACACCAGCGCCGCCTTCCATCGTCGATACGATGCTGGGCGCGATCGACGCAATGCAGGAGCGCATCGCACAGGCGCGGCTGGTGAGTGAGCCGCCCGAGGTGCTGCTTACACCACGTCTTGGACAGCTGGGCCCGTTCGAGTATTACCGCGCAGCGATGGCCATCACGGAAGGCCGCGAGGCCGTGACTCAAGTGCTGCCGGCGATCCACCAGGCGTTGGAGGCCTTGCGAACGTCCCGTTGATCCAGTCTTACGATTCACTCCAGATGGAGGGCGCCAAACGGCCATGAGCCGTCGTACAGGGGACACCCTGACGTTCGAGTACAGCGGCCGACAGCGGCCCGCACGGCGAAGCCGCCGACAGCGGTCGCTCGATGATGCTATCGACCGAAGTCGGACGTTCGGTCTTCTCCTAAGCAGTCATTCGCGAAACAGGCACGCGACCGTGTACGAACGGAAGGGCGAGGGCCTCGAAGGGATTGAGGACGAAATCGCCTGCCTTGATCTGGCTCTGAAACTGTTTCTCGAAAAAATCGACGCTGCGGAGTTTCGTCATCGCGCATCCGTCGACTCGGACGCCCGGCGCATACCTAACCGTGCAGTTCACCCGCCGGCACAAGCTGCGTGCAAGCGACGCTTGTCCGGGTCCGGTGCGACCGATAGGGTGGCGTCATTGAGACGACGAGTAGGCTCGACCGAGCGCGGGACGTGGCTGTTGCCGTATCAGCGAAAGGTGCGGGACAGCCGCAGTCCCGGCGGCCGTGCCTTCAAACCCTGGTCGCAACAAGCGAGATGCTCTTTACGCCGTACTTGCGCGTCGCACCTTGGGCATTTGTCGAGATGAACTGGTAATGCGGGTTGTCCCTTACTTGCGTCACGCGCAATCCCGCTGCGTCGATCGCCGCGGTATATTCACCGACCTGCATCGCGCCGCCAATACAAGCGGCCCATAGCGTCGCGTCGCAGGTGATACCTTCGGGTAGCTGCAACTCGGTGACGATGTCGGCGAGCGCAAGCCGCCCTCCCGGCTTGAGCAGGCGCGCGACCTCGCGGAAGACCCGGCCCTTATCTGGCGCGAGGTTGATCACGCCGTTGCTGATGACCGAGTCGCACGACGCGTCAGCAAGTCCGGTTGCTTGGATGTACCCCTTGCGGTAGGTGACATTGCCGAATCCCGCTGCGACGCGCAGCCGCTCCGCTTTGGCAAGCTGCTCGTCGGTCATGTCGACGCCGATCACGGTGCCAGTCTTGCCCACTTTGCCGGCGGCGATGAAGCTGTCCATCCCCGACCCGCTGCCGAGGTCGACCACTGTCTCGCCCGATTTCAGGAGAGCGAGGTCGAAGTAGTAACCCACGCCCGCAAACGAGTCGATGGCTTCGCTCGGGATGGCATCGAGGTCGGCGGGCGCATAGCCGAGCCGCTCCGCAAGCGCACGTCCCATCTCGAAGTGGAATTCGCCGTGCGGAGCGAGGGCTACATCGCGATACATCGCCTTGACCTTCTGTTCGAGCGCGGTTGCATCGACATTGCCTGCAACTCCTGCTGCAATAGTCATTTTCTGGATCTCCCTGGTGTACAAACGTGTCGCAGCGACTCTGTCGTCAATGCCGCGGCGCAGTCGTATAAGAATCGGTTCCAGTCGATCGTCTCGTGGCACGTTGGGCGGCGAGGGACGACTTCGGCGGTCTCGAGCAGGATGCCCGTAGTCCCTCGTAAGCGCTACTCCTTCGTGGATGGTACTGCCAGCAGGCGTCTCTCGGCGCCCGACGACAATGCGAACCGGCCGTGCCGGCGTGCGACGAAGGATACCCGCCGCGAGAGCTGGCCCCATCCCGTTGGACAGTCTTCCGGCTTTGCTAAGTGGTCGCCCTGCGGATGCCCAAGCCGACATGGTCGCGATCGACCAGGGGACGATCGCGGCGCGCATCAGCCTCGCGAACCGCGCGGCCCGGCGCGCCGTGTTCGTCATGCGTGCTAGACGCGCCGCGTTCGCGGCAGTTGACCACCGAGTCCCAGCGTGAGCTTGCGCGCGGCGTCTGTGACCAGCGCGCCCAGCGCCTCGACGCGCTCGCGAGTGATCCGCGACGTCGGTCCCGCCAGTGAAACGGCAGCCCAGACCAGCGTGTTCTCATCGTAGACAGGCGCGGCCACGCAGCGCAGTCCCAGCGCGTGTTCCTCGTCGTCGATCGCGTAGCCGCGCATCCGGATAGTCGCCAGTTCGCCGGCCAGTGCCGCGGCGTCAGTGATCGTGTGCTCGGTAAGGCGTGTGAGTCCGGTGCGGTCGAGCAGCGCTTTCGCGTCCACGGCGTCCAGCGCTGCGAGAATCGCCTTGCCGACCCCCGAGGCGTGCAGTGGCGCGCTCGCACCGAGCTTGACGTTCATGCGCATCAGCTCTCTACATTGCACCTGCGCGATGAACACCGCCTCATCGCCGCTTATCACGGCCAGGTTCGCGGTCTCTCCGGCCTGTTCCATCAGGCGCTTGAGCTGTGGCACCGCCTCGACGGCGAGATTGCGCTGCTCGAGGAAGGCCGCGCCGACCCGCAGCGCGCGTACGCCGACCGTCCAGACGCCGTGAACATCCTGGCGAACGAAGCCCGCGTGTTCGAGCGCGGCGAGCAGTCGGTGGGCCGTCGGTAGCGGCAACTGCTGCGCGTCAGCAAGCGCGGTAAGCGTGGCGCCCGTGTCGGTGGCCGCGAGTGCTTCCAGCAGCGCGAGCCCGCGCGCCAGCGCTTGAGCGTGACCGGTGGCCTCGATGCGCGAGATCCGAAGTCGCTCGGTGGCGCGAGGCGAGGGCAAGCGTGCCATCGCCCCATTGTACCGGCGCCGCGCGGATGTGAAAGCGACTTTCAGATCAAGCCGACGCTGCGGCCTCACGACGGCGTAGCGCGCGCGGCTGCGAGCCGCACGCTACGAATCGCCATCGCTCAGCAGCAGGCTTTCGCGGCCACTCGCCGGTCGTCCGCGGCCTGGGAAGTCGGTACAACACAGTATCCGCTGGCGCCCTCGCGTTGCGCTTCGCCGGCCGGCGCGCAGCACGCGCCCACAGACGTTTCACCGCTTGCTGCGGTGCCGTCGTACCAGGGGACCGTGTCGAGCGTGTGGAAGGCCTCCCAGGCGATTCCCTGGGGGTCCTTCACCCAATGCTTGTTCGACCTCGCGTAACAGCACGCGACGTCGGTTTCCGCGACCGTGGACGAGGCGTCCGCCTGGAGGAAGCGGCGCTCGATCTCGGAGAGTTCGTCGGCCGACTCCGCCTGCAGGCCCAGGTGGTTGAGTCCCTTGCGGCCGTTCGCGCGCTGCGAGATCGCGAAGTTGACGCGCGGATCCTCGAGCATCCACTTGGCATAGTCGTCCTTGCGGACCGTCGGCTCGAAGCCGAACAGGCCGGCGTAGAAACGGATGCTGGCGTCGAGGTCCGGAACGCCGAGATGGACATGAAAGCGTTTCATCGTGAGGTCCTTGTGCGACGAGGTGGGGGTGTGCAGCGCTCCGGCGCACAGGCGGAAGCGCACGCGTCGGCATCGACCAGCCGGCCTTTGCCCTGGCAGCAGTTCTCGGTGAGGTAACCGACCAGTTCGTTGATCGCGGGGAAATTCGCCGAATAGATGACGAAGCGCCCGCGCGAGACGGCGTTCACCAGCCCGGCCTGGGCCAGTTCCTTGACGTGGAACGAAAGCGTCGCCGCCGGCAATCCGAGTCGCAGCGCGAGTGCTCCGGCCGGAAGGCCCGCCGGTCCGGCTTCAACCAACAACCGGAACGCTGCCAGCCGGCTGTCGTGCGCCAGGGCACCAAGGCTGCGGACGGCGGTCCCGGTGGTGGGATCGAGGTGCGGGCGTTCGGCAATTGCTTTCATATTTCCAATAATATCGAAATATAATCCGATGTCAAGGGGCGGCCAAAGAGAGCGACGGACGGCCGGCAAACGGCGGATCAGCGCAGCAGGAACACCAGCGCGACGGCGATCGCCACCAGCGGCGCCATTGCCCAGGCCCGGACCGCGAGATCTGAAGGATGCGGCCGCGCCGGCAGCAGGTCGTCGTCGTGCAGCGCTTCGGGGAACGGGCGCGGCGGAACCGGGACGACGACCCGCTCGTCGGGATCGTCCGGCATGCGCGCGTCGTATTCGGAGAGCGATGTCACCGGCGGTGCGCCGAACGCGCGACTCGAAGGAAACTGCGGAAGCGCAAGCCAGGCGATCGCGCACAGGTCGCGCGCGAGTTCGCGGCTCAGCGTCCCTTGCGCAGGCTCGCTGCGGGCGGCGAGCCTCGCAAGGGTATCGAACAGCGCTTCCAGCGTCAGCGCCGGCAGCAGGCGGGTGCGCTCGGTGACCAGATAGTCGAAACCGACCTTCGCCTTGGCGAGCGATCGCTCGCGCAACAGCAGCGCCGGAAAGGCGAGCCACGCACCGATCTTCGAGGTGGGTCCTGCCATCGGAACGGCGAGTCCGAGCGCGCGCAGCGTGTCGATGGCGATGCTCGTGCAGTTGTCGGTCGGATGGTAGTAGCGGAGCTGGTGACGCCAGAACTGGCGATATACGCGGCCCAGCGCGGACTGAACGCGGCGCACGGCAAGGTCGGTGTCGAGCACCGCGACCAGCGCCCACGACGGTCGGTACCACGACTGGCCGGCGTTGAGGTCGCCCTGATAGCCGGAGAGTGGAACCGGCGCGGCGAGGGTCCCCTTTTCGCTTTCGCTGTCGAGTGTGTAGAAATTGTTGGCGAGCCAGTCACCAATGGCGCCGTCGGCGGCGATGCGTCCGGTGGCAATCGCGAAATGGCCGGCGTGCGCCTCGTCGTCGTCACCTTGTGCACCATTCAGCACAAAGGCCAGCACCGCCTTGCCGTTCCAGTCGGCCTGCGTTTCGCGTTGCCACAGCGTGACGGCTTCGAACGCGCTCGCGGCGTGACCCGACGCGGCGATCAGCGCGCGCAACGCCATCGCGGGCGTTGCCGCTTGCGGAAGCGAACGCAACGGCGGCGGTACCGGACCGAGCCGGAAATCCTCCGGCCACAATGACCGCGCCTCGACGCCTACCGCACTCACCGTGCCGCGCACGGCGACCTTGCGCGACGCGAAAAACGCCGCCGAGCTGGCATCGAACCACGACCGATTGAGCGGCAGCCGGGGAAACAGTCGCAGCGGTTGCACTCGATCCACTGTTGCGATGGTGGCGGCGTCGCTGGCCAGGGTTGCGCCGCGAAGCGCGTTCGGAGCACCGACCCACACCAACGGCGGCCGGTCCGCGGGGGCTTCGACCGGATGCGCTGCGTTCCACAGCCGCACGTCGTCGAACGGCCGCGTCGACACGGCAAACCCGGCGACTGGCAGCCCGGGGCGCGGGATCGCGACGGTCTCGGCGGCGAAATACCACGCCGCATGACGGCCGGCCGTGTCCGCAGCATCACGGCCGGACAGCGTGACGAACTGCGCCGCGCTGTCGAGTCCGATGGCATCGCCCTCGCTCGGCGCGGATGCGTCCTTCGATAGCGTCATGCGATCGCGGGCCGAGCCTCGCGTCGCGACTTACGCCAATTCGCGCGTCGTGATCCGGTAACGGAAAGTTTCCGGGTCGAGGCTGTCGACGCGCTCGCCGCGCGTTTCCGCCTGCGGGTACATGAAAAAGGGAAGCTTGGCGCCCTTCGATCCGGGCAGCGCAACGTCGTGCGCGACGTTGTATCCGACCCAGTTGCCTTCCCAGCCGCCAAACAGCGCGGCATTGACTGGCGCGACCACCGGGTGGCGCGGGTCCTTCAGCCACTCGGGGGTTTCCTGGCGCATCACCTTGCCAACGTCGGCCGGGTCCATGGCCACCCAGCCGCGTCCGTCGAGCCAGACCTCGGCGCGACAGTGCTGCGCCTTTGAGACATCGGCGGAGCCGGCACCGAGTTCGCGGTACCCGAACGCGGAGCGCGCAACGCGGATGCCGTACACGTCACGGGCCGGAACACCCACGGCACGCGCGAGTCCGACAAACAACGCGTTGATGTCGCCGCACTTGCCGCCGAGGTTGCCGGTTTCCAGCATGGCCTTGATGTCGCCCACGCCGCAGCCGCGGACGCTGGGCTCGCGATAGGTGTTCTGGACCACCCAGTCGTAGATCGAGCGCACTTTTTCGATGTCGGACCGGCGAGTACCGACGATCTCCTGCGCGGTCCGGGCGACGATGCCATCGGTTGGCATGTACTCGGTGGGCTTGAGGTACTGGGCGAGCGCGGTGCGATCCAGCTTGAGCTCGCCCCTGCGCGTCCAGTCATGCCGGCGGTCCTGGGTGCGGATCTCGGTGGTGGTTTCGATCCATGGCGCCTTCTCGCCCTCGGCCCAGCGCGCGTGAACCATCGCTGCGTCCCAGGTCGGGTCGGTCACCAGCGTCGTCTCGCTCGCGTTCCCGGTCCAGCGACCCTGCTGCGAGATCTGCCAGTCGTTGTTCAGCGCGGGCATCGGAATCCACGCCTGGGTCGCGCCGGCCGGCTCGGCGATCTCGAGTCGCGTCACCAGCTCGAATCTGCGCCAACGGCCTGGCGTCGGCGTGAACGTGCGCGCCTGCGCGAAGCCCGCGCCGGGAAGCGACATCCACAACGGCAGCGCGGTGGCGGTGATCAGGAAGTCGCGTCGTTTCATGGTGAACTCCTCGAATGCTGAGGGTAGGAAGCGTTGGCGCGCTGCTGTTGCGGCGTGGCTCCTGACCCCGCCATGATCGCACGAACGCGCGCGACGATCTCGGGCCGGTCCCAGTCGATCTCGCCCACCGCGACCAGCGCGACGCGCTGGTCCGGGCCGACGACGAAGGTGGTCGGATACACGCGCACGCCCCAAGCGACCCGCACAGCACCGTCGTGGTCGCGCAGGATCGGGAAGTCGATGCCGAGGCGCTCGGCGAACGGCCGGATGCGCGCGGCGTTCTCCTGGAGGTTGACGCCCAGCACCTCGAAGCCCTGCTCGACCAGCAAGCGGCGAAGCCGAGTCAGCGACGGCATTTCGGCGACGCAGGGCGCGCACCAGGTTGCCCAGAAATTCACCAGCACGGTGCGACCCCGAAATCCGTCCAGGCGGACTTCGCGGCCGTCAAGATCACGCAGGACCAGCGCAGGCGCGGGGTTGCCATCGCCCGGCGACAGCGTTCCCGTGGCGATCACAGTACTCGGCACGATGGCCGCGGCAGCAAGCATCACCGACGCGATTCGGCGGAGCGCCGCACGCCTGGGGGCGAGCCGGCGTGCCTCGATCGCGATCGGGTCGTTGGACATCGGTCCATTATCGCAGGGCAGCGCTGAGATGGGGACGGGCATCGCGACGTTCCGGCGCTCACGCTATGATCGGCGCCGTCATTACGTCGAGGTCATGCATGCACTTCCAGGTGGTCGATCGCCTCGTCACGGATCCCGCCGTCGAGCGTGCCGCGCTGGTCAGGGGGCTGCGCACCACGCCGGCCGCGATTCCCCCGCGATATTTCTACGACGCGCTGGGCTGCGCGCTCTACGCCGCGATCTGCGAGTTGCCGGAGTATTACCCGACCCGCACCGAGCGGGCGATATTCGACGCGCACCGGGCCGAGATCGCAAGCGCGATCGGCGCCGGTGGACAGTTCGTCGACTTGGGCGCCGGCGATGGCGCGAAGGCGCAACTTTGGCTGCCGTGGCTGCGTCCCGCACGCTACCTTGCGGTCGACATTGCGCGCGACGCCATCGAGCGCACGCTGACACGGCTTGCCGGTAGCTTTCCGGACCTCGCCGTGGGCGGTGTCGTGTGCGACTTCACCGCCGGCCTGGACCTGGACCGCGACCTGGGGTCCGACCCGGTCAAGTTCTTCTATCCCGGCTCCTCGATCGGCAACTTCACGCCGGAGCAGGCGATCGAATTCCTGCGTGCTGTGAAGGGTCATTGCGCGAAACGATCGGCGAGCGGTGTGCTGATCGGGGTCGACACCAAGAAGGACCGGGCCCGGCTCGATGCGGCCTACGACGACGCGCTCGGCGTTACTGCGCTGTTCAATCGCAACCTGCTGTCGCATGTCAATCGTGTGCTGGGCAGCGATTTCGATCCGGCGGAATTCGCGCACCGCGGCTTCTACGCCGAGGCGGAAGGACGCATAGAGATGCATCTCGAAGCGCGCACCCGGCTGCGGGTGAACATCGACGGTATCCCCCGGGTCTTCGAACCGGGGGAGCGCATCCACACCGAGAATTCCTACAAGTACGCGCCCGACGAGTTCGAAACGCTTCTGGCCCGTGCCGGCTTTGCCAAGGCTAAGCGCTGGCAAGATTCCGCCGGTGATTTCGCCGTGTTCTGGGCCGCCTGAACCGCCTGCAGGTTTAGAGTCTCGCCACGTCAGCCCCTGGTCCGCGCCCAATGTCCCCGTCTGTCCCATCCCCGGGACCGCCCACTGGCAGTCCCAAGGTCTCCGAACGCCTTGTCAAGCGTGTGCTCTGGAGCCTGGGCTTGGGCCTGGCCCTTGCGGTCGGGCTGGTCGTGTTCACCCCGCGACTCCCGCCGCCGCCACCCTCGCCGGCCCAGCTCGACGGCGCCTTCGTCGACAATGCCCACATGGTCTCGCCCGCTTATGCGCGGAGCACGGCTGGCGCGCTCCTCAACGACCCGCGCGCGCAGTTCGTCGTTTACACGACACCGAGCCTGCCCGAGAGCGACCTCCGTGAGTGGACCGTGCAGGCGGCGACCGACTGGAAGATCGGCACCGCGAAGGAGGACACAGGGATCGTGCTGTTCGTGTTCCGCGATGCGCGGATCGCCCGTGCGGAGGTGGGCTATGGCCTCGAAGGGCTCCTGCCCGACGTGAAGATTCGCCGGCTCCTCGAATCGACACTGGTGCCGGCGTTCGCCCGCGGCGCCTATGAACCGGGTTTCGATGCCTGGCTACGTGCCGTGCGCGAAGAACTCGGCGGTGACGCGGGGCTTGCGCGCGCGGCCGTGGCCGCCGTGACCGCGCCGGACGTGCCGTTTCACCGGCAGATCCTCGCCGCCTATCCGCGGCTGCCGCGCATGCTGGCGGCGGTATGGCAAAGATTCCGCGAGGAAGGCACCGGGGCGCGCTTGGGGATCCTGGTGTTCGCGGGTGTGACGCTCAGCATCGCCGGACTGGGCGTGTTCTTCGCTATCAACACACTCTGGCGGCTGGCAACGCTGCCGAGCAACTGGCGCAACAGCCGCGCCCGGTCCGCGCCAGCGGTCGCGGACGGCTCGATTTTCAAACTTGCCGCAGACGTCAAGCTGTTCGAGCTGGTAATGGGCCCGGCCGGCTTTACGTTGTGCTTCGTTATGACCGGCTTCGTCCTCGTCCAGGCCGAGGACTATTTCACTCGCAAGGGCCACTTTGGCGGCGCCGGCGCCGCCGTGACCTGGCCGGCCGCGACGCGTTAGCCGCGTCAGGCGCGTTGCGAACGTGGGGTCTGAAAGTCGGGTCAGAGACGACATCCGGCTGCGCGTCTGCATGACGCCTGGAGTGGGGGAAGTCGTCTCTGCCCCCACTTTCAAACCGGGTTCAGCCAGCAACAACGCGAACGCGGGGTGGCCCCGCGACCACCTCACCGATGACCGCGACGCGCGCGAATTCCTCGCTGCGAAAGATTGCCAGCACCTCGTCGACCACGCCGGGGGCGCACGCGACCAGCAATCCGCCGGAGGTCTGCGGATCGGTGAGCAACGCCCGCTCGGCGTCGCCGATCGAACCGTCGAGATCGACATCGCTTCCGTATCCCGCCCAGTTGCGGCCCGACGCGCCGGTGAAAATGCCGTTGCGCGCGAAATCCAGCACGCCCGGATGGAGCGGCACGCGGCGAAGGTCGATCCGCGCGCCCGCCTGGGAACCTCGGCAGATCTCCAAGAGATGCCCTAGCAGGCCGAAGCCAGTGACGTCGGTCAGCGCGTGCACCGCGTCGAGCCGGCCGAGCGCGATGCCGGGCGTGTTGAGTTGGGTCGTGCTCGCGAGCATCGCCGCGTAGCCGTCGGCGGAGAGCTGGTCCTTCTTGAGTGCGGCGCTGTAGACGCCGACGCCGATCGGCTTGCCGAGCACCAGCACGTCTCCGGGCTTCGCGCCCGCGTTTCGCTTCAGGTGCTTCGGATCGACGATGCCGATTGCCACCAGGCCATAGATCGGCTCGACCGAATCGATGGTGTGCCCGCCCGCGACCGGGATCCCGGCCTTCGCGCAGACCGCCTCGCCGCCCTCGAGCACGCGGCGGATGGTCTCGACCGGCAGTTGGTTGATTGGCATGCCGACGAGCGCGAGCGCGAACAACGGCGTTCCACCCATCGCGTAGACGTCCGAGATCGCGTTGGTCGCGGCGATGGCGCCGAAGTCGAAGGGGTCGTCGACGATCGGCATGAAAAAGTCGGTGGTCGCGACGATCGCTTGGCGCTCGTTGATCTGGTAGACCGCCGCGTCGTCGGCCGTCTCGATGCCCACCAGCAGTTCCTTCGGCAGCAGCCCGGGTCCCGCCTTGGCGATGATCTGCTGCAGCACGGCCGGCGCGATCTTGCAGCCGCAGCCCCCGCCGTGGGAGAACGAAGTAAGTCGTAGGGGTGCGCGGTCGGGTGCATTCATGGTCGGGAGCCTTCAGTCGTCGCCGATCAGGTCATTCTACCGGTGGCGCCGGAGCGCGCACGCTCGATCGAACGGATCAGGCTTGCTGCCTCCGCCTGGGGTGCGAACAGCGGCTGGCGGTCGAGGCAACGAGCGACAAGTGTCGCGAGGAAAGCGCGATCGCGGTGGGCGCGGACGATGCCTGCCGCGAGAGCCGCCGCATCGCCCACGTCGAAGTAGCCGGGATAGTCACTGCCCAGCATGCCCAGGTTGCCCGAGATACGGCTCGCGAGGACCGCGGTGCCAGCGGTGACGGCTTCGACGACGACGTTCGCGCCGCCTTCCATGCGCGACGGAACCAGCAGCAGGTGCGCGCGCCTGATCGCCTGCCGTGTCCAGGGATGCGGTTTCGCGCCCAGCATTTGCACCCGCGCATCCTCCACCGCAAGCGCGTGGGCTTCGATCGCCAGCGAGGGATCCAGCGCTGCGCCGACGATCGCAAGCGTTGCCGGCAGATCGTGCGGCAGAGCGCGCCACGCGGCGAACACCGTGCGTGGGTCTTTCTCGTCGCGAAGATGCGCGACCAGCAGGCAGTGCAGGCGGCTGCGGGCCTTGGCTGCGAACGGGACCAGCGGCCGCGCGGATTGATGAATGACGTCCGCCTTGTGCCGCGCATCCTCGGGGAGGTAGCGCGGCGCATCGGCCTGCAGCACGATGATCCGGTCCGCGTCCTCCAGCGAGGATCGCGTCGCCGCATCGCCGGCCGGCAGATCGCGGTAAAGATCGGTACCAGTCATCGCAACCAGCAGCGCGCGCTGAGGTTGCAGGGCCCGCCAGGCCTCGATGGCACGGCGGCTGCGACGGGCGTGCAAGGCGATCATCGCGACCGCCGCGTCGCTGCGTCCTCCGGATACCGCTGCGTCGGGGCCTTGTAGAATTGTCCGATAGGCGGGCGTAATCAGGCGCGCCCAGCGCTGCGCCGTGCGCCAGTTGCCGTTGTTGGCGTCGGCAAGGTATGGCGTGACCAGGAGAATCGTGGGCGCAACCACGGTGGGCAGGGTGCAGCAGGCAAGGGCGAGCGCGCCACGCTCGGCGAACGACATCGCGCTCGCGCTCTGTGAAGCGCGCGAGTATACGCTGCGCCTTTACGCGCACCTCGACGACTCGCAGCAGCGCTTTGCGCGCCTTGCGATCGTCAATCCACCGCGCTGGGAGATCGGCCACATCGGCTGGTTCCAGGAGTTCTGGTGCCGGCGCTACCGGGCCGACGTTGCGGGCGGCGCTCGTACGCCGTCGCTTCTCGCCAATGCCGACGCCTGGTTCGATTCGGGCCACGTCCCGCACGATACCCGCTGGGATCTGCCGCTCCCCGGGTGGGACGGCATCCACGCCTACCTCGCGGCGACGCTCGACGACACGCTGGAGCGGCTCGCGCGCTCGCGCGACGGCGAGCGGTACTTTTTCGAACTCGCGCTCTATCACGAGGACATGCACGGCGAAGCGCTGCTGATGACGCTCGACACACTGGCGCTGCCGTTCCCGCCGCGCCTGGCGCCGCCGCGTCCGGTGGACGCAAGCGCGGCACAGGGGGATGCCGAAGTCGGCGGAGGTTGGTTTCGGCAGGGCGCTCTACGCGGCGAGGAGACGCGACGCTTCGTGTTCGACAACGAGCAGTACGCTCACGACGTCTGGCTCGAACCCTTTGCGATCTCACGCCGTTGCGTCAGCAACGCGGAATTCTCGGGCTTTGTCGATGCCAAAGGCTACGCGAGCCTGGAATACTGGAGCGAGGC
>JBKKAZ010000146.1:0-6883 GCA_046714435.1 Casimicrobiaceae bacterium
CGTCAGTTGCAAGGGGTGCCGCCGCGACTGCCCAACCGGCGTTGACATGGCGAAAATGAAAATCGAGTTCCTGCACCATTGGCAGCGCAAGCACGGCCTCAAGCTTCGCGACCGCGCCGTCGCCTACTTGCCGCGCTGGGCTCCCTGGGCGGCGCGCTTGCCATGGCTCGCGAACCTGCGCGACAGCTTGCCCGGCGCCGCCACGCTGTCCGAAGGCATTACCGGATTGTCGTCGCGGCGCTCGCTGCCGCGCTGGCGGCGCGACACGTTCCTTTCGAGCGACGCCGCACGCGCCGACGACGCGCATCCCGACGTGGTGCTGCTGGTGGACACCTTCACCAACTACTTCGAGCCTGAGAACGGCCATGCGGCGCTTGCGGTGTTGCGTGCGGCGGGTTATCGGGTTGCGATCGCACGGGCGGCTGTTGGCAGCGACGCGGCGCGCCCGCTCTGCTGCGGCCGGACCTTCCTCGCCTCGGGGCTCGTAGACGAGGCGAAGCGCGAGGCGCTGCGATTGATCGATGCGCTGTCGGCCCCGGGGCTTGCCGGTGCGGCGGTGGTCGGGCTGGAACCATCATGCCTGCTGACGCTGCGGGACGAATTCCTGGTGATGGGTGCGGGCGAGCGTGCGACCGCGCTTGCCGATCGCGCGCTACTGATCGAGGAATTCCTCGCGCGGGAGCACCGCGCCGGCCGGCTGCGCCTGCCGCTCGTGCCGCTGCCGGGCAAGCGCGCGCTGGTGCACGCGCATTGCCACCAGAAGGCTTTCGACGCCGCAGTGCCGGTCGAGGAAGTTCTTCGGCTTATCCCCGGGCTCGCGGTCGAAGCGATCGAGTCGAGCTGCTGCGGCATGGCCGGCAGCTTCGGCTACGAGGCATCCCACTTCGAGGTGTCGATGCGCATGGCCGAGCTGTCGCTGCTGCCGGCCGTGCGTGACGCGGACGCCTCCGCACTGATCGTCGCCGACGGCACCAGTTGCCGCCACCAGATTGCGGACGGAACACGGCACGGCAACCCGCGCCGTGCGGTCCACGCGATTAGGGTGCTGGCGGACGCGCTCGATCCCGGCGCGCGCTAGGCGGGGACGCCTTCGCGACGAGTGTCAGCCGGCGCGCGGGGCCGGCTTTTTCGGTGCGCGCGGCGTCGCCGGTTTCGCAGGTTCACGAGGCGTTTCGCCGGTCGGTGGGAGCGTCTGGTCGAGGCGCACGCCGACGGTGCCGGCGCTACCGGTGAAGAACTCGAGCCGGGGGCACTCCTCCGATTCCATGAACATCATGAATTCGCCCCGACGGCGCATTGCTTCCCGATCCGCCTTGCCGGCGTCGGAGAGGTCGACCGGCGCGTACACGTCGCGATAGATGGCGTTTTCGTTGCGGTCGAACACGATGTAGCAGGTCAGCGCCTGCGACTCGCCGGCGGCAAGCGCTAGCAGCGCGAACGGCACCGTCAGCCACGATGCGCGAAACGGGGAGGTCCTGGTCATGGCGTGCTCCTCGACAGGTCAGGCCACCATCCTAGGGCGTCGGCAAGGGCCGCACAAGGGGCGGGCGACAGGCGTCATGGAATGGGCCGACGGGCGCCGGTGGCAGGGAATCGGCGTCAGCAAGGGCCGCGCTCGGACCCATGGCTTTCGGCCAGGCACGACGCCCCTCGTCACGCGCGGGCGCGCCGGAGGTCGCAGCGGTCGCGGCTCCGGCCACGGCCTCGTTCCGCGGTGTATGCTTCCCAAGTATTGGTTTGCGCGGTCCGTGCTCACGGGCCGTACCTTTCCTCCAGACACCACCGATTGGGAGTACTCATGGGTCTCATCGACTTTGTACGCGACGCTGGCGAGAAACTGTTCGGGCGCGGCACCGCCGGCGCAGCGATGAAGGAAGCAACCGCGGATCCGGCCAACCAAGCGAAGCAGCAGGCCGCGAATGGCGCCGCGGGTGACGCGATCCTCGCCTACATCAAGTCACAGAACCTCTCGGCGACCGGACTCACCGTCACCTTCGACGGTGCGTCGGGGACGGCAAGCGTGTTCGGCGTCGCGCCCGACCAGGCGACCAGGGAAAAGATCGTCCTGTGCTGCGGCAACGTCGCCGGTGTGGGTGCCGTCAAGGACATGATGAGCGTCGACCAGAGCGGGCCGGAAGCGCAGTACTACACGGTCGTCTCGGGCGACACCCTGTCGAAGATCAGCAAGCAGTTCTACGGCGACGCCAACAAGTACAACAAGATCTTCGAGGCGAACCGGCCGATGCTGGCGCACCCCGACAAGATCTATCCCGGGCAGAACCTGCGGATTCCTCCGCAGTAGCGAACGATGACTTCGCTGTCGGTTCTCGCCGCAGCGATCGCCGCCACGCTCCTCGCGCCGGGCGTGGCGTTTCCTTTTCTGGCGCATCGTCGCGATCCTTTCCACGACGATGACGATGACGACGAGCGTCCGATCGGCGACCCTGACGACGACGACGACGACGACGAATCCGACGACGACGATGATGACGACGACGACGATGACGGGATGCAGTTGGGCGGCCGCGGATCGTCCTGACCGCTCGCGGTAACCACGATGGCGCGCAACAGCCCCGTTTCCGCCGACACCGGCGCGCCGCCGGTCACCGCCATCCTCGCGCGATTCGTCGCGACGCACCCCGGTCGCGGCTGGAGCGACCCCGTCGATCACGAGGCGCATCGCACGTTCATCAATTGGGTGGGTTGCGCGGTGGGCGCCGCGCGTCACGAGGCCGCCGAAGCCGCGCTGGCAGCATTGGCGATGCTGGAACCCGCGCCGCAGTCGAGCGTGCTCGGGCGCGCCGAGAAGCTGGACATGGCAGGCGCCGCGCTGGTCAACGGCATCACCTCGCACACCTTCGACTTCGACGACACGCATCTCAAAACGATCATCCATCCAGCCGGGCCGGTTGCGTCGGCCGCGCTTGCGCTCGCGGAACACCGGGGCTCGAGCGGACGGGCGCTGGTCGACTCGATCGTGATCGGCGTCGACGTGGCGTGCCGCGTGGGCAACGCGATCTACCCGGAACACTACGACCGCGGCTGGCACATCACCGGCTCGACCGGGATGCTCGGTTCCGCGGCCGCCTGCGCTCGGTTGCTCGGCCTCGACGAGGCGAAGACGGCGATGGCGCTGGGCATCGCCGCCTCGCAGCCGGTGGGCATGCGCGAGCAGTTCGGCACCATGACCAAGCCGTTCCATCCGGGTGGTGCGGCGCGTGTGGGCCTCGTTTCGGCGTTGCTGGCCGCCAACGGCTTTACCGCGAGTTCGCGCGCGCTCGAAGCGCCGCGCGGATTCATGCAGGTCGTGTCGACCAAGTGCGACTGGAACGAGATCACCGGCGAGCTCGGCAGCCGCTTCGAGATCTCGTTCAACACCTACAAGCCGTTCGCTTGCGGCATCGTCATCCACCCCTCGATCGACGCTGCCGTGCAGCTACGCGCGCGCGGCGTGAAGCCCGACGCAATCGAGCGCATCGAGCTTCGCGTTCATCCGCTGGTGCTGGAACTGACCGGCAAGAAGGAACCGGCGAGCGGCTTGCAGGCGAAGTTCAGCGTGTACTTCGGCTGCGCGGCGGGGCTCATGTTCGGTCGCGCGGGCGAAGGCGAGTTCGCCGACGCGATCGTGCGCCGCGACGACGTGGTCGCCCTGCGCCGCAAGGTCGTTGCGACGGCGGACCCGTCGATCCATGAGGCGTCCGCCGACGTGACCGCGATACTCACCGACGGACGCCGCGAGCATGTCTTCGTCGAGCATGCGATCGGCTCGCTCCAGCGTCCGATGAGCGATGCCGACCTCGACGCGAAGTTCGCCTCGCTGGTCGTTCCGGTGCTGGGCAAGCTGCGCAGCGAAACGCTGGCGCGTAAGTGCTGGAAGGTGGGGGAGGCGACCGACCTGCGCGCGCTTATCGCGCTCGCGCGGCCCTAGCGGCCGCTCGCATCGACGGGCAACTCGTCAGGATCGCTTCTCGACGTACTGCTCGCCGGCCGGCACCGCCGACTTCATCCAGTTTTGCGGCGGCGGCAGCGGGCAGGTCGTGTAAGCGGAGAACGCGCAAGGCGGGTTGTAAGCTTTGTTGAAATCGACGAACCAGACACCGTCGGCGGGCTTCTTGATCGCGAGAAACCGGCCCGCCGGGTAGGTGGTCTCGGCGCTGGTCGCGTCGCGGAAGATGATGAACAGGTCGCCGTCGTCGTCGAGCGCCTCGAGCCGCACGGTCGCGCCGTCGAACGAGAACTCGAGATAGCCGGCGACATCCTCGTAGCTGATCTCGCCGCGCACGTTGGCGATCGGGATCTGCGTTCCCTTGGGCTGCGGCACGAAGCGCGCCGGCAGCTTGAGATCGCCTCGAGGTTCGTACCACTGCCGACCCGCGAAGGTCTTGAGGATCGGCGCGTCGCGGTCGGCGGCGCGCAGCACGAACCTGCCGTCGTCGCGCTTGACCAGTTGCAGCGATAGCCTCCCCTGCGTTACCCACTCGATGCGCTGACCGTCCGGCAGGAGCTCGCGCTCGGTAAATTCGGCGCCCGGCGTGCCCTTTTCGACCACGCGCATCTTCTGGCCGCGGGCCAGCGCGAGCCGCGCCTTGCCGTCGCGGACCGTGATCGTGCCGAGGTCGGCAGGCGCTAGCGCCTTCGGCAACACCACGGTACTGGCCGGGGCAGCGCCAATCCGGGTCACACCCGGCTCGAGTTCCCAGCGCCCCATAATCGAGAGCCAGCCCCGCTCGCGGCGCAGGCTTGCATCCGCCTTGGCGCGAAAGGCAGCAATTTCATCGACATACGCCGCATCCGCCGGACCGAGAGGCGCCGCCGCGCAGGTCGTGGAAAGCGCCAGGAGCGCGGTGGCCAGCGTGAGTCGCCAGCGGCTGGCAGGGGTCGATAGGCGTTGCATATTCAACAGGATACGTCATGGCGCGGCGGCTGAAAACCCGATGCGACCGCGTTGACCGGGGCAGTCCGATCGTCGATGCTACGGCGACTATCGTTTTCACATCGGGGAGAAGTCGGATGATGGAGCGCCGGCGATTGCTCGAAATGCTGGTGGGCGCTCCCTGCGTCTTCGCGTCGCGCGGCTGGGCGCAGCAGGCAGCGGTACGCAGGATCGGATTCCTGGCGAATCTTCCTCCCTCCAGACCCGAGGTTGCCCATCTGTGGCAGGCCGTCACCCAAGCGCTCCAGGAGCGTGGCTTCGTCGAAGGCCGGAATTTTGTATTCGAGCGGCGCTACGTCGAAGGCCGACGCGAACGGATTCCCGCGCTCGCCGCCGAGCTCGTGCAGCTCGATTGCGACGTCATCGTCGTGTCGACCGGCGACGAGAGCATTCGTGCGCTTAAGAAGCTTACGTCGACGATACCCATCGTCATGGCGCCAGCGAGCGATCCGGTGCGCGATGGCCTGGTCGCGAGCCTGGCGCGGCCGGGCGGAAACATCACCGGGCTGATGACTGCCGCGCTCGATCTCGTGCCGAAGCAACTCGAATTACTGAAGGCGGCGGTGCCCGGTATCAGACGGGTCGTTTATCTCCATGGACGACAAACCAGCGATGCGGCGAGAATCGTCGAATTGGAGCGCAATCAGGACACGGCGGCCAAGGCATTGGGGATCGATCTAATCCGCATCGAAATGTCGGCACCGGAGGATTTCGGCAGCGCGACTTCAGCGATCCTCCGCGAACGCGGCGAGGCTTTTCTGCTCGCTACGAATCCTACCGTTACACTCACCCTTCGCCACCAGATCATCGAATTCGCGACGCGACACCGGTTGCCGGCGATCGGGCCGGCCCGAGAGCCGGTCGTTGCCGGGCTGCTGATGTCCTATGGCAATAACCTGACGTGGCTATTTCGAACGGCCGCGGCCTATGTGGCCAAGATTCTCGATGGCGCCAAGCCCGCCGATCTCCCCATCGAGCAGACGCAGTTCGAGCTCGTAATCAATTTCAAGACGGCGAAGGCGCTTGGACTGACGATTCCACAATCACTTTTGCTGCGCGCGGACGAAGTGATCCGGTGATGGACCGGCGAACGTTCATCGGTGGTGCTGCTCTCGCAATGTTCGGCCCGCCGCTCGCCGCGGCGACGCGCGAAGGCAGCAAGCGCGTGATCGGCTTCCTGAGCCTTGCATCCGCTGATGCTTCAGTTCCGTTGGTTGCGGCGTTCGAGGCCGGCCTGCGCGACCTCGGCTACGTCGAAGGCCGGACCATCACTCTCGAGCGTCGATATGCCGATGGACTTCCGGAGCGGCTGCCGGCTCTCGCCGCCGAGCTGGCGCGGTTACCGGTCGACGTCATCGTTGCCGGCGCCAACCCGACGATCACCGCGGCCAAGCGGGCAACGTCGACGATTCCGATCGTCATGGTGCATGCCGTTGATCCGGTCGAAAACGACCTCGTCGCGAGCCTGGCGCGGCCCGGAGGCAACGTCACCGGGTTGTCGATCGGAGCAGGGGGTGAAATTGGAGGGAAGCGTCTCGCGATGTTGAAGCAATTCGTCCCGACCCTGTCGCGCGTCGCCATCCTGAAGCAAACGGAGTCGGGAGTCGACGAGGCCCTCTACAAACCGGCTGCGCAACGGCTCGGAGTAACACTCAACGTTATCGAGATCGGCCGTCCGGACCAGATCGAAGAAGCCTTCGCTGCGATAAAACGCGGGCGCGCCGAGGCAATCCTCGTCAGCGGGGGCCCGGTGACGTACATGACGCGGCATCGGATCGCCGAGCTCGCGATCGCGAATCGCCTGCCGGCGATCCACAGCCTGCGCGACTATGCGGACGCGGGTTTCCTGGCGAGCTACGGGCCGAATCTGCCGGGTCTTTATCGACGTGCCGCAGGCTACGTCGACCGGATTCTGAAAGGTGCCAAGCCCGCCACCCTCCCGGTCGAGCG
>JBKKAZ010000147.1:0-5338 GCA_046714435.1 Casimicrobiaceae bacterium
CGTTCGGGAACACGACACCCATCGTGATCGGCGCGATGTCCCGCCGTGGGTCGTAGGGAAGGTCCTTGATGAGGTGCGGCGCGACGCTCATCGGACCGACCGAGGTGAGATGGATGGTGTAGCCGTCTGGCCGCGCAGTGGCGATGTGCTGGGCCGCGATATTGCCGCCGGCGCCGGTCCTGTTCTCGACGACGACCGACTGTCCGATGTTCTCGCTGAGCTTCTGCGCGAGGATCCGGGCCGCGGTATCGGTGCCTCCGCCTGGCGCGAATCCGACCGTCAGCGTGACCGGACGGTTGGGGAAAGTCTGGCCGCCGGCAGTTGCGGCGGCCACCATGGCTAACGTTGCGAGAATCATCCGCATCGTGGACCTCAACGGATAGGAGTTTCAGCCCCACCAAGTGCTGACGAATCAGATTATCACGGGTTGACGAGACCGGGCTGACGCGACGTCGGGGTGGTTGGGCGCCGTTGGGGGGCGGCGGTCTTTCCAGGGGTGCGCAATAAATTGTACCGACCAGCTGTTTGCTCATCGGGTTGGTGCCTGCTACGGCGACGCGCACCGTTTTGGCGACATTTGTAATGCGCCCGCAAGCTGGGTCAAATCGGCGTAATTTGCATTCGAGCGGCATTCCTCGCCAATGGGAACGGGTTTGGCGTTGGCGGGTGCAGTGATCAAGCACTACCGCGCCGGCTTTGACCGCACCGGGAGATGGCCTTGAATACAGCTACGATGGTTCGTGCGATTCTCGTGATGGGCCGACGGCCCCCGTGGACCGTCCGGAGCTTGCCGCCTCACCCGAGCGTCCTCGGCCGACGGTCCGCGCGGCGACCCTGGAATGCCGCGGCGCTTGTGCTCTGCCTTTCGGCGGTTTCGCTTGCGACCGAGGCGGCCACGATCTGGTCCGGCCCGCGCGTCAACTTCACCAAGTTGAACGGCACGGATGCCAGCCAGCCCGAGAACCAGGATCGCATCACCCCCAACGTCTGGATCACGCGTGCAGCCACGAGGGGGCTGTTCAACGCCAAGACGGAGACGTTCTATTCCGGCCTGAGTCCGGCGGACACCGAATGGGCGTACGGGACCACGGCCAACTTCGCGAGTTTGACCTACAAGCCCTGGATCGAGTGGCACGAGAGGAACCCGCCTGACAGTGTGGGAAAGGATGCCGTCCTGCATCTCAAGTCCGAGGACATCTATATCGACATCAAGTTCACGTTCTGGTCGGTCCAGGCCGGCGGTGGCTTTGGCTACACGCGCTCGACCCCGTCGGGCGCAGGCCCGGCCTCGACGACGGTCGTGGAGTTCGTTAATGCAAGTCTCAATCACTACTTCATCACGTGGGTCCCTGCCGAGATCGCGATTCTCGACGCGGGCGTCGTGATCCGGGGCTGGGTGCGAACCGGCAAGACGTTCCAGACCTACACGACCGCCCAAAACGGCACCTCCCCGGTCTGCCGCTATTACATTCCGCCGGCGTTGGGCGATTCGCACTTTTTTGGGCGAGGGACGGCGGAGTGCAATGCCACCGGGCAGAACAACCCGAGTTTCGTGCTGGAGGAAGCGAATTTCATGCACATGTTCCTGCCCACGGCGGGGAACTGTCCTGCCAGTACGACGCAGGTTTATCGCGTATTCAGCAACCGTCTGGATGCCAATCACCGTTACATGACGGACAGGGCGGTGCGCGACCAGATGGTGGCCATGGGTTGGCTGGCCGAGGGCGACGGGCCGGACCTGGTCGTCATGTGCGCTCCCCAGTAGCCGACGGCGGAAACGCCCTGCGGCGCGGCCAGCTCACCCCTGCGCTCCGCGCTGACCGCGCCGCAGCAGCGTTCAGGCCGATCGCGAGGTCCGGCGGCTTGACACACGCCGCAGCGAACGCCGGGCGGGAATGGGGTGGCTGACGGGATTCGAACCCGCGACAACTGGAATCACAATCCAGGACTCTACCGCTGAGCTACAGCCACCACTGTTACGACAGTCGATCTGGCGCGCCCGACAGGATTCGAACCTGTTACCGCCGGCTTAGAAGGCCGGTGCTCTATCCAAATGAGCTACGGGCGCTTCATCCGGTCCGCCGGGGACGCAATGCTTCACCGGCACCGGCAGAAGCGCTTGGGCCAATCGTGGTCGGGGTGGAGAGATTTGAACTCCCGACATCTTGCTCCCAAAGCAAGCGCGCTACCAGGCTGCGCTACACCCCGAGGGACGTGGATTATGCCATCGGGCGACATTACCGGGCAAACCGTCGCGTCGTGACCGGAGAATCCACGCTCCGCCGGCCACGCCAAGGTTCGCCCGCGATCGTTTCACCCCCCGAATTTGCGGATGACGCGCATCGCCTCGTCGATTGCGGCATCGCCACCGCCCGACACCACGGCCTGTTGCACACAACCGTGCAGATGATGCTCGAGCAAACCAAGCGCCATGGAGTCGAGTGCGGAGCGCACGGCGCTCACCTGCGTCAGGATTTCGACGCAGTAGCGATCCTCCTCGATCATCCGGCCGATGCCGCGCACTTGCCCCTCGATGCGGGCGAGCCGCTTCGCGAACGCGGCCTTGTCGCCGGCGTGACGATGAACGACAGGTACCGCCGGGGCCAGGCTGGTCGCTTCCTTATGACGCGACGTCATACCCTGCGCCCTCGACCGCCTCTTTGAGCTTCGCCAGGTTGGCCTTCGACGGATCGAACCCCACGCGGGCCCTCCCCGGATTCAGCGTCACTTCAACCTCGGCAACACCCGGCACCGATTTCAGCACGCGCGTGACGCTTGCCACGCACCCGCCGCAGGTCATGCCCTTCACGTCCAGCGTTACAGTTTGCATCGATGTCACCTCCAGAGTGGAAATTTTCAGCGCCGCGGTCGCCAGCGCTTCAGCCAAAGCGCGCTCGCCACCACCGAAACGGAACTCGCCGCCATGGCGGCGCCGGCGACGACCGGACTCAGATAGCCGAACGCGGCGAGCGGGATGCCGAGCACGTTGTAGCCGAAAGCGAACACCAGGTTGCGTCGGATTGTCGCGAGCGTCGCGCGCGACAACAGCACGCTGTCCGCCAGAGCGTTCAAGTCGTCGCGAATCAGCGTGACATCCGCGGCCTCGATCGCAACCGCGGAGCCCGCGCCGATCGCGAAACTCACGTCGGCCGCGGCGAGCGCCGGCGCGTCGTTCACGCCGTCGCCGACCATGCCGGTCACGCGCCCTTCGCGCTTGAACGAGCGCACCGCGTCGGCTTTGCCGGCGGGCGGAACGCCGGCGCGATACGCGTCAAGTCCGAGTTCGCGCGCGACCGCTGCCGCTGCCGACTCGTGATCGCCGCTGATCATCACCACCTCGATGCCAAGCGCGCGCACGCGCGCAATCGCTTCCCGCGCGCCTGGCCGGACGCGATCCGAGAGTCCGATGAATCCCAGCAGGCGGCCGGCGACCGCGACACCGACCAGCGTAAGACCCGCGCCGCGCATGCGTTCCGCGTCGTTTGACGAAGCGTCGATCCCTTCGGCGGCGAGGAACGCCATCGATCCGACCACCACGTGCGCCCCGTCCGCGTCGCGAACACCCCGCGCGCCCCGGCCAGGCGCGACGACGATGTCGCCAACGGCGACCGGATTCAATCCTGCGGACATCACGTGCTCGACGATCGCGCGGGCAAGGGGATGATTGACGCCCTGCTCGACGGCAGCCGCGATCGCTAGCAGCGCGCTCGCCGATTCACCGGCGCTGACCGACACTTCGGCCACCTGCGGCCGGCCTTCGGTCAGCGTGCCGGTCTTGTCGACGATCAACGTGGCGAGCTTGCCGGCGTGCTCGAGCGCGACAGCATTGCGAATCAGCACCCCGAGTTGCGCGCCGCGTCCGGTACCGACAACCAGCGCCGTCGGCGTGGCAAGTCCGAGCGCGCACGGACAGGCAATCACCAGCACCGCCACCGCATGGACGAGTGCTCGCACGCCGTCGCCGGCGAAGTACCACGTCGCAACGAACGTCACCACGGCGATCGCGAGCACCACCGGCACGAACACGGCCGATACGCGATCGACCAGGCGCTGGATCGGCGCTTTCGAGCCCTGGGCCTCGGCGACCAGTCGCACGATGCTCGCGAGCAGGGTCCGCTCACCGACGCCGGTTGCCGTCGCCACGAGTTTGCCGTCGTGGTTGAGCGTGCCGGCATGGATGGTATCGCCTGGCGCTTTCGCAACCGGCCTGCTTTCTCCGGTCAGCATGCTTTCATCGACGCTCGACTGCCCTGATTCGACGACGCCGTCGACGGGTATCGAGTCGCCGGCGCGCACGACCACGCGATCGCCAACACGCACCGCGTCGAGCGGGACTTCCTCGATCGAGCCGCCGCGTTCGAGGTAGGCCACGCGCGGTTGCAGTTTCGCCAGCGCCTCGAGCGCCGCGGACGTGCCCGCCTTCGCGCGCGCTTCCAGCAGCTTGCCGAGCAGCACCAGCGTGATCACTGCCGCCGACGCCTCGAAATAGACGTGCTCGTGAAGCCCGAACACGGCCACTGCCGCGCTGAACAGCCAGGCGGCCGTGGTCCCGAGGGAAACCAGGACGTCCATGTTGGCGCCGCCGCCGCGCAACGCGTTCCAGGCGCCGACATGGAAGCGGCGCCCGCTCCAGAACTGCACCGGCGTCGCGAGCAGCAGCTGCAGCCAGCGTGGCAGCAGTTCGGCGTGCTCGCCACCCCCCAGCATCGGCAGCATCTGCATCAGCAGCGGAACGGTCAGCACCGCGGCGAGCACTACCTCCCGCTGCAGCGCGCGCAGCGTCTCCGCTCGGCGCGCGTCGACCGCACGCCGCTCGGTCTCCGGATCGCGCCTGACGCGCGCGCCGTAACCTGCGCGACCCACCGCCGCGACCAGCTCATCGACCGAGGCCCGGGCAGGATCGAACCGAACAGCCGCTTGTTCGGTGGCAAAGTTCACCGAAGCTTCCGCCCCGGGGACGCGGTTCAGTATCTTTTCGATGCGGACCGCGCAGGCGGCGCAGGTCATGCCTTCGAGCGCCAGGTCGACGCGTCCCGTCGGGATCGACTCGGCGGGCGGGGCGACAGGGGCCTGTGCCAGCGAACTGTCGGCGCGGGTTGCCGTCGTCGATGCGTCCATCGCCGCAGCCTATACCCCTGACGGGTATAAATCAAGTACCCCTAGGGGGTATCCAGCCCGGCCCGCCGGAGGCTCGTCTAGGTGGGCGTCTCGCGCTTGAGCTGCGGAAACAGGATGACGTCGCGGATCGACGGGCTGTCGGTGAGCAGCATGACCAGCCGGTCGATGCCGATGCCCTCGCCCGCGGTCGGCGGCAGGCCGTATTCGAGCGCACGCACAT
>JBKKAZ010000148.1:0-4283 GCA_046714435.1 Casimicrobiaceae bacterium
GTGATGATTTCCTCGCTGCCCGACGACAGCCCGATCATCGAGCGCCAGCGCGAGCGCGGTTTTCACCTGCGCTGCCGCGCCGGCCAGCATTGGGAATGGGATGGCGTGCGCTTCGAGCTGCTGTTTCCCGACGCCGTCCACTACGAGGATCGCTGGCGCAAGTCCAACGACCTCTCCTGCGTTCTGCGCGTCGCCTCGGCCGGCGGGGTCGCGCTCCTCACAGGCGACATCGAATCGGTGAGCGAAATCGAGTTGGTGACGACCCAACGCCCGGCCCTTGCCGCCGACGTCGTCATCGTGCCGCACCACGGCAGCCGCACCTCGTCGACGTCTTCATTCGTCGCTGCCGTCGCGGCGGATTACGCCGTATTCACCGTCGGCTACCGCAACCGGTTCGGCCACCCGCGCGCGGATATCGTCGAGCGCTATCGCCGCGCCGGGGCGGCGATTCATCGCACCGATCAGGCAGGGGCGCTGACCTTCGACTTCGAGCCGCCCGGTCCCGGTCCGCCGCAGGCCGAACGCGCGCGAGCGCCACGCTACTGGCATGCGCGCCCCTGAATCCGTACGCCGCGCAGCGTTGCGCGAAGCGTCCGGTTGCCGGTGCTACGATGGTTCCATGGGGCGCTACGGCACGGCTTTGCATGTTCACTGCTGGATCGCCGGGGCTATTGCGCTAGCAGGCGTGTTGTTGCCAGCGACGCCTTTTGCGGCTGGGGCTGAAAGCCGGGCCGATGGCACCAAGCCTCACGAACTCAGGATGTCGGTCACAACCGGTCCGGCGTTGCCGCTGGGCAGCGCAGCGCAGCGCTGGGCTGCCCTGCTGGCCGACGCGGATCCGCGCTTGCTGGCCAAGCTTCATCCCGGGGGATCGCTGGCCGGGCGCGACCCCGCGCGCGAGTTGCTCGCGTTGCAGGAGGGCGGCGCCGACCTCGCCGTAGGTTCCGCGCTATGGTGGTCGACGCAGGTTCCCGCGCTCGCGGTGTTCGGCCTGCCGTGGATTGCGCCGACCCCTCGCGAGCTCGAGGCGCTGGTCACAAACCAGCCGCTAGTCGACGCGCTCGCCGGTAAGCTCGATGCGGCGGGCGTCGTTCTGGTCGCTCTGGCGCCACTCGGCCACCGTCAGATCGCAACCACTGCGCGTTCGGTCCGCGCGCCGGAGGATCTCGACGGACTGCGCGTGCGTGCCGCGCCGATGCCGCTCGTGCACGACACGCTGCTCTCGCTCGGGGTCAGGCCGCAGGCGATGTCGTTCAGCGAGGCACAGGCAGCGTTTGCGAAGGGCGCGCTCGACGGCCAGGAGGGGCCGCCGTCGTCGCTCGAAGCTGCGCGCGCCCACGCGAGCGGCCAGCGGCACCTGACCGAATGGGGAGCGCTCGCCGACGCGATGCTGTTCGCTGTGCACAAGCCGCTCTGGACGAGCTGGGATGAGACGCAACGCGAGACAGCGCGACGAACCGCACGTCAGGCGATCGCCGAGACGGCCGCGCTTGCCCGCGAGGAAGCGGCCGTGAACGCGCTTGCGCGCAACGGGATCTCCGTGCTTCGGCTGACACCTGCCGGTCACGCCGTGTTCCGTGCCGCCGCAAAGGACGTAGTGGCGCGTTGGCGCGAAGCCATCGGTGCGGACGTAGTTACGCTGGCCGAGCGCGCACTCGCCGAAGCCAAGCCTGCGGGTCCCAAGTGAGCTTGCGGGACGCCGGATGACACCACCTTTTCAACAGCCTGTTAGATAAAGCGCCCGAGCCGCACCGCCGTCTCGCCGCGTTTCGGCCGCCGCGTCGGCATGATCAGCACGCAATCGTCGTAGGGCGTGTGCATGTCGCGATCGCCGTCGCGTGCCAGCAGCGTGCCGCGTTGCTTGACGACGGTGAGGCCCGATACCGGCGCGACGAAGGCAAACGCGTCGGTTTCGATGGTGATGACATCGGTGATCGTGATCGCCTTCTGCTTGGGTGGCTCGCCGCTGGCGAGGTGGGCGTTGACGAAGTCCGGACCGGCGACGCCGAGGTGGCGCAGGAATCGCAGCGTGGCCTGCTTCGCGACTTCGGGCGCCGCCGACTCCCAGTGCTGGCCGCACTCGACCAGCAAGGCGTTGCGGGCATCCTTGGGGTCGTCGAAGAACGCGTAGTCGCGCAGGCGCTTGCCGGCGGCGTGGCCGGCGTCGATCACGATGTATTCGGGCACGCCGAGCGCGCTCGCCAACGCCAGTCCCTTGTCCTGCCGTCCGCACAGCGACAGTGCCGGACATACGTCGGTCATCGAGTGCAGATCGAGCAGGAAATCCGCGCTGTCGTAGACCGGGCGCAGGGCGCGCGCCCGTTCGAGTTCGGCGGAACGACGCGGGCCGTCGAGCACCTCGGCGGTCCACAACCGGTTGAAATCCTCGTCGATGCACCGCGAAGCAAACGGCTCAGTGTGGTCGAACGCATCGTAGGCGTCGACATTGGCGAACACCGCGATGAAACTGCCGCGAGCGGGCCGAAAGTCGCGCTCGAGCAGCCAGTCGAGCGCGATCGCGCCGCACACCTCGTTGCCGTGCGTGAGTCCCTGCACCAGTGCGGTCGGACCGGGGCGCGCGGCATCGAAGCGCCAGACATAAGGAATGCCAGTGTTGCCGGGCTCCCAGCGCGCCAGATCGGGGAACTTCACTTCGATCGCAGGCGTGGCGAGCTCGAGGGCCACGGCGCCACTGACAGGCGGGCTGTTCACTTGCGAAGCGGCGGGGAGAGCGCCCTGGGGCGAGCTTCAGGCGACGCAGACGCGGTCGGCGAGGCGGTCCAGGAAAGCCTGGCAGCGCGCGAGCTGTTCGAGGCTCACCCATTCGTTCGGCTGGTGCGCCTGCGCGATATGACCGGGACCGCAGATCACGGCCGGGATATCGATGCCCTGGAACAGGCTCGCCTCGGCTCCGAACGATACCTTGCCGACCTCGGCGTGGCCGTTGCATTCGTGGGCGAGCGTTGCTATCGCCGAGCCATCCGGGGTGTCCATGCCCGGCAGCGTCGTCAGCCGGTCGACTTCGATGTAGGTGTCGCCGCTCACTGCTTGCATCGCGGGGACAAACGTCCGCGCGTGCGCTTCGACGTCGGCAACGAACGCGTCGGGGTCGTCGAACGGGAGATGGCGAAGCTCGAAGTCGAACCAACAGTCGCGCGGCACGATGTTCAAGGCGGTGCCGCCGTGGATGACTCCGACGTGCGCAGTGGTGTACGGCACGTCGTAGGCCTCGTCGCGACGCCCGCCATCGCGGAAATCGCGCGCTCGCTTGCCGATGTAGGCGACGATTTCGCACGCGATCTGCACCGCGTTGACGCCGTGCGGCGTGAGCGAGCTGTGCGCTTCATGCCCGCGCACGCGGACCCGCCAGCTCTTCTTGCCCTTGTGCGCGAGTACCAGCTCCATGCCGGTCGGCTCGCCGACGATGCAGCCCATCGGCTCGAGTCCGCGCGATCGGATGTCTTCGAGCAGGCGGCGCACGCCGATGCAACCGACTTCCTCGTCGTAGGACAGCGCGAAATGCAGCGGCCGCTTGAGGCCGCGCCGCAACAGCTCCGGCACCTTGGCGAGGCCCAGCGCAGAAAAACTCTTCATGTCGGTCACGCCGCGACCGTAGAGCCGGTCGCCCTTGACCGTGGCTTGGAACGGATCGGTGTCCCAGGGCTGCCCGTCGATCGGCACGACATCGGTGTGTCCCGACAGCACGATGCCGCCGGTCGTCACATTGCCGTCTCGCGCCGGAAGCGTCGCCCACAGGTTGGCCTTGGTGCGAGCGTCGTTGTAGGTGTAGGTCGACTCGACGCCGTGGCCGGCGAGATAGTCGCGCACCCAGTCGAGCAAGGCGAGATTGGAATCGCGGCTGACGGTCGGAAAGCCGATCAGCGTGCGGATCAGCGGTAATCCGGGCAGTTCGTCGAAGCTTTGGATCGCCGGTGCTTCGACGGGACGCAAGGCGGTGGCGGAAACGGGGGCGTTCATCGCTGGCCGGCGCGGGCAGAGCGCAGACGCCAAGCATAGCACCGGGCCAGCGCGCGGTCGAAACCGCCGTTACCTTGACCGCGGGCGCTCGCGTTTACCTCCCGTCGCCCCCGCGAAGCCTGCCCCCGAGTGGGGTAGTCGGGGGGCGGTTGCCTAGCGTCTGTTCGCTCGAGGGGACCGCGGTCGCTCGCGTTTACTTCCCGTCGCCCCCGCGAAGGCGGGGGCCCAGCGTCTCTGTTCGTGCCGGGGGAGTAGCCCCGATTGAACGACGCTAGGTTCCCGCCTTCGCGGGAACGACGATTGAG
>JBKKAZ010000149.1:0-6842 GCA_046714435.1 Casimicrobiaceae bacterium
ACTCCGCTGACGCGGTGCTGCCGCTGATCGCGCAGGCGTTGCTGACGCAGGGCGAGTTTCGCAAGCTCGCGACCGAGTTCGCCAATCCGGCGGTGACCACCGCGAGGGCTCGTGCGGAAATTGCGACCTCGGTGGCGGTCGCCAGCATCGCGCAGGGCGACATCAAGGAGGCACAGCGGGCGTTGGATGCCGCGCAGGCAGCCGACCCCGGCTACGCCCGCGCGAATGTCGTTCGGGCTCAGCTCGCAATACGAGGCCGCGATGTGCAGGCCGCCCATGCCGCACTCGATAGCGCCCTTGCCGCTTCGCCGAACGACCCGGAAGCGTCGGTGCTTAAAGCGGAGTTGGTCCGGGTCCAGGGACGCCTCGACGAAGCGCTCGGCCTACTGGAAAAATCGGCCGCTGCGAATCCCGCGTCGATGACCTTGCGCTTCGCGCAGGTGTCGATGCTGGTCTCGGCGCAGAAGGTGGACAAGGCGGAACCGATCCTAGCGACGATGAAGAAGGACGCGCCCGCGGACTTTCGCACGGTGTACTCGGATGCGCTGGTGTCGCTGGCGAAGGGCGAGTCGGCGCGCGCCCGCGAGCTGGTGCAGCCGCTCATTGCCGCGCGGCCCGACCACCTGCCCTCGCTGTTCCTCTCCGGGCTCGCCAACTATCATCTCAAGAGCTACGCGGTTGCCGAGGAAGCGCTCACCAAGGTGATCGCGAAGATGCCGGATGATCCCGCTCCGCGGCGCGTGCTGATCGCCTCGTACCTCAAGTCCGGTCGCGCCACGCAGGCCGCCGAGGCGGCGGACACCGCGCTTCGCCGCACGCCCGACGATCCGATGCTGCTTCGCCTCGCTGGTGAAGCTCGCATCCAGTCGGGCAATATCGCCGAGGCGGCGCGCCTCTATGAACGCGCGACCGCCGTCGACAAGACCGGTGCCACGGCGCAGCTCAGGCTGGCCCAGATCCGGCTCGCCACCGGGGACGCGACGCGCGGACTCGCCGACCTTGAACGGCTGTCTTCGCAGGATCCGACCAACATCCAGGCCGATTTCGCGCTCTACGCGGTGCACCTGCGCCAACGCGAGTACGACAAGGCACTCGCAGCGGTGGCTTCGATCGAGAAGAAGCAGCCGGGATCGGCACTAGTTGCGGAGCTTCGTGGCAACGTCGATGCGTCGAGGCGGGACTTCAAGGCGGCACGTATCCATTACGCCAAGGCGTTCGAGATCGAGCCGGCGCGCCTGTCGTCCGCGCGCAGCCTCGCGTTGATCGACCTGCAGGAGAACAAGCCCGGCGATGCGCGGGCCCGTTACGAGAAGATGATCGCCGCGGAACCGAAGAACGAATTGCCGCTGATCGCGCTCGCGGAGGTCCAGGCGCTTTCGGGCGCACCACCGTCGGAGGTCAAGGTGACGCTCGATCGCGCGATTGCCGCTAATGTCAACGCGACCGGACCGCGTATTGCGCTGGTCGCTCATTACCGGCGCATAGGGGACAACAAGAGCGCACTCGAGGCGGCGCGCGCTGCCAACGCCGCGCTGCCCAACGATGCGCAGATCGTCGAGATGTTCGGCGCGATGCAGCTCGCCTCGGGGGAGATCGCGCAGGCGCGCGACACCTTCACCCGCCTCACCCAGCTGTTACCGAACGCTCCAGGGCCCTGGCTGCGCGTTTCCGAGACGAACATCGCGTCGCGGGACTACGTGTCGGCGCTCGACGCGCAGCGCAAGGCGCTCGCGATCCAGTCGGACTACGCGCCGGCACTGGTGGCGCTCGCCACGACCTACCTGATTTCGGGCAACCCGGACGAGGCCATCGCCGAGGCCCGGCGCCTGCAGCGCGAGCGGCCGACGGTCGCGTTGGGCTTCGCCATCGAGGCCGAGCTCCTCGCGGCGATGAAGAAGCCCAACGCTGCCGTCGGACCGATGCGCGAGGCGCTGGCGCGACAGCCGACGCCGATGCTCGCAGCGCGCCAGTACGGCCTGCTCGTCGCCGCGGGCCGTACCGCCGACGCGAACGCGTTCGCCGATCGCTGGACCCGCGAGCATGCCAAGGACGCGACGTTCCTGAACCTGGTCGGCCAGCTGCGTCAGATCGGCAACGACAAGGCCGGCGCGATCGCCGCGTATCGCGCCGCGCTGGAGGTCGACCCGGACAACGTCGTCGTACTCAACAATCTCGCCTGGCTGCTCTCCGAACAGGGTGCCCCGGAGGCACGCGAGCTCGCCGAGCGCGCGTACCGGCTGGCGCCGCTGAATGCGAACATCATCGATACCCTGGGCGTCGTGCTGGTCAGGCAGGGCGATACGGCTCGCGGACTGTCACTGCTTCGCATGGCGACCAACCTCGCGCCGCAGGACCACAAGCTGCGTCTGAATCTGGCCCGGGCGCTGGTGAAAACCGGCGACAAGGCCGGCGCCAAGCGCGAAGTCGAGCTGGTGCTGAGCCGCGCGCCGCAAGATCCCATGAAGACGGAGGCAGAGCAGCTGCTGCGCGAGCTGTAGGCCCGTCGCCCACGCCCGACCCCTGACCATGAACGACATCGTCAATCAATCCCGCCTCGATCCGACCCTGGGCGCCGCGCTTGGGCACCAGGTCGTCGCCGTCGTCGGCTTGGGTTACGTCGGGCTGCCGCTCGCCGTGGAGTTCGGCCGCAAGTTCAAGACCCTGGGTTTCGACCTGTCCCAGGCGAAGGTCGACGCTTACCGGCGCGGCGTCGATCCGACCGGCGAGGTGAGCGCGGCTGATCTCGCGGCATCGAAAGGCCTTTCGGTGTCGACCGATCCAGCCGTGCTTCGCGAGGCGGATTTCATCGTGGTCGCCGTGCCGACGCCGGTGGACGATGCGCACCAGCCCGATTTCGGGTCGCTGCTCGGCGCGAGCGCGACGGTCGGCCGCAATCTGAAGCTCGGCGCAACCGTGGTCTTCGAGTCGACGGTCTATCCCGGTGCGACCGAAGAGATCTGCGTCCCGGTGATCGAACAGCACTCGGGCATGAAGTGGCAGCGGGACTTTTTCGTCGGCTACTCGCCGGAGCGAATCAATCCGGGTGACCGCGAGCACACCCTGACCCGCATTACCAAGGTCGTCGCAGGCGATTCGAGCGAAACGCTCGAGCGTGTTGCGGCGTTCTACGGCGCGGTGGTCACCGCCGGCGTGCACCGGGCGACGAGCATCAAGGTCGCGGAAGCCGCGAAGGTGATCGAAAACACCCAGCGCGATCTCAACATCGCGCTGATGAACGAGCTCGCGCTGATCTTTCACAAGATCGGCATCGACACCACCGAGGTGCTCGAGGCCGCGGGAACCAAGTGGAACTTCCTGCCGTTCCGTCCGGGGCTGGTGGGCGGACACTGCATCGGCGTCGATCCCTACTACCTCACCCACAAGGCCGACAAGCTCGGCTACCACCCGCAGGTGATCCTCGCCGGCCGGCGCTTCAACGACGGGATGGGAATGTACGTCGCCGAGCAGACGGTGAAGCAGATGATCCGGGCGGGCTTCGCGGTCAGGGGATCGGACGTGATCGTGCTCGGGCTGACGTTCAAGGAAAACTGTCCGGATCTGCGCAACTCGCGCGTCATCGACGTGGTCCGCGAACTCGAATCCTACGGGGCGGTCGTGCACGTCCACGACCCGGTCGCCGATCCTGCCGAGGCGCGCCACGAGTACGGCGTCGAGCTCCGTCCCTGGGAGGCGCTGCCGGTCGCAAGCGCCGTCGTCGCAGCGGTCGCGCACCGCGAGTTTCGCGCGCGTCCGGTGATCGACTATGTCAGCAAGCTCGCAGCCGGCGGGATTTTCACCGACGTGAAGTGCCAGGCCGACGCCGCGGCGTTGCGCACGCATGGTGTGAACGTCTGGAGGCTCTGAAGGTGAAGCCAATCCCGGCGGCGCTGTTGGCGGCACGCGCAGAGCTCGCTGCGCGCCCCCGCCGCTGGCTGGTGACGGGCAGTGCGGGATTCATCGGTTCGCACCTGGTCGACGCGCTGCTCGCGGCGGGGCAGCAGGTCGTGGGTCTCGACAACTTTTCCACCGGCCACCGCGAGAACCTCGACGCGGTAAGGCGCTCGGTCGGCGATGCCGCGTGGCGGCGGCACGCGTTCCACGAGGCGGACATCGCCGACCCGCGGGCCTGCGTGCGCGCGTGTGACGGCGTCGATATCGTGTTGCATCAGGCGGCATTGGGCTCGGTGCCGCGCTCGATCGCCGATCCGCTCGCGACCCACGCCTCGAACGCCACCGGCTTTCTCAACCTGATCACCGCCGCGCGCGACGCCGGCGTTGCACGTTTCGTCTATGCGGCCTCGAGTTCGACCTACGGCGATCATGCGGGGCTGCCGAAGGTCGAGGAGAGCATCGGCCGTCCGCTGTCACCGTACGCCGTCACCAAGTACCTGAACGAGCTGTACGCCGACGTGTTCGGGCGCTGCTACGGTTTCGCGACGGTCGGGTTGCGCTACTTCAACGTGTTCGGCCCGCGCCAGGATCCGGAGGGCGCGTACGCCGCGGTCATCCCGCGCATGCTCGTCGCGATGCTCGCCGGCGAGCCGGTCACGATCTATGGGGATGGCGAAACCACGCGCGATTTCTGCTACATCGACAACGTGGTGCAGGCAAACCTGCTCGCGGCGCTTGCGAGCGCGCCAGCTGCGGTAGGGGAGGTCTACAACATCGCGGTCGGCGGACGGATGTCGCTCAACGAGTTGCATGCAACGCTGGCAGCGCTCGTCCGCGGCCACCGTCGCGGAGTGCCGCCGCCGCCGCGCTACGAGCCGTTCCGTCCCGGTGACGTCCGGCATTCGCAGGCCAGCATCGACAAGGCACGGGAGCGGCTCGGCTACGTGCCGACGCACGACGTCCGCGAAGGTCTCGAGGCCACCTTGCGCTGGCACGAGTCGCGCAACGATGACTCGGGAATCCCGGCGCGCCGCGTCGCCGGGGGCTAGATGTGAAGCGTCACGAGGTTGTTTCCATGAGTTGTGAGAGGCGCTCGCATTCTATCTTTCCGTCGCCCCCGCGAAGGCGGGGGCCCAGCGTCTCTGTTCTCGCAGGGAGCGAGGCCCCACTGAAACGACACTGGGTTCCCGCTTTCGCGGGAACGACGAATGAGCCGCATTCACGCATTGCCGGAAGCATCAGCGTGCAATTCCACAGCTAGAGCGCTGGAATCACGCCATGTTCCGCCGTATCGTCGCTAGCGCCTTGCTGGTTGCCCTGTCGGCGCTCCCCGCGACAGGCAGCGCGCAGTCCGCGGACGTCGAGGCGACGATCGCGCGGGTCAAGCCTTCGGTGGTCGCGGTCGGCACATTCGAGCGTACCCGATCGCCGCCGTTCCAGTTCCGCGGCACCGGCTTCGCCGTCGGCGACGGAACCCTGATCGTCACCAACGCTCACGTGCTTCCGGAAACGCTCGATGCGAGCCGCAACGAGCGCGCGGTGATCCTGATTCCCTCGGCGCGCGTCGAGCCCTCGCAGGTCGAGATGCGCGAGACCCGCACCGTCGCCAAGGACGCCGCGCACGACCTTGCGCTGCTCAAAATCGAAGGCCGGCCGTTACCGGCGCTGGTGCTCGGCGATTCGTCCGCGGTTCGCGAGGGTCGCAGCATGCATTTCACCGGCTTTCCGATCGGCGCGGTGCTGGGCGCCTATCCAGCAACGCATCGCGCCATCGTCGCGGCGATCACGCCGATCGCAATTCCGCAGCGTCGCGCCGCCGAACTCGACGCGCCCACGTTGCGTCGCCTGGAAAGCGGTCCGTTTCCGGTGTTCCAGCTCGACAGCATCGCCCATCCCGGCAACAGCGGCAGCCCGCTGTTCGACGCCTCCGGAGCCGTCATCGGTGTCGTCAACATGGTGCTGGTGCGGGCGTCGAAGGAGTCGCTGCTTACGCAGCCCTCCGGCATCAGCTACGCGATACCGGCCGAGCACGTCGGCGCGCTGCTTCGCACTTTGCGCTGATGGACTGGGTGTTCGCGCTCAAGGCGTTGGCGAAGGCGCTGGTGTTGCCACCCACCGGTCCGCTGTTGCTGGCAATCACGGGGCTTGTGCTCACCAAGCGAGCGCCGCGCACAGGTCGCGCGCTGGTCTGGATGGGTACTGCGGCGCTGCTGCTGCTCTCGCTTCCAATCGTGGCGTGGATCCTTGCCAAGCCATTCGATCGCGCTCCGTTCGACGCCTCGCAGGTGGCCGGGGCGCAGGCGATCGTGATCCTGGGCGGAGGCACGCGGCGCGGCGCGCCGGAATACGGCGGCGAGACGCTCGGCCGGCTGACGCTCGAACGCGTGCGCTACGGCGCCATCGTGGCAAGAGAGACCGGTCTTCCCGTGCTTGTGACCGGGGGCGCGCAGCCGGACGTGAAATCGACCGAAGCAGCGCTGATGCGCGATGCCCTCGCGCGCGAATTTGGTGTCGCGGTACGCTGGGCCGAAGACCGCTCGCGCAACACGCACGAGAACGCTCGCTACTCGGCGCAGCTCCTGAAGGCCGAGGGCGTCACGCAAGTCGTGCTGGTCGCGCACGCGATCGACATGCCTCGCGCGAGCGCGGAATTCGCCACCGCCGGCGTAGTTACGATCGCCGCGCCGACCGGACTGCTGTCGCGCGGGCCGATGGTAGCGATGGACTTCGTTCCCACGGTGGCCGCGCTGCAGCTATCGCACGACGCGCTCTACGAGTTGCTCGCGAATCTCGTCCTGCGCCTGTCGGCGTAGCAGGGATTGCAGGCGGGGTCGGTGTTCCCGACCCGCGCACTGGAGAACGCGAGCGCGGCACCGTGGCACACGCTCGCCGCCGCTGTTACTTCAGCGAGTCCGCGCCCACCTTCGCGACTACGGCGTCCTGGTTCCCGG
>JBKKAZ010000150.1:0-4270 GCA_046714435.1 Casimicrobiaceae bacterium
ACCACCACGGCATAGCTGCTGTCGCGCGCGATCACCGGATCGAAGGCGGCAGCAGCCGGTGGCTGGGGCGCTGGCGCAGGCTGCACCTCGCGTGGCGGCACCTGCGCGCAGCCGGCGAGGATTCCCGCCGCGAGCAGCGAGGCGGCTAACAGCGGCTGGGATCGGAACACGAGCGAAGCGGCCGTAGAAGCAGACTTGGCGCGCTAGAAAGCGACCTTCGCGCCGGCCGCTTTCGGCGCGGGTATGACGAGTGTCCCTTCTTCGGAGGGCTGGGGCACCGGATCGTGACGCGCTTCGAGCGCGGCCGCTGCGCGGTCGAAGGCGCTGAACACCTCGCCGAGCTCGTCGTTGCGCTTCTCGCCGATGCGTATGTCGTAGCGGCCCGCGCCAAGCTCGGACAATCCCGTCTTGACGGCCCGCAACGGTGCCATCAGCCGGCGCGCGAGCAGGTAGGTACCCCCCGCCACCGCCGCGATGGTCACGGCGGTGAGCATCGCCAGCATCGTGAGCATCAGCCGTGCGATTCTCGACAGCGGCTCCTCGAGGATGCCGAGGTGCACGTCGCCGATCTTCTTCCCCTGGAAGAGTATCGGGGCGCCGAAGTCCAGCACCTTGCGTCCGTCGCCGAAGGTCGTTTCCTCGACGGAGATCGACTTGTCCGGTGTCGCGACCGGCTTGCCGCCCGGCGCGACGTACTTCGCGTTGAGCTTCGCGGCGTCGTTGCTGCCACGCACCGTGCCCTCGTCGTCCACGATGGTGAGGTAGGGAAAGTTCTGCCGCGACATCGTCTCCTGGATGAACACCTCGATCGCCGCCCAGTCCTCCCCGAGCAGCGGGACCGCGCTTTGCGTGGCCATGAACTTGGCGAGCGACTCGCCGTAACCCATCACCTGGTTCATCATCGCCTGGTACTGGCTGCGGTAGAGGATCGTCGCGGTCGCGGTCATGGTGAGCCCGACCAACGCCGCCATGATCAGCGCCCAGCGCACGCCGAGCGAAATCCGTCGTCCCGCCTGCTTGCGTTCCTCCTGCTCGGCAATTTCACGTCCCACCGCCGAGAGCGCCTCGGCCATCTGCTCGCCGGACTGGTAGCGCTTCTCGGGCTGCTTGCGCATCGCTCGCTCGACGACGCGCCGCAGGCTGATCGGCACGTCCTTGCGCACCGACTCGATGGTCGGCGCCTCGGTTTGCGCGATCTTGACCGCGACGGTGATGATCGAATCGCCCTCGAAGGGCAGCGTGCCGGTCAGCAGCTTGTAGAGCACGACCCCCGCCGAGAACAGGTCGGAGCGCGCGTCGACCTTCTGGCCCATCACCTGCTCGGGCGCCATGTAGTTCGGCGTGCCGAGCACGTCGCCCAGTGCGGTCGCCTGGGTCAGCTCCGCCGCGTCGCCGGTGTCGATGCGGCAGATGCCGAAGTCGGCGACCTTGACCTGCGCGGTGTTGGCGACCAGCATGATGTTGCCCGGCTTGACGTCGCGGTGGATGATGCCGCGGAGGTGCGCGTAGTCGAGCGCGCGGGCGAGCTGGATGCCGATCTCGACGATCTCGCGTATCGACAGGTGCTTGCCCGACCGAATCTGGTCGGCGAGTGTCACCCCCTCGACCAGCTCCTCGGCGATGTACGGCCGCTCGTTGTCGATGCCGACGTCGTAGATCGTGACGATGTTCGGATGCGAGAGGATCCCCGCGCCCTTCGCCTCGCGCAGAAACCGCACGCGATAGTTGTCGTCGCTTCCGAACTGCTGCTTCAGGAGTTTGACCGCGATGCTGCGGTTGATCTCGGGATCGTAGGCCTTGTAGACGCGCGCCATTGCGCCTTCGCCGATGATCTCGATCAACTGGTATCGCCCGAGCTTCTCCATGAGGCCTTCCTGGCGCCTGCGGCGCGTGCCAACGTTTCGCGCGAAAGCATACGCGGTGATGCGCGCGGGGAAAAGGCCGTTCGACACCGACTTGGTGATGGCATCGGATTCATCGTGCCCGATGCCGGCCTGGTGCACTCACGGCCTTAGCGCCTGACCATTGCCATTCGCAATCCGTCGGCCGCCTCGAAATGGCGGTAGGCGATCGCTTCGGCGATGTGCGCCGGTTCGATCGCGTCGCTGCACGCGAGATCGGCGATGGTGCGGGCAACTTTGGCGATGCGGTGATAGGCGCGCGCCGAAAGCGACATCCGTGCAAACGCCTGCGTGAGCATTGCCTGCGCGGTGCCGGTGAGCACGCAATGTTGCGCAACGCCGCGCGCGTCGAGGCGGGCGTTGGTGATCCCCTGCCGCGCGCGTTGCCGTTGGCGCGCACCGGCGACGCGCTCGCGCGCGCCGGCCGTCTCGTTCGCGGAAGGTCCCGCGGCATTGAGCAGCAGCGCGTCGCCTCGGGGCGCCGGCACGTCCACCGAGAGATCGATGCGGTCGAGCAAGGGGCCGGAAAGCCGCCGCCGATAGCGCGCCACCTGATCCGGAGTGCAGGGACAGCGGCCTGACGGATCGCCGAACCAGCCGCAGGGACAGGGATTCATCGCAGCGACAAATTGGAACTGCGCCGGAAAGGTCGCGTGACGCGCCGCCCGCGCGATGGTGACGACTCCCGCCTCGAGCGGCTCGCGCAGCGCCTCGAGCACGCGGCGATCCCATTCCGGCAACTCGTCGAGGAACAGCACGCCGTGATGCGCCAGCGAAATCTCGCCAGGCCGCGGCATGCTGCCACCACCGACAATTGCGACCGCGCTCGCCGTGTGGTGCGGGGCACGAAACGGCCGCTCGCGAAAGCGGCGCGGGTCGAAGCGGCCGACCAGCGAGGCGAGCGCCGCGGCTTCCAGCGCTTCGTCTTCGGCGAGCAGTGGTAGCAGGCCGGGGAGGCGCTGCGCGAGCATCGACTTGCCGGTGCCGGGTGGCCCGACGAACAACAGCGAATGACCGCCGGACGCGGCGATGATCAGCGCGCGCTTGGCGTGCGCCTGGCCGCGCACGTCGCCGAGCTCCGGCGACGAGGGCGAAATCGGCACTGGATTCGCGACGGCGCGTTCGAGTAGCGCGTGCCGGGAGAGATGCGCGCACACGTCGAGGAGGCGATGCGCCGGATGCACGACGGCGTCCGGAACCAGCGCCGCCTCCTCCGCGGAAAGTTTCGGCAATACGAACGCGTGGCCGTCGTTGCGCGCTGCAAGCACCATCGCGAGCGCGCCACGGATCGGCCGCAGCTCCCCGGTCAGCGCCAGCTCGCCGGCGAATTCGTAGCGGTCGAGATCGACGCAGGGCATCTGACCGGTAGCCCCAAGCACCCCCAACGCAATCGGCAGATCGTAACGACCCGATTCCTTCGGCAGGTCCGCCGGCGCCAGATTGACCGTGACCTTGCGCGCCGGGAACTCGTACTGCGCGTTCTGGATCGCCGCGCGCACCCGATCACGGGCTTCGCGCACCTCGGTGTCGGCGAGACCGACCAGATTGAACGCCGGCAGGCCGCCGCTGATGTGCACTTCGACCGCGACCAGGGGCGCCGCGACCCCGACCAATGCGCGGCTGTGTAGTACGGCAACCGCCATGACCGGCATCCCATGTCCGTCTGTCTGCGACAGCGTACCGGCTGCCCGCGGATAGCGAGGTCAGCCACTCGGCCGAGCGGTTGGTCCGGTTTTTGCTGTCTCGGGGAATCATGCACACGAACACAGAGAAAGCGAGCGTGTCAACGAAGCTGCAACGCCTGGCTGGCAAGTTCCGCCTTATCGCAACGTGACGCTCAACGTCGTTTGCGAGTTGTGGCCAACGAGAACGAACTGGCGACGGGAGTTGTTATGCGCAAATTGATGATGATCATGCTGCTCGCGTTCGGGAGCGTGTCCGGGGAAGCCTTGGCACAGCAGTGCCCGGGGCCGGGCTTTGTGTTCGACGACGTGCTGGCCAGCGATCCGTTCTGCGCCCATATCACCTGGATCGCGGACCGGGGTGTCACGCTGGGATGTCAGCTGATCGACGGAACGCACCGGCTCTATTGCCCGGACGATTCCGTTCCGCGCACCCAGATGGCGGCATTCCTGCGCCGGCTCGCGGAGTCGCTCTTCCCGCTCAACTGCGCGGTCAATCAGGTCATGAAGTGGAATGGAGCAGATTGGGTTTGCGGCAGCGCTTCGGGCGGTCCGCAGGGACCCGCGGGTTCACAAGGTCCGGCTGGAGCAGCGGGTGCACAAGGCCCGGCTGGTGCAGCGGGTGCCCAAGGTCCGGTTGGCGCAGCGGGTGCCCAAGGTCCTGCTGGCGTAGCGGGTGCGCAAGGT
>JBKKAZ010000151.1:0-4726 GCA_046714435.1 Casimicrobiaceae bacterium
CCTTCGGCTCGAACCACTTGAGACGATCGCGCAACCTCACGACCTCGCCGACGATGATGAGCGTCGGCGCCTTGACGTTGCCCGCGTGCACGATGGCGGGCAACGTGTCGAGGTCGCCGGTGAGGACGCGCTGCTCTGGTGTCGTGCCTTGCTGGATGAGCGCCGCCGGCGTCGCAGCCGGCAGGCCATGCGCAATCAGTTCGCGGCACAAGACGTCAATGCCGACCAGTCCCATGTAGAACACGATGGTCTGGCGCGGCTGCGCGAGCGAGTGCCAGTTCAAGTCGATGCTGCCGTCCTTGAGCTGTCCGGTGACGAACACGACCGACTGCGAGTAGTCGCGGTGGGTCAGCGGAATTCCCGCGTACGAGGCGCAGCCCGCCGCCGCGGTGATCCCCGGCACAACCTGAAAGGGAATGCCTTCGACGGCAAGGGTGTCGATCTCCTCGCCACCACGACCGAAAATAAACGGGTCGCCGCCCTTCAGGCGCACGACGCGCCTGCCCTGCCGCGCAAGTCGCACCAGCAGTTGATTGATGTCCTCCTGGGGTAGCGCGTGGTTCGCGCGCTCCTTGCCGGCGTAGATGCGCTCGGCGTCCCGCCGCACCAGTTCGAGGATCGGGCGCGACACCAGCCGGTCGTACACGACGACGTCGGCCTGCTGCATGAGGCGCAGCGCGCGAAAGGTCAGGAGATCGGGGTCGCCCGGGCCGGCGCCGATCAGCGCGACCTCGCCGCCGCCGAAGGCGAGCCGCGGGTCGTCGAGCGCGCGCTCGAGTGCGACGCGGGCCTCGTCTTCCCGACCGCTCAGGACCAGTTCGGCGATCGGGCCCTGCAGCACCCGTTCCCAGAACCGGCGCCGCTCCGGCGGCTTGAAACGCGACTTGACCTCCGTTCGGAACGCCGCAGCGAGCGCCGCCAGCCGCCCATAGCCGGCGGGGATCAGGCTCTCCAGGCGCGCGCGCAGCAGTCGCGCCAGCACTGGCGAGGCGCCGCCGCTCGACACCGCGACGATCAGTGGCGCGCGCTCGATGATCGAGGGCATGATGAATGTGCACAGCGCCGGCTGGTCGACGACGTTCACCGGAATGCGTCGCTCCCGGGCGGCGGCCGCGACTGCGTGGTTCACCGCGTCGTCGTCGGTGGCGGCGATCGCTATCACGAATCCCTCGACGTCATGCGGCCCGAAGCGCGTCGCGCGGTGAACGATTCGCTGCGCGGCAAAGTCGGTAGCCAAGGCCGGCGCCAGTGCCGGCGCGATCACGGTCACCCGGGCGCCCGCACGCAGCAGCAGCGCGCACTTGCGCGCCGCGACCTCACCGCCGCCTACCACCAGACAGGGCTGCCCGCGAACATCGAAAAAGACCGGCAGGAAGTCCACGGCGCCCCAGCTAGCAGGCCGATGCAAAAGGCGTCCGAAAATCGCTCGCGCAACGGGGCCGGGTTCGCAATCGAGCCGCGACTGCGGCGTGGCGGCGATACAATGGAGCGAGGGCGTGACATGCATGTCCCAGCTTCTGACCCTGTCGCGAGCGGCCCGCCTGGTCGGCATCGGCCGCGGCGCCCTGCAGAGCAAGATCCGCAGCGGCGAGCTGGTCGCCTTCGAGGGCATGGTAGCGGCCGAAGACCTGCAGCGCGCCTTCCCGGAAGCGAAGCTCCAGGACGATACCGGCCTCGAGCGCTTCGAACGCATCAAGGACGCCGCGTTTACCCGGAGGGTGCGCGAGCGCGTGCTGCCCAGTGCCGAGGCGCTGGTGGCGCGCCTGACGGAAATGAGCCGGGAGCTGGCGCGGGCCCAGGCACGCTCGGACGCCTATCGCGCGACGCTGGACGAGCTTCGCGGTAGGCTCCTTGCACTGGGCGACACGCCGCTCCCGGCGGCAACGGCCGCCGCGTTGCTCGCATGGCTCGAGCAGAACCTCGAGGCCGGAGAGGCCGGGAAGGAACCGGCGGCGCTCCTGGTGCACGATCGGTTCATGAGGATCATGACAGCGCAGGTACAGATCAGGCCGAGCGGCCACGAGTTCTTCGTCGACGGGGACGATAGTCTGCTCGAAGGGGCGCTGCGGGCAGGTCTTGCGCTCGATTACGGCTGCAGCATCGGCAACTGCGGCCAGTGCATGGCCAAGGTGGTGAGCGGGCAGGTCCAGAAGACCCGCCATTCGGACTACGCGCTCACGGCCGCGGAGAAGAACGCCGGCATGGTCCTGATGTGCTGCAACACGGCGTTGACCGACCTCGTCATCGAAGCGCGCGAGGCGCACGGCGCAGCCGACATGCCCCGGCAGGAGATCGACGCGAAGGTGAAATCGATCAGCCCGCTCCCGGGCGACATGCGCTTGCTGCACCTTCAGACACCGCGCACCCGACGGCTGCGCTTCCTCGCCGGTCAGTCGGTCACGCTCGAGCTTGCCGGCGGGCCTGCTACCTTGCTCCCGGTGGCGAGCTGTCCGTGCGACGACCGCAACCTGCAATTCCACGTCCGCCGGCGCCCGGGCGACGCCTTCGCCGAACGCGTCTTCGCCGGTCTGAAGGACGGCGACACGGTCCGCGTGGAGGGGCCGCAAGGCGCGTTCGTGCTGGACGAGCATTCGCTGCGGCCGCTGGTCTTCATCGCCTGGGAGGATGGGTTCGCGCCGATCAGGAGCCTGATCGAACACGCGATGGCCCTCGAAGCGGCCGCGACAATTCACCTGTACTGGATCGCCTCGACCGAAAACGGGCGCTATCTTGACAACCTGTGCCGGTCCTGGAGCGATGCGCTGGACAACTTCCGCTACGTCCCGGTCACGTGGCATGGCGGCGTGCGGGAGGAGGCCGCGGCGCTGGTTGCGCTGGAGCAGGTGCACAAGCGCCATCCCCGGCTTGAAGAGTGCGACGTCTATGCCGCGGGTCCACAGCCGTTCACCGAAGCGGCGCTGCGGTTGCTGCCCGGGCGCGGCCTTCCGCGCGCGCAATTGTTCCTCGAAACGCTGGAAGTCTGAGGCCGGCGCCGGCGCCGCACGCACTTGGCAGATCATGGGGACGTTGCGGATTTCTTCCGGTTCCTGCCGAGACCGTGCTCGACCGCCGCCACCGCGGCCTCGACGCGCGAGCGCATGCCGAGCTTGCGCAGGATTGCCTTGACGTGCAGCTTGACCGTGCCGTCGCTGATCGAGAGCACGCGCGCGATCATCTTGTTGCTTGACCCGTCCGCGATGCACTCGAGGATCTCGAGTTCGCGCGGCGTCAGCACGGTGAACGGATTGGCCGGACGCGGCGCTTCCTGCTTCGCGCCTGCGTCGCCGCCGACAATGCGCGCTAGCGTGCCCACCAGCTCCCGGTCGATCACGCTGCCCCCCCGCAGCACGGCCTCGAGCGCCGGCACCAGGTCCTCCGGTTCGATGTCCTTCAACAGATAGCCCTGCGCACCGGCGCGCAGTGCCGCACTGAGGTCCGCGTCCTCGCGGCTCATGGTGAGCATCACCACCGGAGCGTCGAAGCCGCCGGCACGCAGCCGTCCGACGGTCTCGATGCCGCTCATGCCCGGCATCTTGACGTCCAGCAGAACGATGTCCGGGAGAAGCTCCCGCGCGCGGCGTATGCCCTCCTCGCCAGAGCTCACCGAGGCCACGACCTGGACGCCGCGGCTTTGCAGCAGCTCGCCTATACCGGTTCGCACCAGCGCATGGTCGTCGATCAGCAGCACGCGCATGCTAGGCCCGATCCGCACCGGAGGTTGCGCCGGCCGCTGGTGGCGCAGTAAAGATCAGCACGATGCGCGTACCCTCGCCGGACTCGCTTTCGATCACGAACTGGCCGGGCAGCCGCTGCGTGCGCTCGCGCATGATCGCAAGCCCGGCGTGCTCGACCGGCATCGGCTCGTCGGGTCCCGCCATGCCGAGGCCATCGTCCTCGATGAGGACCGTGTAGAGATCGCCTTCGTTGTTGAGCAGAATGCGTACGTTGCGCGCGCTGCTGTGCTTGCGGATGTTGGTGAGCGCCTCCTGGAGGATGTAGTAGACCTGGATCTCCTGGTGGGTGGTGAGCGCGAAGGCCTGGCACTCGTTCTGGAAGAACACCGCGATGCCGGTTTCCCGGCGGAAGCGGTCGACCAGCGTCGACACCGTCTGCTCGAAGCCGCCTTCGTCCAGCTTCAACCGGAAGTTGGTGAGCAGGCTGCGCAGGTCCGCGTTGGCCTGGGTCATCGCGCGGCGCAGTGTCTTCGCTTCGTACTGGGCCTGGCCGAAGTCCTTGCGCGCGATCGACTCGCTCAGCATCTTGAGTTGCAGGCGCATGCCGATCAGCGACTGCGCCAGCGAATCGTGCAGTTCGTTGCCGATGATGTTGCGCTCCTCCATGATCGCGACGCGGCGTGCCTCGCCCTCCAGGCGCGCCTTTTCGATCGCGAGACCGAGATGACGCCCGACGCTCATCAGGAGGTCGGGCAGGTCTTCGCCCATCGCGGCAAGCGGGCGGTCGAGGAACAGGTTGTACACGCCCAGGATGCGGTCCTGGTACTGCACCGGAACGGCGACGAACTCCGTGCAATCGCGCTCGAGCATCGGCCGGTCGATGAGCCGCGCGCACTGCGCGGTGCCGCTCTGGACACGCAGGCCGCCCTCGGTCGACGCCCAGCCGCAGTGGCAGCCCCCGACCGGCATCAGCCGGTCGCGCTCGACCACCTCGGGAGCGAGGCCACGGCTCGCGATCAGGCGCGTGAAGCCGTCGCCGGTGACGACTCGAA
>JBKKAZ010000152.1:0-20858 GCA_046714435.1 Casimicrobiaceae bacterium
CCGGGCCTGCTTGATCTCCTCGGGGAGGTCCTCGCGCATCGCCCCGATGACCTCCAGGGCCTCGTCGCGGTTGATGCGGGCGGAGGAGGACATGGGCATGCCCTTGGCATCCCGGATCATCTCCTCGAGCTCCTGGATGCGCGCGGAGATGTCCACTAGTCGGTCCTCCCGAGCTTCTCGGACAGGCGGTCCCGGACGGAAGCCGGGCCCAGCCCCTCGACGTCTCCCCCGAACCTGGCGACCTCCTTCAGCAGCGAGGACGACAGGTACGACCAGCGTGGGTCGGTGGTCATGAAGAAGGTCTCCAGATCGCCGATCCGATGGTTCATCTGGGCCATCTGGAACTCGTACTCGAAGTCCGACACGGCTCTCAAGCCCCGCAGGATCACCTGCGCACCCTGGTCGTGGACGAAGTTCATCAACAGACCCGAAAAGCTCTCCACGACGACGTTCGGGTACGGCGCGAGAACCGCCTTCGCCATCTCGACGCGCTCAGCAGCCGTGAAATATGGCCGCTTGGCCTCGCTATCCGCCACGCCGACGATTACGACGTCGAACAGCCGGGAAGCCCGTCGGACAAGATCCTCGTGGCCGCGCGTGAACGGGTCGAACGTGCCGGGGTAGACCACTTTCAACATGGCGATGCCGGTATCTCGATTGGGTAGCGCTCGGCCGGGCCGGCGTCGCCGCAGGGGTGGGCCACGTCAACGGTAGCTTGGATGAATCGGAGCATTCAGGGCCCGACGCCGAACAGATGGTAAACCACGCGCCCCGCCTTCGCGCTGCGCACGAGATCGAGGCCGCTTGGCGGAACCAGCGCGCGGCCGGCCTCGGCGTAGATGTGGCCTCCTGGACGAAGCCGGGCGGCGGACGCCGGGAGCAGCCACTCCCAGGGATCGTCGGCGAACGGCGGGTCGAGGAAGACGACGTCGAACATGCGTGATTCCCCGGTTACGAAGCGCCTCGCGTCGCCGCGGCGCGCCTCGAGGCCCTCGAGGCCGAGCAACTCGGCGTTTGTGCGAAGCGCGGCGATGAGCTTCGGATCGCGGTCCACGGCAACCGCGGATACCGCACCACGGGACAGCGCTTCCAGCGACAGCGCACCGCTGCCGGCGTAGAGCTCGAGCGTGGTGCGTCCCGCGAGGTCCCGCCCCAGCCAGTTGAACAGCGTTTCACGCACCCGATCCGGCGTCGGGCGCACCGCCTCGGAGGGCGGAAAGCGGACGACGCGTCCTCGGCATTGCCCGCCGATGATGCGAACGGCATTGGTGACTGAGCGGGACAAGCGATCGGGGGGCTTTGGACGGGCCGCGTAGAATTCCACCTTTCCACCGGTATTGTCCACGCCGCCCATAGGGAGGCTCTGACCAGGTACGCGGAGCGCGTTGGCACCAAATCTGGATGATGCTCAGTTTGCTCATGGGACCAGGCCGCCGGTCGTGCAGGGCCACACGTTCCAGCGACTGGGCGACACCAGCGCCAGATTTCGTGCCAACCCTATGGGACGGGGGTTCTCCGGGGCGCTTACTTTGTTGCTGGGCTGGCCAATAGCGCCTGCTATTGGCTGCACCCTGCGTCGCGTAATCATCCCCGGATAACCCCCGTCGCGCCCGTGTACCTGGTCAGAGCCTCCCTTAAGCTGTAGCGGATCGACGCCGCCACGACGACGCAGGCCTGTCATCCGTGTTCGATCTGTTCAAGCGCAAGCCGCCGCCGGAGCCCGCGAACGTCGCTGCCGTGTCGCCGCCCCAGACTGCGCCCTCGGCGGACACCGAAGCCCCTTCCGGCAGCCTTCCGCAGGACGATGCGCTGTTGGAAGCGCCGCGGCGTTCCTGGACGGATCGGCTCAGGGCGGGACTCTCGGCATCGCGTGACAAGCTCTCGGGCGCGCTGTCGGGCGTATTCCGGCGCCGGGTGCTGGACGACGAAGCGCTCGATGAACTCGAGACCGCGCTCCTGACCGCCGATGTCGGCGTGGCCGCAACGCACGCGCTGCTCGACGACCTGAAGCTGCGCTATCGCCGCGCCGGCGCGGACGCCGACCCGCGCGCGCTGCTGCGCGAGTCGCTGCTGGCGCTGATCGCCCCGCTCGAGAAGCCCTTCGCGGTAGGCACCGCGCGTCCCTACATCCTGATGATTGCCGGCGTGAACGGCGCCGGCAAGACGACCTCGATCGGCAAGCTCGCCAAATGGCTGCAGCAGCAGGGTCATTCGGTGCTGCTTTCTGCGGGGGACACGTTCCGCGCGGCGGCGCGCGAGCAACTCGCGGTATGGGGCGCCAGGAACCAGGTGGCGGTGATCGCCCAGGACGGGGCCGATGCTGCGGCCGTGACTTTCGACGCCGTGGGCGCGGCGCGGGCCCGGAACATCGACGTCGTCCTCGCCGACACCGCGGGGCGCCTGCCGACCCAGCTCCACCTGATGGAAGAGCTGAAGAAGGTCAAGCGGGTGATTGCCAAGGCGCAGCCAGACGGCCCGCACGAAGTGCTGCTGGTGCTGGACGCGAACACTGGCCAGAACGCGCTCGCCCAGGTCCGGGCGTTCGACGCTGCGATCGGCGTGACCGGCCTGGTGGTGACCAAGCTCGACGGCTCGGCGAAAGGCGGCGTTCTCGCGGCCATCGCCAAAGAGCATCCGATCCCGGTCCGCTTTATCGGGGTCGGCGAGACACTCGACGACCTGCGTCCCTTTGTTGCCGCCGAGTTTGTCGACGCGCTGCTTCCTCCGGACGGCTGAGTTCGCCTGCGGAAGCGCTGCGGCGAAGGTCCCTTGGGCGTGGCGTTCGCCGCTCATCGTCGCCTTTCCGCCTGGCTGCCAAGATAGGCAACCTATTGAATTTGCATGGATATTGCCTTACCCGAGTGAATCAGTCAGGAACTTCCGAGGCGCTTAGCACTCTCAAGCAGCGAGTGCTAAACTAGGGACTGGTGGATCCGGGCACTCGCAACAATCCGCCCGGCCCTGCAAGAGGAGATTTCGCGATGACTGGTACCTCGCTCACGTTTCCCACCCCCAGTTCGCTGGGAAGCCTGGACCACTACGTCCAGGCGGTGAGGCGTTTCCCGTTGCTCACCGCCGACCAGGAGGTCGAACTCGCCCGGCGCTGGCAGTCCGGGGAGGATGTGGACGCCGCACGCCAGCTGGTGCTGTCGCACCTGCGGCTGGTGGTCGCGGTGTCGCGCAACTACCTGGGCTACGGTCTTCCGCAGGCGGACCTGATCCAGGAAGGCAACGTTGGCCTGATGAAGGCCGTCCGGCGCTTCGATCCCGAGCGCGGCGTGCGGCTGGTGTCGTTCGCGCTGCACTGGATCCGGGCCGAGATCCACGAATACATCCTGCGCAACTGGCGGCTGGTCAAGGTCGCCACCACCAAGGCCCAGCGCAAGCTGTTCTTCAACCTGCGCAGCATGAAAACGCGCAGCGCAGCGCTGACCCACCGCGAGGCCGGCGAGATTGCGGCCACGCTGGGCGTGAAGCCGGAGGAAGTGCTCGAGATGGAGATGCGCCTCTCCGGGCAGGACGTGGCGCTTGATCCGCTGCCGGCGGGCGACGAGTCCCCTCACTCGCCGATCGCCTGGCTCGTCGACGAAGGCGAGGAGCCGTCGCAGGCGCTCGAGCGCAAGCAGATCGAGACCGGCCGTAGCGAGGGCCTGAAGCGCGCGCTCGGCGCGCTCGACCCGCGCAGCCGACGCATCATCGAAGCGCGCTGGCTCCGCGAGGACGATCCGGCAACGCTGCAGCAGCTCGGCGACGAGTACGGCGTGTCCGCCGAGCGGATCCGCCAGATCGAGGTGAAGGCGATCAAGCAGATGCGCGGGGCGATGGCGGACGTCGCCTGACGGCTCCAGGGGGCTAGGGTCTCGGGGCTAGGGGCTAGGGAGCGCCGGGTAGACCCGACGCCTACTGCTGTACGCAAACGAACGGCCCGCGATCGCGGGCCGTTTTGCTTCCATCGAAGTCGGAAAGGCGCCGATTCGGCAGTCTGCTCCCTAGACCCTAGCCCCTAATCCCTAGCCCCTGTTCTTCTCACAGCTCCACCTGCGTCCCCAGCTCCACCACCCGATTGGTCGGCACGCCGAAGAAGTCCGACGCCTTCACCGCGTTCTTCGACATCGACGTGAACAGGCGCTCGCGCCACAACGCCATGCCCGGGGTTCGCGTCGCGATCAGCGTCTCGCGCGAGAGGAAGAACGACGTGTCCATCATGTCGAAGGCGAACCCGCGCTGTCCCGCCAGTTCGAGCAGTTCGGGGACGTCCGGCGCGTCCTTGAACCCATAGAAAGCCTGCACCTTGAAGAAATCCTTGCCGAGCGGCGCGATCTCCAGGCGCTCGTCCTCGGCCACGTGCGGATAGTCGCGGGTGACGATCGTCAGCAGCACGACACGCTCGTGCAGGACCTTGTTGTGCTTCAGATTGTGCAGCAGCGCGTGCGGCACGCGGTCCAGCGTCGAGGTGAGGAACACCGCCGTTCCCGGCACCCGGTGCGGCGGCGCCGCCTCGATGCTCGGCACGAACACTTCGAGCGGCATCGCGTCCTCCTCGAGACGCTGGAACAGGATGGCGCGGCCGCGTTTCCAGGTGGTCAACAGCGCAAAGATGACGCCGCCAATCAACAGCGGGACCCAGCCGCCGTCGGGGATCTTGAGCGACGTCGAGGCGAGGAAAGCGAAGTCGACCAGGCCCAGCGGCAGCGCGATCGCGAGTGCTATCGGCAGCGACCAGCTCCAGATGCGCCGCATGACGAAGAAGATCAGCACCGAGTCGATCAGCATCGCCAGCGTCACCGCGATCCCATACGCGCCGGCGAGGGCGCTCGAACCCTGGAAGCCGATGACCAGCAGCACCACCGCGAACAGGAGCGTCCAGTTGACGAACGGAATGTAGATCTGGCCGATCTCGCGTTCCGAGGTGTGTTCGATCGCGAGGCGCGGGCAGTAGCCCATCTGCACCGCCTGCCGCGCCAGCGAGAACGCCCCCGAGATGACCGCCTGCGACGCGATCACGGTCGCGCAGGTCGCGAGGATTACCAGCGGCAGCAGCGCCCACGAGGGCGCGAGCAGGTAAAACGGGTTCTTGATCGCCGCGGGATCGGCAAGCAGCAACGCTCCCTGGCCGAAGTAGTTCAGCACCAGCGAAGGCAGCACGAAAAACAGCCACGCGCGCCGGATCGGCGACACGCCGAAGTGGCCCATGTCGGCGTACAGCGCCTCGGTGCCGGTTACGGCGAGCACCACGGCGCCGAGCGCCAGGAAGGTGGCGAGCGGGTGGTCGGTGACAAAGCGGACGGCGAAGTGCGGCGACAGCGCGACCAGCACCGACGGGTTCTGGACGATTTGCAGCAGCCCCAGCAGCGCGAGCACGACAAACCAAATCGCGCAGACCGGCCCGAACAGCCGCCCGACCGATGCCGTGCCGTGCTTCTGGATCGAGAACAGCCCGATCATGATGGCGACCGTGATCGGCACGACGAAAGTGCCGAGCCCGGGCGCCATGACCTCGAGACCCTCGACCGCCGACAGCACCGAGATCGCTGGCGTGATCATCGCGTCGCCGAAGAACATCGCCGCCCCGAAGATGCCGAAACCGACCAGCCACCAGCGCAGGCGACTCTCGCGTGGCAGGCCGCCTGACACCAGCGCCGTCAGCGCGAGGATGCCACCCTCGCCGCGGTTGTCGGCGCGCATGATCAGCGCGACGTACTTGAGCGTCACCACCACCACCAGCGCCCAGAACACGACCGACAGCAGTCCGTGCACGTTGGCCGCGGTCAGCGCCATGCGATGCGTTCCGCTGAACACCTCGCGCATCGTGTACAACGGCGAGGTGCCGATGTCCCCGAACACAACGCCGATCGCGCCGATCACGAGCGGCATTGCCGGACGCGCTGCAGACTTGGCAGAGTCCAATACGGGGCGGGCCAGGGGCCGGGCTAGTGTCCTGAGTCAGGGATTCGTTGAACAATGCCGGCCGTCTGCGTGACGTCCGCGCAAATGGGCCGCGTTCGCTTCCAGGCGCGACGCCCCCGTGCGGCGAGGTTGATCACCTGCCGCACGGGGGCAACAATGCCTGGGAGCGAACTGGTCCGTTTGCACAACGAATTTCTGACTCGGGACACTATGCGCCGCTGTCGTCGGTGCGGCGCGCGAACCGGATCGAGAGCTGTTTCAGCTTCCGGTACAGATGGGTCCGCTCGAGGCCAGCCTTCTCCGCGACGCGGCTCATGTTGCTCTGTTCGCGGCCGAGCAGCTGCTCGAAGTAGATGCGCTCGAACGCCTCGCGCGCCTCGCGCAGCGGCAGTTCGAAAAAGCGGGCGGTGATCTCGGGCGCCACCGGTTGCTCGGGAAGCGCGGACTCGCCGAGCAGACGTTTCACGTGTTCGGCGGTGATGTCGGTGCGAACCAGTGCCAGGTTCGCGACCACGCTCGCGAGATGGTCGAGATTGCCCGGCCAGTGGGCGCTGGTGAGCGAAGCCAGCGCCGGCGGCGGCAAGGCGGCGAGCAGCGGCGCCGATGGATCGCCGCGGGTCGCCTCGCGCCAGAAGCGCTCGATCAGCGGCGGAATGTCGTCGCGCCTTGCGCGAAGCGGCGGCAGCATCACCGCACCCGCGGAGAGCTGCGAGAGCAGCGCGGCGTCGAAGCGTCCTTCCACCGCAAGGTTGCCCAGCGGCTCCGAACTGGTGCACACCAGCGTCGTCTCGTACTTGTCGAGCCTCCCTAGCAGGAAGGCAAGCCCCTTCTGCTCGGCCTTCGAATAGGCGCCGATTTCCGAACAGTACAGCGTGCCTTCGCGCGACTCCTCCAGCGCTGTGATCGGGTTCGCGGCCAGCCGGGCGCCGTTGGGAAGCGGCAGAAACGCGGCCCCCGGGGCCTGGACGGCGCGCGCGGCGGCATCGTGGCCGGCGCCGGGCTCGCCCACGAGCAACAGCGGCCGGCGAGCCGCGAGCACCTGTTCGATCGCGCGCTCGGTCTCGCGCACCGGCGCGCTGGTGCCGAGCGCCGCGAGCGAGATCCGGCGCGGCTCCCGCACAGCGGCGTTCTTGAGCGCGCGTGCGATCGTCGACAGCAGCTTGGCGAGGCCGATCGGCTTTTCGAGGAAATCGAACGCGCCGATCTTGGTCGCCTCGACGGCGGTCTCGATGGTGCCGTGGCCCGACATCATCACCACCGGCATCGTGAGCTGCCCCGACGCACCCCACTCCCGCAGCAGCGTCACACCGTCGGTGTCAGGCATCCAGATGTCGAGCAGGACCAGCGCGGGCTGCTGCCGCAGGCGATAGCTGCGGGCCTGTCCGGCGTTCTCCGCGACGGCGACGCGGTAGCCCTCGTCTTGCAGGATTTCGGAGAGCAGTTCGCGAATGCCGACCTCGTCGTCGACAATCAGGATGTCCTGCGCCGCGGCCGCTGCGCTCATCGGGACACCACCGGAAACATGAGCGTGACCTGCGCGCCGCGCTCGAGATTCTCGAGCGTGACCCGGCCGCCGTGCTCGTCAACGATTTTCTTCACGATCGCGAGGCCCAATCCGGTGCCTTTCGCCTTGGTGGTCACGTAGGGTTCGAACGCGTGAGAGAGTACCTCGGGGGCGAAGCCTGCGCCGCCGTCGGCCACCGAAAGGCGCGCCTGGTCGCCGACGGTCTCGAGCGTGATCGCGTAATGCGGGGCATCGATGCCACTCTGGGCATCGATCGCATTCTGCAACAGATTGTGGAACACCTGGCGGAGACGGGTTGGCTCGCCCTGAATGACCACCGATTGGTCCGGGAGGGCGAGCGAGGTGTGCGGGCGCAGATTGTCGTACAGAGCCAGCACGTCGAGCAAGAGGGCCGCCAGATGGACCGGCTGCATCTGCCCGGGGCGGGGGGTCCTCGCGTAAATCGCGAAATCGTCCACCATCAGCTTCATCGCCTGCACCTGGTTGACGATGGTGGTGGTGCCGCGCCTGAGCGTTTCGGCCTCGTCGCCTTCGAGTTTGCCGGCGAGCTTGACCGCGAGGCGCTCGGCGGCAAGCTGGATCGGCGTGAGCGGATTCTTGATTTCGTGGGCCAGCCGCCGCGCGACCTCCGCCCACGCCGCGTCGCGCTGCGCGTGCAGGAGTTCGGAGACGTCGTCGAACACGACCACGTATCCCGGCACCGGCGTGCCCGGCAGCCGCGTCCCCCGCATCAGCAGCGTGCGGTTCTGGTGGCCCACGTTGAGCGAGGCCTCCTTCTGCCAGGGACCATCGCGACTGCCGCGAAACCCATCGGCGACCAGTTCGGCGAAAGGCGCGAGCGCGGGCAGGCGCCGGCCCCATTCGGGCAGCGGCATGCCGGTGAGATCGGCCAGCGGCTGCTGCAGGATCACCGCGGCGGAAGGATTCGCGGTGCGCAGGCTGTAGCCTTCATCGAACGCGAGCACGCCCGCCGAAAGGTTGCCGAGAATGCTCTCGAGATACGCGCGCGTAGTCTCGATCGCGCGGCGCGACTCCTCGTTGCGCGCATGGGCGTCGGCGAGCTGCGCGGTCATCGCATTGAACGATTCGGTCAGCACGCCGAGTTCGTCCTTGGACGTCACCGGCTGGCGGCGCGTGAAATCGCCCTGCGCGACAGCTCGCGTGCCCTCGGCCAGCAGCCCCAGCGGCGCGCTGAACTCCTCGGAAAGGACCACGGCGAGGCCCAGCGCCGTGAACACGGCCAGCAGCACGGCCAGCGTCAACGTCCACAAGTAGAGGCGCTTCAGCGCGTCGCGCGAGAACACGATCTCCTGGTAGTCACGCCAGCCCGCCTGCACTTTCTCCACCTCCTGCGCAAGCCCGCGCGGCACGGGCTCGATCACCTGCAGCAGTCTTAGCGGGTCGATACGATCGGAGCTGTTGACCGGGATCACGACGCGAAGCGCCAGCGATTCGCCGCGCTGCGAAACTTCGGAGAAGGTCTGCTGGAGCCGTGCGCGGCGCAGCGCCTGGGCGGGCAGCCCTTCCGGGGTCACGCCGGAACGCCCCACGCCACCGGCCGCCAGGATCGCACCGCTCGTCGAATACAGCGTCGCCTCGTGCACGCCGGCCTGTTCGGCCGCACGCGACAACGCGGGTCCCGGCAACAGCGCCTCGTCGGCGACAGCCTCGCCGATGCGGCGCGCCTTGTCGGCGGTGTCCTTGAGCAGCGAGTCGAGCGCGGCGCGCCCGACGTTGAGGCCGCCCTCGAGTGCGCGGTCGACCCGGACGTCGAACCAGCTCTCGATCGAGCGTCCCAGAAACTGCACCGATACCGCGTACACCAGCGCACCCGGCAGGATCGCGACCAGCGCGAACAGCACGACCAGCCGCGCGGCGAGCCGCGATCCGAACACGCCGCGTTTGAGATTTCTCCGGAGCTGCCAGAGCTGCCAGAGCACGATCGCCAAGAGGCCTGCCACCAGCACGAAATTCAGCACCAGCAGCGTGTCGTAGCTTCGCGCGAACAGCTCGGTATTGGCGCTCGCGGTAGCCAGCAGGAACAGCGCGATCGCCGAAACGCTGGCGGCGGCGAGCAGCGCCCATCGCACACGCCGCGTGGAGAGCAGCACGCTCATGGCACCAGCGGGATGCGACGCGACTCGGAGGAAAGCTGCCATTCGCGCGATGCGAGCGCGTCCACCTGGAACGGCTTGGGCAGCTGGTTTGCGTCAAGGCGCAACCGCACCACGACGTCGTAGCGCGAGCCCTTCTCGAGATCGGCGGTGCGCGCGATGGCGCGCGAGTTGACGCGGCCGATCAGCCGCTCCACTTCCTGCAGCGTATCGACGGCCTGCGACAGCAGACCGCTCGCGACCCGATACTGCCGGGTCAACGGCAGGTAGGAGACCCGGTGCTGCGTAGCCTGCTGCGCCACCGTCTGGTCGAACCAGAACCGGCGCAGCCGCTGGACCTCGACGTCGAGGATGAAATAGAGCGGTATGCCGCGCAGCAGCGCCTCCTCGAGCGTCGCGTTGATCGAGAAGTCGAAGTCCGCGTTGAGCAGCACCGTTTCGTCTTCGATGCGCACCTCGGCGACGTTCAGGGGCACCGTATCGGCCCCTACGATGGCCGGCAGCCAGGCGGCGATCATGCCCGCCGCGACAATGACCATCACGCGGCGCCGCGGGGGAGCCAATGCGGGGCGCGAACGACGCTTCGAGGGCGGGAAGGGCGGCATGCGGGCGACACGAGCGCCCGGGTCAGCGGCAATCCGTCCCGGACGTACGGCTTCACGGGGCCCTGGGCCGGCGGTCGCGACGGTGGCCTTGCCGGCGTCACGCCTTGCGGAGCAGCGCGTAGAAGAATCCGTCCTGATTGTGGCCCCCGCCTTCCGCTGAAGGCAAGAGTTGGCCCCCCGAATGCGCGATGTCGTCCGAAAAGGTGAGGGGTTCGCGCAACGCGTCGGGACACCCGGCCGCGAATTGGGCGATGCGCGCCTCGTTCTCCTCGCGGAACACCGAGCAGGTCGCGTACAGCAGTTGCCCGCCTTGCGCCAGCAGCGGCCAGGCGGCGGCCAGCAGCGCCTGCTGTTGCGCGGCGAATTGCGCGACGTCGGTCGGACGCCGCAGCCACTTGCCGTCCGGGTGGCGGCGGACCACTCCCGAGGCGGTGCACGGCACGTCGAGCAGGATGCGGTCGTACGGCCGTCGGTCCCACCACAGCGCGGGACTGGCCGCGTCGCCCTCGAGGATCCGCGCGTTTCGATCAGTAAGGCCCAGCCGCGACAGGTTGGCGCGCACGCGATCGAGCCGCGCGCCATCGCTGTCCAGCGCGGTCATGTCGACATCCGCAAGTTCGAGGATGTGCGACGTCTTGCCGCCGGGCGCGGCGCAGGCGTCGAGCACGCGCAAGCCGTCGCGCAGCTCCAGCAAAGGCGCCGCGAGTTGCGCGCCCAGGTCCTGCACCGACGACTCGCCCTCGGCAAAGCCCGGCAGCTCGGCCACGGGACGCGGTTGGGCGAGCACGATGCCGCTCGCGCCCTCCGCACGCGCCGCTATGCCGGCAGCCGCGAATCGTTCCAGCAGCGCCGTCCGGCTGGTCCGTCGCGCATTGACGCGCAGCGACAACGGTGGATGCGCGTTCCCCGCCGCCAGGATGCTTTCCCAATGCTCCGGCCAGTCGGCGCGCACGCGCGAAATCCACCAGCGCGGATGCGACCAGCGCGCGACGGGCTCGCTGAGCACGCGCTCGAGCAGTGCGTCCTGCTCGCGCAGGAAGCGGCGGAGCATCGCGTTGACGAGACCTTTGGCAGCGACGCGAGCGATCACCGCGGTCGCCGCGACGGCCTGGTCGACGACTGCGAATGCCGGTGCCTTGGTGTGCTGAAGCTGGTAGAGCGCGACCGCGACCAGCGCCTCGAGCGCCGGGTCGGTCATCGGTCTTGCGGCGAGCGCTCTTGCGAGTGCACGCAGCGCACCGTAGTGACGCAGCGTTCCGTACGCCAGTTCGTGCACGAGCGATCGCGCCGGTCCGGCCTCGTTGGCGCCGACCGCTTCGAGCGCGGCGCCAAGCGTCTGCCCGTCGAGCACCCGCCGTACCGCCAGCGCGGCCTGCTGCTGCGATTGCCTCACGAGGGCGCGGGCGTCATGCGCGCCGGGGTCCGGTCCCGGACGGACCGCTCGCGCCGGATTCGTCGAGGGGCGGCATGGGGATGTCGAATCGGGAGCCGACGGCAATCAGGCGCCCGGCGACACAGGCGGCGGCACTCATGCGCCGCCCGCCCGCGGGCTGGAGTTCGATTAGGCGCAGCTGCCCCACGCCGCAGGCAACCTCGATGCCATCCGAATCGGCGCCGGTCACCGTTCCGGGAGACGCCTGCCGGGATTGCGAAACGACCTCGGCACGCCAGACCTTGAACGACTTCGCGCCGCTGACGGCGAACGCGCCAGGTACCGGGTCGTACGCGCGGACTTGCCGGTCGATCGACGCCGCGTCGCGGCCCCAGTCGATGCGGGCATCGGCGGGTCCGATCTTGGCTGCGTAGCTGGCCCCCGCGTCGGGCTGCGGCGTGGCTTCGAGTCGCCCGTCCCGCTCGAGTCGCCGGAGCACTTCGACGATCAGGGTCGACCCCGCAAGAGCGAGCTTGTCCGCCAGGGTCGCGGCGGTCTCCCTGGGCTGGATCGCGACTTCGCGGGTCGCGATCATCGGGCCGGTGTCGAGCCCGGCGTTCATCTGCATGACCGTGATGCCGCTGACGTTGTCGCCGGCCTCGATTGCCCGCTGGATCGGGGCGGCGCCACGCCAGCGCGGCAACAGCGACGCGTGGATGTTGAGGCAGCCGTGGCGCGGCCAGGCGAGGACGTCGCGCGGCAGGATCAGCCCGTAGGCGGCAACGACCAGCACGTCCAGCGGGTACGCGAGTAGCCCGCCGCGAGCTTCTGCTGTTGAGAGCGTTTCGGGTTTCAGCACACCAAGGCCCAGGCGGACTGCCAGGTCGGCGACCTCCGATGACTCGAGCTTGAGACCTCGGCCTCTCGGCCTATCGGGCCGCGAGACCACCAGCGGTACATTGAAGCCCGCCTCCACGATCGCGCGAAGCGCAAAGGTGGCGAAGGCGGGCGTGCCGGCAAACCCGACGCGCAAGGACATGGGTGGATGTGAGTGCTTGCTTACTAGAGCCGGCTGCGATGCCTGCCGGGACGCGAAGGCGGCGACCGGTCCGGTCAGCCGGCCAGGCGCTGCTTTTTCCTGGCCTTGTTCGCGAGTCGGGCGCGCTTTAGCGGCGAAAGGTAGTCGACAAAGACCTTGCCTATCAGATGGTCCATTTCATGCTGGATGCATACCGCGAGCAGGCCCTCAGCAGTCAGCTCGAAGCTCTCGCCTTGGTCGTTCCGGGCGCGAACCCGGACGGTCGCGGCGCGGGTGACCTTGTCGTAATAGCCAGGAACGGACAGGCAGCCCTCCTCGCACTCGGCCTCGCCCTCGGCATACAGGATTTCCGGGTTGATAAAGACGTTAAGATCATCATGGTTTTCGGAGATGTCGATGATGATGACCTGCTTGTGGACGTCGACCTGGGTGGCAGCCAGCCCGATACCGGGGGCGGCGTACAGGGTCTCGGCGAGGTCGCGGACCAGGCGCTGGACGTCCGGCCCGAAGGTGGTGACCGGCGCGGCGGTCTTTCTGAGGCGGGGGTCCGGATACTCGAGGATGTGGAGTCTCATCGCCGGGCTTGCTTGCAAAATGCAGGTGTCGGATGCAGAATCAGCTATAAGCCCCTTATTTTGCGGCGCTTTACGACGTTAGCAAGGCCCGCCCGACCGGAAGAGGTCTTATGCGTCAAAAGTTTAGCATGGCCCAACGGCTGCTCCGGCTGATCGTCAGCCTGGGAGTCATTTTGGTGGCGGCCACGGCCCTCGCCCAGAATGTTCGCGTCGCCGACAACGCGCCGTCGACCTATACCGTGCAAAAAGGCGACACCCTCTGGGGCATCGCCGGCAAGTTCCTGCGCGATCCCTGGCGCTGGCCGGAGGTCTGGCGGATGAACCGCGAGCAGATCCGCAATCCGCACCTGATCTACCCGGGGGACATCGTCCGCCTGGACATGGTCGACGGGCAGCCGCGGCTGACGCTTGATGGTTCCGGCCCGCGCGAGACAGTCCGGGTCTCCCCCAACGCCCGCTCGAGGCCGCTCGACAGCGAGGCGATTCCGACGATCCCGCCGGGTGACATCGAGCCGTTCCTGTCCCGGCCGCTGATCACCGGGCCGGAGGGCCTCAAAGGCGCGGCCGAAATCGTCGCCGGGCGCGACCGTGACCGCGTAGTCCGCGGTGATGGCGATCGCGTCTACGTGGTCGGCATCGACCCGAAGGCCGGCGACCTCTGGCACCTCTATCGTTCGGTGGGCGTGATCCGCTCGCACGACCGCAAGGCAACCCTTGGCACCGAATACCGATTTCTCGGCGTCGCGCGGGTGGAGCGCTTCGCCGAGGTGTCGACGGTGCTGATCGAGAACGCCAACGAGGAAATCCTGCTCGGCGACCGGCTGATCCCGGCGCCGCGCGAGCAGATCGTCAACTACGTGCCGCATGCGCCGGCGCGCGATGTCGAAGGCCGTATCATCGCGACCCTCCGCGATACCGTCGAGATGGGCCGCGGCTCGATCGTCACCATCGACAAGGGCGCGAACGACGGCGTCGACGTCGGCACCGTGCTCGCCGTGTACCGCGGCATCGAACCGATCCCCGATCCACGACCGAATACCGACCCGCCGGTCATCTTCTACATGGATCACACCCGCTGGTTCGTGCGTGACAAGTACCTCGAGGTCCCGCAGGAGCGCACCGGCCTGATGTTCGTGTTCCGGGTATTCGATCAGGTGGCCTACGCGATCCTGCTGAACACGACCGACCCAGTGCAGGTCGGCGACTACGTGCGCAAGCCCTGACGCCTGCACGTCGAGGCGTGAACGCCCCGGCTGGCGCGCTGGGCGGGCGGGGAGCCATCGATGCCGCTCGACGCCCACGTTGACGCCTGGGCGCAACTAGCGCTCGCCCAGATCCCATCCAGCGCGCTCGCGGCGTTGCTGCGTGCGTTGGACACGCCCGAGCGCATCCTTGCCGCCTCACGTGGCGAACTTGCTGCAGCGTCATCGGACGCGATCGCAGCGCGCCTGCGCGAGCCCGTCGACGGCGTCCAGCTCGACGCGACGCGACGCTGGCTTGCAAACGCCGAGCACCAGCTCGTCGCCTGGGACGACGTCGACTATCCGCAGGCATTGCTGCAGTCGGGAGCAGCACCGCCGGTGCTGTTCTACATCGGCAATCGCGAGCTACTGAATCGCCCGGCACTCGCGATCGTCGGCAGCCGGCAGGCGACGCGGCAGGGAATCGACAACGCCCACGCGTTCGCGAGCGCGCTTTCGAAGGCCGGCCTCACGATCGTATCGGGCCTGGCGCTCGGCATTGACGGCGCCGCGCACCGGGGTGCGCTGGAGGGCGAAGGCTCGACGCTCGCGTGCCTGGGTACCGGACTGGATCGCGTCTACCCGGCAAGTCACCGCGACCTCGCCCACGCCATAGCGGCCTCCGGCGGCCTGCTTTCGGAATTTGTCCCGGGAACGCCGCCGCTTCGCCTGAACTTCCCCCGCCGTAACCGGCTGATCAGCGGCATCTCGCGCGGCGTGCTGGTCGTCGAAGCCTCGCTGTCGTCCGGGTCACTGATCACCGCGCGGCTCGCCGGCGAGCAAAACCGCGACGTGTTCGCGATTCCCGGCTCGATCCACTCGCCGCTGTCCAAGGGCTGCCACCGGCTGATCCGCGAAGGCGCCAAGCTCGTCGAGACCGCGCAGGACGTGCTCGACGAACTCGGGCTGCCCGGGGTCTGGATCCCCAGCGCCGCTTCATCGCCATCCGGCTTGTCGGCTGTCGTGGGGTCGCCGCCGGCGCTGCCCCACGGGGCGATTGTTGCCGCGCTGGGCGGCGATCCCTGCGATATCGACACGCTGGTCTCGCGCACCCAGCTTGCAACGGATGCGCTCACCGCCGCTTTGGTCGAACTCGAACTCGACGGCCACGTCGCGGCGCTTCCCGGCGGCCGCTGGCAGAAGCTGGGCTGAACCGCCCGGCCTTGCGCGGGCGCGCGAACGCTCACGCGCGTGCGCGCGCGTTGAGCCGCGGCGCGGAAATGCTTTCTTGCTTCGGTTGCGAGCGCTCCGGTACCATCGCCCGCTCGCCGCCGGCCGACACCGGCCGCGCCCACCCCCATGACCAAGAGCCTGATCATCGCCGAAAAGCCCTCCGTGGCCGCCGACATCGCGCGCGCCCTCGGCGGCTTCACCCGTCACGGCAATTACTTCGAGAGCGACCGCCACGTGCTGTCGTCCGCGGTCGGGCACTTGATCGAGATCGGCATGCCCGAGGAGGAGGAGGTCAAGCGCGGCAAGTGGACGTTCGCGCACCTGCCGGCGATCCCCACCCGCTTCGAGTTGAAGCCGATCGAGAAGAACGAGGAGCGACTGAAGGTCCTGCTGAAGCTGATGAAACGCAAGGACGTCAGCGAACTCGTCAACGCCTGCGACGCGGGCCGCGAGGGCGAGCTGATCTTTCGCTACATCGCGCAGTACGCGAAGACCACCAAGCCGATCCGCCGGCTCTGGCTGCAGTCGATGACGCCGGCCTCGATCCGCGACAGCTTCGCATCGCTACGCAGCGATGCCGCGATGCGCCCGCTCGCAGACGCCGCGACCTGCCGCTCCGAATCGGACTGGCTGGTCGGCATCAACGGCACCCGGGCGATGACCGCGTTCAACTCCAAGGCGGGCGGCTTCCAGCTAACCACGGTCGGCCGCGTGCAGACGCCGACGCTGGCGATCCTGGTCGACCGCGAAGCGAAAATCCGCGCGTTCCTGCCGCGTGACTACTGGGAAGTGCAGGGCAGCTTTGGCGCGAAGGCAGGCAGCTACATCGGCAAGTGGTTCGACCCGAAGTTCAGGAAGGCCGAGGACGACCCCGACGCGCGGTCCGACCGGTTGTGGAACGAGGTGCGCGCGCGCGCCATCGCCGACGCCTGCGCCGGCCGTCCCGGCGAGGTCAGCGAGGAATCAAAAGCCTCGACCCAGATCGCGCCGCTGCTCTACGATCTCACCAGCCTGCAGCGCGAGGCGAATGGCCGCTTCGGCTTCTCCGCACGCACCACGCTTTCGCTGGCGCAGGCGCTGTACGAGAAGCACAAGGTGCTGACCTATCCCCGCACCGACGCGCGCGCGCTGCCCGAGGACTACCTCGGCACGGTGCGCTCGACGCTGGAGATGCTGGGCGAGTCCAACGCCTACGGCACGTTCGCGCGCAAGGTGCTGAAGGAGAAGTGGGTCCGGCCCAACAAGCGCATCTTCGACAACAGCAAGATTTCCGACCATTTCGCGATCATCCCGACGCCGGTCGCGCCGAAGCACCTGAACGAGGCCGAGCAAAAGCTCTACGACTTCGTCGTCAAGCGCTTCCTCGCGGTGTTCTATCCGCCCGCCGAGTTCCTGACCACGACGCGGATCACCCGCGTTGCCGGTGAGCCGTTCAAGTCGGAGGGCAAGGTGCTGGTGACGCCCGGCTGGCAGGCGGTGTACGGGAAGGAAGCGCAGGGCGAAGAGGCCACGCTGGTGCCGGTCGCTCCGGGCGAGAAGGTCGCGACCGAGGCGGTGGACGTCGTCAAGCTGACCACGCGCCCGCCGCCGCGTTACAACGAGGGCACGTTGCTCTCGGCGATGGAGGGCGCGGGCAAGCTGATCGAGGACGAGGAACTGCGCGAGGCGATGCGCGAGAAGGGCCTCGGCACGCCCGCCACGCGCGCGCAGATCATCGAGGGGCTGATCGCCGAGCGCTATGTCCACCGCGAGGGCAAGGAACTGATTCCGACCGCGAAGGCCTTTTCGCTGATGACGCTGCTGCACGGCCTCGGCGTTCCGGAACTTTTCAGCCCCGAACTCACCGCCGAGTGGGAGTTCAAGCTCGCCGAGATGGAACACGGTCGTCTGAAGCGCGAGCAGTTCATGCGCGAAATCGTCAAGATGACCAGGCGCATCGTCGCGCAGGCGAAGGGTTACGAGAGCGACACCATCCCCGGCGATTTCGCGACGCTGGTCGTGCCCTGTCCGAAATGCGGCAGCGAAGTGCACGAGAAGTACAAGAAGTTCCAGTGCGTGGGAGCGTCCTGCGATTTCGCCTTCTGGAAGATTCTCGGCGGCCGCCAACTCGAGCCCGGCGAGGCCGAGGCGCTGATTCGCGATCGCGAATTAGGACCGCTCGACGGCTTCCGCAGCCGGCTCGGACGCGCGTTCTCGGCGAAGCTCAGGCTCAACGACGCCTTTGAAGTCCAGTTCGATTTCGGCCAGGGCGACGGCGAGGGCGACGAGGCGCCTGACTTCAGTGCACAGGATCCGCTGGGCCCGTGCCCGAAGTGCGGGAACCGCGTGTTCGAGGCGCCGAACGCCTACGTGTGCGAGCGCGCGGTGGGTGCCAACCGGACCTGCGACTTTCGTTCCGGGCGGACGATCCTCGCGCGGCCGGTCGAACCCGCGCAAATGCGAAAGCTGCTCGCGACCGGCAAGACCGACCTTTTGCAGTTTGTTTCGGCACGAACCCGGCGCCCGTTCTCCGCCTTTCTCGTGCGCGGACCCGAGGGCAAAGTCGGCTTCGAGTTCGAGGCCCGGCCCGAAGGGCGCGCGCGAACGCAACGAGGCGCGTCGCCGCTGCGCATGATCGGCAAGCATCCCGCGGACGGCAAGCCGGTGGAACTGTTCGCCGGACGCTACGGGCCTTACGTCAAGCATGGCGGCGTCAACGCGACGGTGCCGAACCGCGATCGCCTCGACGCGCTCACGCTCGACGAGGCCATCGCGTTGCTCGCCGCGAAGGGCGGCAAGGCGGCCGTACCTCGAAAGACGCCGCCACGCGCGAAAAAGGCGACCGACGCCGAGGCCCCGGCCTACGCACCGGCCGCATCGAAGCAGGCGACGCGCACCGTGCGCAAGCCGACCGCCACTCGCGCGTCCGCCGCCAAGGAGCCGCCGCTTGCCCGCAAGGCCGCCAAGGTTCCCGCCCGCCCGCCGCGCACGGCGGCGACAGTGGCCCGAAAGCGTACGGCAAAGGTGAAGACACTGCGCAGGGGACGCAAGACCTGATCCCCCGCGATCGAGCCGCTTTGATGTAGTACCCGGTGATCAATTGATAGCGCTTGGAGGGCCCATGGAAAACCGCTTCTGGCATGCGATTGACGTTGATGGCGTCCTCAAGGAGCTGCAGGCGGATCCGCGCCGCGGACTGGCGTCTGCGGAGGCCGAAGCCCGCCTCGGGCGCTATGGCCCCAACGAGCTCACGCAGGAGGAGAAGGCTTCGCCGCTCGCACTCTTCTTCAACCAGTTCAAGAACATCCTCATCGTCATCCTGATCGTCGCGACCGTCCTCTCCGCGTTCGTTGGCGAATACGTGGACGCGATCATCATCGGCGTCATCATCGTGTTCTGCGCGGCGCTCGGTTTCGTGCAGGAGTACCGTGCCGAGCGCGCGCTGGACGCGTTGAAGAGCATGTTGACCCCGATGATCACGGTGTTGCGGGGCGGAGAGGAGCTGGAGGTGCCCTCCAAGGAACTGGTGCCTGGGGACATGCTGGTGCTGGAGGCGGGCGACAGGATCCCGGCGGATGCGCGCGTGGTCGAAAACCACTCGCTGCAATGCGACGAGGCCCCGCTCACCGGCGAGTCCCTGACCGTGACGAAGGAACTCGGCCCGATGCGCGAGGATGCGCCGGTCGGAGACCGCAAGAACATGGTGTTCACCGGGACGACCGTCACCTACGGCCGGGGGAAGGCGGTCGTGTGCGCCACCGGCATGCGGACCGAATTCGGCAAGATCGCGCAGGAAGTGGCCGCGGTCAAGACGGAGAAGACGCCCCTCGAACGCCGCACCGAGGAGATCGGCAAGTGGCTCGGCATCATCACGCTGTGCATCTGCCTGCTCGTTCTGGGGGTCAGTTTCGGGCGCGAGTGGATGCAGGGGACGTTCAAGCTGGCGTCCATATTGCCGATGGTGATGTTTGCGATCGCGCTCGCCGTGGCCGCCGTTCCGGAAGCCCTGGCCGCGATCGTCACTGGCGCCCTGGCGATCGCCATGCACGAGATGGCCAAGCACAATGCGCTGGTCCGCAAGATGCCCGCCGTCGAGACCCTCGGCTGTACCAGTGTCATCTGCTCCGACAAGACCGGCACCTTGACCAAGGGCGAGATGACGGTGCGCCGGCTGCATGTCGGCGATCGCACGATCGAGGTGAGCGGCGGGGGATACGCCAGCGAAGGCAGCATCAACGCTGCCGCGGACGATCCCGGCCTTCAGCTGCTGCTGCAGGCGGGTGTGCTCGCGAGCGACGCCGTGATCGGCCGGGATGGCGCTCGGTCCTTCGTCAAGGGCGATCCGACCGAGGGTGCGCTGGTGGTCGTTGCGACCAAGGGCGGTCTGAACACCGAGGCGACGCGCAACGCCGCGCCGCGCATCGAGGAATTTCCGTTCAGCTCGGAGCGCAAGCGCATGACGACGATCCATGCCATGCCGGACGGGCGGCTCGTCGCGTTCATGAAAGGCGCGCCCGAGGTCGTGCTTGAGCGGTGCGCATCCTTCCAGAGTGGCGGCGAGACCGTTCAGCTCGACGCCGCCGGGCGTTCAAGGCTCCTGGCGGTGAACGAGGCAATGGCGAAAGACGCATTGCGCGTGCTCGGCATCGCGTACAGGGTGTTGTCGAAGCAGGATCACTATTCCGACGAGGAGGTCGAGAACGGCCTGGTGTTCCTCGGCTACGTGGGGATGATGGACCCGCCGCGCGAAGAAGCCATCGAAGCGGTGAAGGTGTGCCGGCAGGTGGGCATCAGGCCGGTGATGATCACCGGCGACCACAAGCTCACGGCGGTGGCCGTGGCGAAGGAGATCGGGATCTTCGCCGAGGGCAACCTGGTCCTGACCGGCGAAGAACTCGCCCGAATGGACGAAGCCGCGCTGGCCGCGGTCGTGGAGAAAGTGACGGTCTACGCCCGCGTCTCGCCGATGGACAAGCTCAAGATCGTGCGGGCATGGAAGGCGAAAGGCCACGTCGTGGCCATGACCGGCGACGGTGTCAACGATGCGCCGGCCCTCAAGCATGCGGACATCGGCATTGCCATGGGCATCACCGGCACGGACGTCGCCAAGGAGGCGGCCGACATCGTGCTGGCCGACGACAACTTCGCAACCATCGTCAAGGCGATCGAGCGCGGGCGCTGGATCTACGACAACATCAAGAAGTACCTGACCTACCTGCTGCGCGCCAACATCACGGAAGTCGTGGTGCTGGGCGGGGTGGTGATGTATCTCGGGCCCGAGTTCCTGCCGCTGCTTCCGGCGGCCATCCTCTATATCAACCTTGCGAG
>JBKKAZ010000153.1:0-4261 GCA_046714435.1 Casimicrobiaceae bacterium
TCGATCGGCATGCTGCCGTCGGCGTCGCTGGACGCGCGGAACAAGGGCCTGTACGAGCCGATCCACGGGTCCGCGCCGGACCTGGCGGGGAAGGATCGCGCCAATCCGCTCGCGACGGTCCTGTCGGTCGGCATGATGTTCGGCTACACGTTCGCGCGCGCCGACCTCGCCGTTCGCATCGAACAGGCGGTACGCAGCGTGCTCGCGAAGGGCCTGCGGACCGGCGACATCGCGCGGCCTGGCGAGCCGGTGATCGGCACGTACGCGATGGGTGACGCCGTGGTTGCTGCACTGCAACAACAGCGCTGAGCCGTGCTATGATTCCCCGCATGAACTGCTCGCGCTCGTCGCAACGCCTACTCTGTGCTGCGGATCGCCGCGGCGCGCGTGCGAGCGCGTCCAAAAAATTCTTCGCGATCAAGACGACCGCCTGACGGTCCGTCCGCCTCCGCTTCGATCCCCGCGAGCGGCGGGGACGCCCAGAAAGCGGGGTTGGTGCCACGGAAGCGAGCTGCCGGGAAGCCGGCGCCGGGTTCCGCGAGGATGATCACCATGCGTGTAGGTTTCGTAGGTTGGCGCGGCATGGTCGGCTCGGTGCTGCTGTCGCGCATGCAGGAAGAGCGCGACTTCGACGCGCTCGACCCGGTGTTCTTTTCCACATCGGCCGCCGGCAGTCCAGGCCCCGCGATCGGCGGTGCCGCGATCTCGTTGCGCGACGCGAATGAACCGAAGGCGTTCGCGGGGCTCGATGCGATCGTCACCTGCCAGGGCGGCGACTGGACCAGCGCAATGTTTCCGAAACTGCGGGCGGCCGGGTTCGACGGCTACTGGATCGACGCGGCCAGTGCGCTTCGCATGAGCGACGATGCGATCATCATCCTCGATCCGGTCAACCGCCAGGTGATCGACCGGGCGCTTGCCTCCGGGGTCAGGAACTACATCGGCGGCAATTGCACGGTGAGCCTGATGATGCTGGGCATCGCGGGCCTGCTGCAAAACGACCTCGTCGAGTGGATCAGCTGCATGACTTATCAGGCCGCCTCGGGCGCGGGGGCGCAGAACATGCGCGAGTTGCTGCAGCAGATGGGCGAGGCGCACCTGGCCGCGAAGTCGCTGCTCGCCGACCCCGGCGCCTCGATTCTCGACATCGACCGCGAAGTTGCCGGCATCCTGCGCGATACGCGCTTTCCCACCGAGCATTTCGGCGTGCCGCTGGCCGGCAGCCTGATTCCTTGGATCGACAAGGACCTCGGCAATGGGGTTTCGCGGGAGGAGTGGAAGGGCGGTGCGGAACTCAACAAGATCCTCGGCCGCGGCGCGGGCGGCAAGCCGGCCATTCCGGTCGAATCGATCTGCGTTCGCATCGGCGCGATGCGCTGCCATTCGCAGGCACTGACGATCAAGCTTCGCGAGGACCTGCCGTTGCCCGAGATCGAGCGTCTGATCGCGAACGCGCATCCCTGGATACGGCTGGTGCGAAACGTCCGCGACGACAGCATCCGTGAACTCACGCCGACCGCCGTGACCGGCAAACTCGACATCGCGGTCGGCCGCTTGCGCAAGCTCGCGTTCGGCCCCGGCTACGTCGGTGCGTTCACCGTCGGCGATCAGTTGCTGTGGGGTGCGGCGGAGCCGCTGCGCCGGATGCTGCGGATCTTAGGGAAGCTCTGATTCGCCCCCGTGGCCCGGGCATTAGGGGTCCGGTGCCGCGCATGGGCACTTTTCGTCATGTTTGATGCAGGCGGGCGGCGCCTCCGGGCCCCGTGGCGGACCTGCAACACCGCAGCAGGTACCGTTCCGGGCGCAGTTGCGCCACAATATCTGGTATCGCCACGGCGGGGCGCCGCCATGGGTACGGCATCATTTGCAGAACACCGGCATGAAGCTTGCGTAGACCACAACATGGCGGTTGCGAAATCCCGAGCTAAGACGGGGGTTTAGCTTGCGAAGCTAAACCCATGATGTTAAGTTAGCCATAGCCAACTAGGTTTCCCTCAAGGGGTCGGCATGCGAGCAAAACCCATCTTCCTGTGCACCTTGGTGGCCAGCGCATTGGCGTTGCCCGCCCCGGCGTACTCGCTCGCGCTGGGCAGGTTGACCGTGACCTCCGCTCTGGGCGAGCCGCTGGTCGCACAAATCGAACTCGCTGCGGCTACGCGCGAAGAAATCGAATCACTGACGGCGAAGGTCGCCGATGCGGCGCTTTACCGACAGAACAACCTGGGCTACCAGGCGGTGCTTTCGCGCACTCGCATCACTGTCGAGCGCACGCCGGACGGCCGAGCGGTGCTCCGTATCACCTCGCCAACGCCGGTCAACGAGCCCTATCTCGACCTGATGGTCGACGTGAACTGGGCCTCGGGGCGCGTCGTGCGCGAGTACACGTTCCTGCTCGATCCACCGGGAACGGCTACCCAAATCGCTGTCGATCCCGTCGCACCTGCCCGCGTAGGGGCCGCACCCGCGGCCGCCGCGCCATTGGGTCGCAGCGCGGCCGGGGCCGCCGCACCCGCGGACGGCTATCTGGTCCGGCGCGGCGACACGCTGTCGAAGATCGCACAGCAGTACAAGCCCGCCGAGCTCACGCTCGAGCAAATGCTTGTCGCGTTGTTCAATGCAAACGCGAATGCCTTCGACGGCGCCAACATGAACCGTTTGCGCACGGGTGCCATCATGACCGTTCCCGGTGCGCAGGTCGCGGAAGCGACGGCCGCGCCCGAAGCGGCGAAGGTCGTGCGCGTGCAGGCCTCCGACTGGCGGACGTATCGCGACCGGCTCGCGGGTGCGGCACCCTCGGTCGATGGCGCGCCGACGCGCGAAGGCGCGGGCAAGATCACTGCGGCTGCCGAGGATCGCGCGGGTGCCCCGCCCGCGGGACGCGACCAGGTCCGCGTATCGCGTGAAGCCGGGGCCGGCCGCGCGGCAGCGGCGGGAGCCGAGGACGCGGTCGCCCGCAACAAGCAGCTCGCCGATGCCAACGCGCGCATCGCCGAGCTCGAAAAGACCGTAAGGGAAATGCAGCGCGCTTTCGAGCTTCGCAGCACAACGATGGCGCAGGCGCAGCAGCAGGCTGATACGGCGAAGGGCAAGCCTGCCGCACCGCCGCCGCCGTCCACGCCGATTACGACGGTACCGCCGGTGGACACCAAGGTCGCCACCCTGACGCCGCCGACCGACAAGGCCCCCGAGCCGGCGAAGGTCGAGCCGCCGCCGAAGGCGCCGGAACCGACGGTCGCCGCGCCGATCGCGCCTGCGCCAACGACGCCTCCGGTACCGGTCGAGTCCAAGGCCCCGCCGGCGACGAAGCCCGCGCCCAAGCCTGCCGCACCGCCGCCGGAACCGTCGTTCCTCGAGGACCTAATGGGGAACACGCCGACCTGGGCGATCGGTGCCGGCGCATTGGCGCTGCTGGGCGGCATCGCCGCGCTGGTCGCGGCCCGCCGTCGCAAGACGACCAAGTTCGAGGACAGCATCATCTCGGGCACCGACATCAAGACCAACACGGTGTTCGGTTCGACCGGCGGCGGCGTGGTCAACACCGGCGAGAATTCGCTGGCGAGCGACTTCAGCCGCGAGGGCCTCGGCAACATCGACACCGACGAGGTCGACCCGATCGCCGAAGCCGAGGTGTATCTCGCCTATGGCCGCGACGCGCAGGCCGAGGAAATCCTGAAAGACGCGCTCAAGAAGGATCCGCAGCGCCAGGAGATCTACCTCAAGCTCCTCGAGATCCACGCGCAGCACAACAAGCCGTCTGCGTTCGAGACCGTCGCGTCCGAGCTGTACTCGGTGAGTCAGGGACAGGGCGAGGTGTGGCAGAAGGCGGTCGCGCTCGGCCGCCAGCTCGATCCGAACAACCCGATGTTCGTCGACGGCGCGGTGCCGTCCGCACGCCTCGCCGGCGGTGCGGCAGGCGCAGCGCTCGGCGCCGGCATGGCCTCCGTGGAGGGCAAGGCGTTCGTTCCCGACATCACGCCCGTCAAGGTGCCGGGCCGCAACGACGCGATGGATTTCCAGCTCGAAGACGAGATCTCGATCGCGCCGACGTCGTCCGCGGGCCCCGCGCCGTTCGACGGCCCGACGACGATCCAGCGTGCGGGCGAGGCGCTCGACTTCAATTCCGACCGCCGCACGAGCGGAGCGGTTTCCCCGCTGGCAAGCGCGAAGGCCGCGGCCCAGCCGCCGTCGGCGAACGAGCAGAAGGTCGAGTCCGAACGGCGCGAGGTCGCCGACAAGTACGATCTCGACTTCCAGCTCGACG
>JBKKAZ010000154.1:0-10680 GCA_046714435.1 Casimicrobiaceae bacterium
GCGGGCCGTCGAGCCAGGCGTGCGCCTCGAGCGCGTTGAGTCCGTCGATGTCGTTGGCGGCCTCGGCCCGTTCCACCTTGTCAATCCAGGCCTGGATCGGCGGCGGAAACGCCGTGACCTCGGGGGCACCGCTGATAGCCGGTGCAACCAGCACGAGCGCGCGGATTCGCTTGGGATGGGCGAGCGTCGCGTCGATGGCGATGCGGCCGCCCTGCGAGCATCCGACCAGCACCACGCGCTCGCGCGGCGCGAAATGGTCGAGCACCGCGACGAGGTCGCCCACCTGCGAAAACGGCTCTTCGGCGTGCAGCGTGTCGCCGAAGCCGCGACGGTCGTACGCGATGGGTCGGTAGCGTCCTGACGCCTGCGCCAGCGCGGCAAGCTGCTCGCGCCACATTCGTCGATCCGCGACGCCGGCATGCAGGAACACGACCGGCGTGCCATCGCCGGCGATCTCCGCCGCGAGCTTGGTGAGGCCGGAAGGAACGGTCGGCGTGGCGTGGGTCATCGTGCCTCCTTGGCAAGTGCGGCTTCGAGCGCAGGCAACGCCGCTCTGAGGTCGAGTGCGGTTCCGCGCGCCCAAAGCGCGCGCAAGGCTCGCGCATCGCCTTGCCCGCGGGCGGCCGCCGCGAGCGCACGACCGCGAGCGACGATGAACTCGCTCCAAGGCGTCGGCTCGATGTTCGTGTAGCGCTCCAGCTCGTCCGCGTGGCGCTCGGCCTCTTCGAGATCGCCCGCAACCAGCGACCCGTCAATCGCCAGCTGGCGATACCAGTAGTGGTTGTGCGACAACGTACCGGCGCGCAGCAGTGCCTCGCCCTGCGCGAGCAGCTCACGACGTTCCGCGTCCGACGTGGCGATCCGCGCACGCGCCGCCAGCACGATCGGGCCGGCGAAGCCGGGTCCGATTTCCAGGTTCGACGTCGACGCTTCGTCAAGCAGAGCTTTCGCACCAGCAAGGTCTCCAGCGCGCTGGGCGACAATGCCCTGCAGCGCGAGATTAATCGCCGCAAACCGGCGCGACGCGATCTTGCGCGCGAGCTCAAGACTGCGTTTGAGCGGCGCCAGCGATTCCTGGTCGCGGCCGGCGCCTACCAGGACCATGCCCAGGCACTGGTCGGCCATCACCTCCGCAACCCGATGCCCGATTTCGTGCGCCGACGCGCCGGCGCCGCGAATGGCCGCGATTCCCCGGACCACGTCGCCGAGGAACAGGTCGATGAGCCCCATCATGATCCGGTTCATCAACGCGAACCGCAGGTCGCCGCAGCGGTCGCACAAGGCGACGCAGCGTTCGAATGCTGAGTAGGCAGACGCCATGCGGCCGTTTGCGTAGAGAACATCGGCGACCCCCGACAATGCCTGCGCCTCGCAAGCGTCTTCGCCGGCCTCGCGCGCGAGCACCAGCGCGCGTTCATGCTGGACCGCGCATGCGTCGAGATCGCCTTGTGCGAAATGCAGGCTGCCGCGTAGATAGGCGATGCGCGCACGTTCGCGCACCAGTGCCAATCGTTCGGCGAGTGGCTCGGCGAGGTCGAGCGCAGCGAATCCCGGTACCGTCGAGGTGGTGAGCCGGTGGGCGGAGGCGATGCCGATGTGCGCCAGGCAGCGCTCGTGATCGTCGGATGCGAGCCCGAGGGCCCGCGAGAACGCGGCGGCCGACGCATCTGCGTCACCCAGGCCGCGCGCGAGGTCGCCGGCGAGTCTCTCGAGCGGGAAAGCAGCCGGTCTCCCACTTGCAAGCCTGGCACCGCGCTGCGCGAGCCCGAGCGCAACGTCGGGGTGCAGCAATCCCGCCGAGGCTTCCGCCGCCTCGAGAAACGCTTGCGGAGCAGTGGGGTCCTCCGCGCGCTCGAGGTGCTCGGCGCGCAGGACCAGGTCGCGGCCCGCGTACCAATCCGCCGCGCGCCGGTGCAGTGCGCGCCTCGCGCTGTGAAGCAGCGAGGCGTAGGCGCACTCGCGAATCAGCGCGTGCGAAAACACGAGTTCGTCATCTGCGCCGCCGTCGCGCACCAGGTCTCTTGTCCGCGCCTCGTCGAAATTCGCCGGCACACCCTCGCGCAGATGGGCGACGAGCGGCCTCGAGAATCGCTGGCCCGCGACGGAAGCCGCCTGCAGCGCGGCCTTTTCGTCCGGCGGCAGCCGATCGAGGCGGGCAAGCACGACGTTGCGGATCGTGCCGGGAACCGCGTCGCCGTCGGGGCCGCTTTGCAACAGCTGGGTCAGGAACAGCGGGTTGCCCTGGGCGCGCTCGACGCAGCGGCGCCAGATCTCCGGCCCTGCGTCGACGAACTCGCTCGCCAGCTCCAGCGATTCGCCGGTGGAAAGCGGTGCGAGGTCGAGGCGTTCGAAGCTTTCCGGAGGCCAAGTTGCGCCGACAGGATCGCCTTCGCGGCGCGTTGTCAGCGCAAGCACGATCGGGTGCTCGCGCGAGCAGTCCCGCAGCGCAGCCAGCGCTTCGAGCACCGGCGGACCGGCCCAATGGACATCCTCGACGAAAACTGCGACCGGGCGATCGCCTGACGCGTGAGCAGCAAGGGCGGCCAGCGCGTCGATCCTCCGCTGCGCCCGCGTCGCGTGATCCATCGCGTCGAAATGGCTGCCCGCGGACTGCGGGATCGCCAGCAGGTCGGCGAGGAACGGCTCGTCCTCGTCGCGCGCCTTGCCGTCCAGAAGCGCGCGATCGAGCGCCGCGCGGCATTCGGACTCGTCGGACGTGGCGCCGAGTCCCAGCAACGAGCGCGCGAGCAGGTTGGTCGCCTCGCGGCCCTGTGCCGCGCCGAAGTCGAGCACAGTCACAACGTGGCACGCGCAACCCGCATTTCCGGCAGCGCCAACAAGCGATTCCATGAGACGCGACTTGCCGACCCCGGGGTCGCCGCGTACCAGCAGGGCCACGCCACGTCCCTGCGAACGGAGCGCGGCGAGTGTCGCGTCGAATCGCGCACGCTCGGCGCGCCGTCCCACCATTCGCAGCCGCGTCGCCTCCGGGGCGTGCAGCGCGCGCACGCACCAAACCGGAATCTCGCGGGCGAAACCTCGCACCGCCACGGTCCCGCGCGATTCGGCGTCGAGGCGTGGCCCGAGCGTGCGGCGAATGTCGTCCGACACGATCGTCTCGCCCGCGGCGGAGAGCTCCTCCATCCGCGACGCCAGGTTCACCGCATCGCCAGTGACGGTGTAGTCGGCGCGTACCGTGCTGCCGACCGATGCCGCCACCACTTCGCCGCTTGCCATCCCGACGTGCGTGGCGAGTGTGCGACCGAATTCCGCCGACAGCGCGTGCATGGCATCGTGGATGTCGCAGGCGGCGCGGACCGCGCGCTCGACGTCGTTGCCGTGCGCGACCGGTGCGCCGAATATCGCCATCGTCGCATCGCCCATGTGCTTGTCGACGGTGCCGCCCGAGCGTGCGATCACGCCGTCGACAACTTCAAAATAACGGCCTAGCAGACGGTGGACGTCCTCGGCATCCATTTCGGAGGAAAGGCGCGTGAATCCGGCCAGATCGGCGAACAGGATGGCGACCGGCCGGCGTTCGCCCCCGGCGGGCGCCGTCGATGCGGCGACGCGCGCGCCGCACCGGGCGCAGAAGCGCGCCTGTGGCGGCAACTCCGCCTGGCACTTCGGGCAGTTCAGCGGGGGTTCGGGCATAAGGGTTTCGGGAACGCCGGTGCGAGGCCATTTCCAGCGCCGAGTGTGCCATTGGCGGGAATGGTTGGATACGTCGATGGGCGTAGCGCTCGTTCAAGCGTAGACTTTCCTGCGGATTCCTCCAGGTGATCGAATGCTCTCGCGCCGCCTGTTCCTCGCCGCTCTGCTGGCGACACCGCCACTCGCGCTCGCGCAACAGGCGGGCAAGCTCTACCGCATCGGCTGGGTCGGGAATACGAATATCAACACACCCCAATCGGTCGAGGTCTGGGACGCTTTCCGCCTCGAGCTGCAGCGCCGCGGCTGGGTCGAAGGCCGGAATATCGCCTTCGAGCACCGCTTCGCCTACGGCGACAGCAGACGCTTTCCGCAACTCGCCCGCGAGCTCGTGGAACTCAAAGTCGATTTGATTCTCGCCTCGTCGAGTCCTGCCGCAAGGGCCGTAAAAGAGGCGACCGCCAGCATTCCCGTGGTGTTCGCGAGCGTGGACGACCCGGTGCGCGAGGGTTTCGTGGCGAGCCTGGCGCGGCCAGGCGGCAACCTGACTGGATTGTCCACGCAGACCTACGAGTTGATCGGCAAGCGAATGGAATATCTGAAAGACGCGTTTCCACGAATCTCGCGCGTCGCCTACATGGCATTACAACCGGACGCGGTAGGCTCTCGGACCAACGAGCCGGCATATCAAGCAGCCAAGGCGCTGCAACTCGAGTTGCTGCCCGTCAAGGTACAGCAGGCTGAAATACTTTCCGGCGCACTTCCCGAAGTGGCCCGTGCGGACGCATGGTTCGTAGCGGAACAGCTGCCTTATTTCAATGATCGCAAGGCGGTCGTGGAGCTCCTGGCAAGGCAGCGCAAGCCAGCGATCTACCCGCACACCGTGTTCGTCGAAGCGGGTGGCCTGATGTCGTACGCGGTGGACTTGAAGGATCAATTTCGGCTTGCCGCCGGTTATGTCGACAGGATTCTGCGGGGCGAAAAACCCGCCGACATGCCGGTGCAGCAACCCACGAAATTCGAGCTCGTGATCAACCGGAAGACTGAGAGGGCGTCGGGACTGACCTTTCCGAAATCCATCCTGGACCGTGCCGACCGGGTGATCGAGTGAGTGGTGCTGGCCGGTTCATGGTGCTCGGCTGCTGCGCTCGCCGTTCGCGGCAAGAGCGGCAGCGAGATACGTCTGTGCGGCCGGTAGTGCGCGAGCGTAGACATCGCGGAACAGCGCATACGCGTCCGCACCGGGCCAATCGGCGGCGAGCACTTCGCGCGGGAGCTGCGGGTCGCGAAGGCGCACGCGCCGATACGCGTGAACCAGCAGGATGCGAATCATGAATGCCTGTTCGGGATCGACCGCGTCGCCTAGCGCCGGCGCGACCCCGCCAAAGCGGGCGATGAACCGCCGGTAGTCGCCGGCAAGCGTGTCGAGCGACCACACCGCCGCGGTACGCGACGACAGGCTCCGCGACGGCGTGCCGGCAGGGTCACGTGCTACGAACGTGGTGATGGCCTCGTCAGCGTGAAGCGCGGCTGCAATGCGGTCCGCCGCGCCGTCGCGGCGCGCGGGACGAAGGTAGACCCCGGACTGGAACCGGCCGTAGCCCGACCACGCCAGCTCGTCGTGCACGTGCCGGCGCAGGGCCGGGCCGGCCTCGTCGGCGTCGACCAATACGCCTTCCCATTCGCCATCCCACGGCGCGAACGGCGGATCGTAGACGCGGTGGAAGGCGCGACCGAATCCCTCGGCGCCATTCGTGGTCAAGCGATAGCGACTGCGACGCCCCACGGGGCGCGCCTCGAACCAGCCGCCGCGGGCAAGCCGGAACATGCCGGTGCGCACGGCGCGCTCGTTCACGCCGAACGGCGCGAGCAACCGAAACAGCGTCGCCAGCCAGATCTCGTCCGCGCGAGGCGCGATCGCGTCGCCCCAGATGGAGACAATCAAAGAGGGCGCGCGCAGCGGTTCGGCCGCGAATTCGCGACGGATCCAGCGGATGAGGCGCGCGTCGGGCGGCGGGGGCATGGGCGGGAGGATATGATACGGACTTTACACCAATGTGATTCAAGTCGTATCATTTAAAGTTGGCCCGATCCGAACGGAGAGCCGGTCATGTACGCGCAGATGGTCGAAACCGGCGTAAGGAAGCTGCAGGACGCTGCCGAGATGACGCCGCAGGAGCGCGCATTCCAGGACCGCATCGACGCCGACATCAAGATCGAGCCCAAGGACTGGATGCCGGACGCCTACCGCAAGACGCTGATCCGGCAGATCCAGCAGCACGCGCATTCCGAGATCGTCGGCATGCTGCCCGAGGGCAACTGGGTCACGCGTGCCCCGACGCTGAAGCGCAAGTCGATCCTGATGGCGAAAATCCAGGACGAGGCCGGCCACGGGCTCTACCTGTATTCGGCTGCGGAAACGCTGGGCGTGGCGCGCGACGACCTGGTCCGCGATCTGCACGCCGGCAGGGTCAAGTACTCTTCGATTTTCAACTACCCGACGCTCAACTGGGCAGACATCGGCGCGATCGGCTGGCTGGTCGACGGCGCGGCGATCATGAACCAGATCCCGTTGTGCCGCTGCAGCTTCGGACCCTACGCCCGCGCCATGGTCCGCATCTGCAAGGAGGAGTCGTTCCACCAGCGCCAGGGTTTCGACATCATGATCGCGATGGCGCGGGGCACGCCCGAGCAGCAGGCGATGGCGCAGGACTCGCTCAATCGCTGGTGGTGGCCATCACTGATGATGTTCGGACCGCCCGATGCCGAAAGCGTGCACTCGGCACAGTCGATGCGCTGGAAGATCAAGCTGCTTGGCAACGACGAGCTGCGCCAGCGCTTCGTCGACCAGACCGTGCCGCAAGCCGACTATCTTGGTCTGAAAGTGCCTGACCCGGATCTGAAGTGGGACGCCGAGCGCGGGCACTACGACTTCGGCGCCATCGACTGGGACGAGTTCTTCAACGTGCTGAAAGGCAACGGACCCTGCAACCGCGAGCGCCTCCGTACCCGCATCAATGCCTGGGACAATGGCGCGTGGGTTCGCGATGCCGCGGTCGCGCACGCGGATAAGCAGGCGGCGCGAAACGGCGCAACCAGGGCAGCCTGAGGAGACAACGATGAGCAGGGACTGGCCGTTGTGGGAAGTGTTCATTCGCAGCCAGCACGGGCTCGCGCACAAGCACGTCGGCAGCCTGCACGCGCCCGACGCAGAGCTCGCAGTCAAGAACGCGCGCGATGTCTACACGCGCCGCAACGAGGGCGTATCGATCTGGGTGGTCCGGTCCGCGGACGTGGTGGCGTCCTCGCCGGGCGACAAGGAAGCGCTGTTCGAGCCCGCCAACAGCAAGGTCTACCGACATCCCACGTTCTTCCCGATGCCGGACGAGGTCAAGCACCTGTAGGATTTGCGCGCATGAGCCGCGACGCCGCCTTGCTCGACTACCTGCTGCGCCTCGCCGACAACGGCCTGGTGCTGGCACAGCGGCTCTCGGAGTGGGTCGGCAAAGGACCGGTCCTCGAGGAGGACATCGCGACGACCAACGTCGGGCTCGATCTCATCGGCCAGGCGCGGCTGTGGTTCGGTTACGCGTCGGAAGTGGAGGCGCGCGGCGGTGGGCCGGGGCGCACCGAGGACGAGTTCGCCTACCTGCGCGACGCGCACCAGTTCCGCAACCTGCTCCTGGTAGAGCAGCCGAACGGAAGCTACGCGGACACCATCGCGAGACAGTTCCTGTTCGACCACTGGCATCTGCTGCTGCTGCGCTCGCTCGCCCGCTCGAGCGATGCGCGCGTTGCCGAGATCGCCGCGAAGGCGGTGAAGGAGGTCGCGTATCACGTCGAGCGGTCGCGCGACTGGGTGGTTCGCATGGGTGATGGCACCGAAGAGTCGCATCGGCGGATCCAGGCCTCGCTGGATGAGCTCTGGACCTATGCCGGCGAGATGTTCGTGCCCGACGCCGCGGAATTTGCGCTCGTCGACGCCGCCATTGCCGCGGATGTTCGCAGCCTGGAGGCGCCTTGGAACGCGGTCATCGACGCCGTGCTGGTCGAAGCGACGCTGTCGCGCCCGGCCGACGCGTTCGTGCGCAAAGGCGGCAAGCAGGGTGTCCACACCGAGCACCTCGGCCGTCTGCTGGCCGAAATGCAGTTCCTGCAGCGCGCGTATCCCGGCGCGCAGTGGTGACGCCGATGACCACACCCGAGATCCTCGCGATCGCGGCCACGGTGAGATTCGCCGCGGCGCAGGCCCTTTCGGGCAGGCCTCCGCTGGCCGCCGTGTGGGGCGCGCTGGCCCGTGTGCCCGATCCGGAAATTCCCGTGGTGTCCGTCGTCGAACTGGGAGTCGTGCGCGACGTGCATTGGGAAGACGGCGTCGGTGCGGGCGCGCTGGTCGTGCGGGTAACGCCCACCTATTCGGGCTGTCCCGCGACCGACCTGATCCGCGACGGCATTGGTGCCGCGCTGCGAGAAATCGGCGTCGCGGAGGTCCGCATCGTTACCGCACTGGCGCCGGCGTGGACCACCGACTGGATCGCGCCGGAAGCCAAGGCGAGGCTTCTCGAGTACGGGATCGCGCCGCCGGGGACGGTGGTGGCCCGCGTCGACATGTCCGGCATCAGTCCGCTGCGTCGCAAGGCCGTTGTGCCGTGTCCGCGCTGCGCGTCGACATCGACCACGCTGATTGCGCAGTTCGGGTCGACCGCCTGCAAGGCGCTGTACCGGTGCGATTCGTGCCGGGAGCCATTCGACTATTTCAAGCCGTTCTAGCTGCGTGGCGCCGGAGCCACGAGGTCGCGCGGCGCATCATCCGGCCCGGCGAGCCCCGTTTGTACTTTCAGGGGCGCGATGCGCTCGGTGGCGAGATGCGTCAGGTACGCGACGACCTCGTGCGCTCCTATTTCCCTTGGATGGCGCCGCCCGTGGAACCGGATGAAACGCCGCGCCCACTCGACGCACGCCTCCTTGGTCCGATAGCTGTAGTGGCGATAGCGAATCGCTGCGCGAACCTCAGTCGAGCAGGCGTAGAGGCTTCGGCGCCACTTCGGCGGAGGACGGGGCGGCGCCACCATGCATATCGTCGTCCGCACGCATACCCAGCACCCGGCTGCGTGTCGATTCAAACTGTTGGCCGTTGACCTCCCCCAATTATCCGGCGCAGACTAACTGCTACACGTCATCGAATCGACCTACTTTTCGTTAGGCAGATCGGATGATTCTGCCATGACCAGCCAGCTCCCTCCAGCAATCGTACCCGCCGACGCGCGACCGCGTCTCCTTCAGTACTTGGGCGGCAGGCAAGGTTTCCGCATGTGGTTCCAGTCCGATCTGCTCGACCCCATTGCAGAGGCCTTTGAGGGCATAGTTCCGTCCGCTCTTAGGAGACTCTACTCGCACATGCAAGCCGTCGAGACTCGCGTCGGACAGAGTCTAGAATTGGACCTTTCAATCTCGCAGGAAGACTTACCTCTCATACGCCGCGCAGCGCTTCATTACCGCCACCAAGTCGCCCTGCAACAGGACCGGCTCCGTGTCGTGAACGTCGGCGTCGAGCATGCGGCAGACATCGACGCGCTCACCGCACCGGTCGAGGCTGACCTAGGGGCAGGTTGGCTCCGCAACGTCGCGCCACTTCGGCGTCCAAGTCTGACAGACTACGTAAATGTAAAAACCGCCAGAGCTATCCTTCAAGCCTCCGGGCGCGGCTCCTTCCCGGCGCGGGTTTATGACGACAAGTTCGGCATCCTTTGGAGCCCCTCCGCCTGTCTTGATGTCATCGAGGCGGCCCGAACGGAATCGTGGCTCCTTGGGACGTCAACGTGCGTGGCCTACGCGGACATCGATGAATTTAAGAAAGTCAACAGCGCAGCCACTGAAACGGTTGTTGACCGAGAGGTTCTTCCACCATTCATGTTGCTGCTCGAGGCTCACACCGCGCAGCGCGGGTACGCGTTTCGACAGGGCGGAGACGAGTATGTAGTGGTCCTCCCGAACGCCGACGACGCGACGGCGCGCAGTCTGCTCGAGGGCCTGCGCGCCTTGGTCTGCGCACAGCCATTCGGGGGCCAAACGTTTACGTTGTCGATCGGGTACTACATTGCTGCGTCGGACTGCACCCTGACGAACGGTGAGATACTGCTCAGGGCCAACACCGCGAAGAATAGTGCCAAATCCGCGGGCAAGAACCGCGTCTGCTCGTGACGTAGACTGCCTAACATCGCGTTGCACCTGACAGACGCCCTCGGTCGCTCCGCTCCGTCTGGCGTGTGCAGGTGAACGCGGGTACGTTAGCCATTCGCCATGACGACCTATTCAGACTCCCAAGGCAAGGAGATCCTGTGTACTTGGCCGGAACGATCAAAGAAGCTGTGGTCCATCCCCGACACCAATGCTCGGTGGCTTCAGGCACGCCCGAAGCGAGGCACCGCTTCCTGCCCTGACCTGCGAAGTGTCGGCAGCTCGGCACTAAAGACTGTCCCGGATGGCTTGTGGCTACTTACTTCAACGGAGTACGCCGACGCGATGGTCGTTGAAGTTTGCACAAGCGTCCAGAATCTGTCGGACAAGCGCAGCCGATATGCCCCGCAGCTCCATGCGTTGGTTGTCCGAATCCCACGACAGTGGCTTTGTGAAGGCTTTGCAACTGCGATACGCACGCCGCGATGGAAATGTTTCCTCGGGCAAGCTCCCGGCGCCGAAGTGTACCTGCCGATCCGGCACCTCCGAGTGCTACTGTTCATTGATGACGCCAACTACGCAAAGGTTCGAGGCGCCATCACACCCGCTGCTCACGAGTTCTTCGCGAGGCATTCCTCTCTCAAGAGCTATACGGCCCCAAGAATGCAGAATTTGCTGCGCCGAATGAACGCCGACGAGCACTGGTATACCGATGGCTAACCCAGCGTATATGGACTCCCCCCGCAAAGGAAGAGGTTGATCGATAGTGGTGGCAAGAAGGGTGAGCCTGCAGTCGTATATCCGGCATCTGAGGTGGGCGCATGATGGCCCGTGCCGACATGGAATCTGCGG
>JBKKAZ010000155.1:0-15129 GCA_046714435.1 Casimicrobiaceae bacterium
ATGCGCGGGATCGCTTCGACCGCGATGCGCGTGGCGGTGTGCATGCCGACGTACACCGCCACGAGGCCGGCGCCGGCGAGGGTGCGGGAATCGAGCGTTTGCAGCGAAAGGTCGATGCACGCCACCTCGAAGCCCGCCCTTTTCAGCCACGCGGCGGGCTCTGCGAGCGCGAACGGCTGGCGCCCCAGTTCGTAAGGATTGATGAGCACCGCCTTGAACGGCGTATCTCCTTGTGCGCGCCCCACGCTCTCCAAGGCAACGGCGGCGAGCGTGATGGGAACTCTTTCGGGTGCGTCAAACATATTGCGGCCCGAGGACTCGGAATGCAGGTTCGCGCATCCTACGTTTGATGCCAAGTGATCATTTCGACTTTGGGCGCTGCTCAATATCGCAATATCATAATCCTCATCAGTGCTGGGTCTGATCCTAGTGTCCTGAGTCAGGGATTCGTTGAACAATGCCTGGGAGCGAACTGGCCCGATTTGCACAACGAATTTCTGACTTGGGACACTTTGGTCAGGGACCGGGCGTGGTGAGCGGCGGTCCAGCGGTTGCGGGCCGGCCGCGCCACGCGGCGTACGCTTCGTTCGCGAGCACGGCGGACAGCACGATTGCGCCGCCGGCCAGTGCGAGCCGGCCCGGATTTTCACCCAGCAGCACCCAGACCCAGATGGGTCCCAGGATCGGCTCCAGCAAAGCCAGCAGCCCGATTTCGGTGGCGGTAAGTCGCTTGGACGCCGCGACCAGCAACAGGCAGCCGGTGCCCAGCTGCACGCAACCCATCGCCGCGAGTATCGCGAGATCGCGTGCGCTCGCCTCGAACGGCAACGCCGGCGGCAGCGCAATGGCGATCGAGAGCACTCCGGCGATCATCACCGTCGGCAGCATGTCTATCTGCGCATGCACCTTGCGCAGCACCGTCACGTTGAGCGCGAACAGCACCGAAACGCCAATCGCGAGCAGGTTGCCCGCAAGCCGCCCCGTGTCGAGCGAATCCGAAAACATGACGACGATGCCGGAGAAGGCGACCCCCATCGCGATCCAGGTCCGCGCCGGCACGCGTTCGTGCAAGAACGCACGCGCCGCCAGCGCGGCGAGGAACGGCGAAACGCTCATCAGGACGAAGGTGTTCGCGACCGTGGTTCGGGTGATCGACGCGATGAACAGGAAAAACTGTCCGGCGAGGAACGCGCCCGACAGCAGGCCCGGCCAGCCCACCGCGCGCACCGCCCGCGGCATGCCGTCGCGATGCATCAGGGCGAGCGCGGCCGCAACGAACAGCGCCATGAAGACCGAGCGCCAGAACACGATCTCCCACGCGTCCGCGAACGACAGCAGCCGGACGAACAGGCCCCCTGTCGACCAGCATACCGACGCGATCACCATGTAGAGCATTGCGCGGCGATGCGAGAGTGCGGAGGCGGAGGACACGGGACCCAAAGCGACGGGATCGATGAGTGTGGGACGCGAACAGTCAAAGGCCGGCGGCGCAAAGCGTCGCGCCCACCGGCCTTGGGATGCTCCGGGATTCTACCGCGACACCCGCTCGGCACACCGGGCGTTGCGGACGAAGCTGCCACGCACCATCGATCGCGGCCGTCCACCCCGGCTTGACTTACAATCTTCCTTTTGCCAGGGAAGAGCACATTGGCCCAGCATCGAATCGCCGTAATGCCCGGCGACGGCATCGGCAAGGAAACGGTACCCGAGGGGCTGCGCGTGCTCGAAGCGGCCGTGAAGCGCTTCGGCATCGAGCTCGAGTTCGCCCATTTCGACTGGAGCTGTGACTACTTCCTGAAGCACGGGCGCATGATGCCCGAGGACTGGTTCGACCAGCTTGCGAAGTTCGAGGCGATGTTCTACGGCGCGGTCGGCTGGCCGGCCAGGGTCCCCGATCATGTCTCGCTGTGGGGCTCGCTGATCAAGTTTCGTCGCAGCTTCGACCAGTACGTGAATATGCGGCCGTGCCGCCTGATGCCGGGCATACCCTCGCCGCTCGCCAATCGCAAGCCCGGCGACATCGACTTCGTCGTCATTCGCGAGAACACCGAGGGCGAGTACTCGTCGGTCGGCGGGCGGATGTACGAGGGAACCGAGCGCGAGATCGTGTTCCAGGAGTCGGTGTTCAGCCGCAAGGGTGTCGACCGGATCCTCAAGTTCGCGTTCGAACTGGCGCGCACCAGGCCGCGCCGGAAGCTGACGTCGGCGACCAAGTCCAACGGCATCGCCATCACCATGCCGTACTGGGACGAGCGTTTTCGCGCGATGGCCGAGCAGTACCGCGACGTGGCGACCGATGCCTACCATATCGACATTCTCGCGGCGCACTTCGTCGGGCGACCGCAGATCTTCGACGTGGTCGTCGGCTCGAACCTGTTCGGCGACATCCTTTCCGATCTGGGCCCCGCGGTTTGCGGCACGATCGGCATCGCGCCTTCGGCCAACATCAATCCCGAGCGCAGCTTTCCGTCGCTGTTCGAGCCCGTGCATGGTTCCGCGCCGGATATCGCCGGCCAGGGCATCGCCAATCCGATCGGGCAGATCTGGTCGGGTGCCATGATGCTCGAGTTTCTGGGACACAAGGAGGCGGCGGGCGCCATCGTGTCCGCGATCGAGCGCGTGCTTGCCGACCCGTCGGCGCCGCGCACCAGGGACATCGGGGGGCGTGCGAGCACCGTGGAGCTGGGCCGGGCCATCGCCGAATCGATCTAGCAGTGCGCTCGCCGATCCTACGCGCCGAATCGACGGGCCTTGATGCGGATCAACATCGCAATGGGGACGCCCACGAAAAATCGCGCCTTCCAGGCAACATAATGTGCTTGAGCAAGCCGGCGGAAAGGAACTCGTTCCGTCGCTGAACGACGCAGGGGAACCCTCCATGCAGATCGGCATTCCGCGTGAAACCCGCCAGTGCGAGACGCGCGTCGCGGCCACGCCCGAGACCGTGAAGAAGCTCGCGGCGAGCGGCAAGCACGCCATCGTCGTCGAATCCGGGGCCGGCATCGCGTCGGCGATTCCGGATTCGCAGTACGCTGCGGCAGGCGCGACCCTGGGTTCCGCGGCCGACGCGCTGGCCGCCGACATCGTGCTGAAGGTTCGCGGTCCCGAGCCGCAGGAACTCGGGCGGATGAAGGCCGGCGCGATGCTGGTCGGACTGCTGAATCCGTTCGATCAGTCGGCGATCGCCGCGCTGGCCAAGCAGGGCGTTTCCGGCTTCGCGCTCGAATGGCTGCCGCGCATCACGCGCGCGCAGTCGATGGACGTGCTGTCGTCACAGGCGAACATCGCCGGGTACAAGGCGGTCGTCCTCGCCGCGGCCGAGTACGGCAGGTTCATGCCGATGTTGATGACCGCGGCCGGCACGGTGAAGGCCGCGCGGGTGCTGATCCTCGGCGTGGGCGTCGCCGGGCTGCAGGCGATCGCGACGGCGAAGCGGCTTGGCGCCGTCATCGAGGCGTCCGACGTGCGCCCCTCGGTGAAGGACCAGGTGGAGTCGCTGGGCGGCAAATGGGTGGACGTGGCCTACGAGACGCCGGAGGAGAAGGAGATCGCGGAGGGCACCGGCGGCTACGCGCGTCCCATGCCTCCGGCGTGGATGGCGCGCCAGGGCGCGATCGTCGCGGAGCGGGCCAAGGCGGCCGACATCGTGATCACCACGGCGCTGATTCCCGGGCGAGCTGCGCCGAAGCTGATCAGGGCCGACACCGTCGCCGGGATGAAGCCCGGTTCGGTCATTGTCGATCTCGCGGCGGAGCAGGGCGGCAACGTGGAAGGCACCGAGCCCGGCCGCACGGTCGTGATCAACGGCGTCAAGCTGATCGGACCGGTGAACCTGGCCGCGAGCGTTGCCACCGACGCCTCCGCACTGTACGCGCGCAACGTGCTGAACTTCCTTTCGCTCTCGCTCGATCCCAAGACCGGCGAGTTCGCGATCCCACGCGACGACGAGATCGTCAAGGCGACGCTGGTGTGCGACGCCGGCGCCGTGGTGCCGCGCGGGTGAACACAATACCGGATGCATTTGATGTGATCGAGATGAATCTCCCGCGTTTCGCAACGACATGCAGACAGGTTGATGTAGTTGATCTGATGATGAAGGAGCCTCACCCTATCGCAACGACGTGCAGGCAGGTTGACCGGCGTTCGCGGGTTGTACCAGCGAACGTCCGTGTCCAACGCGCCTGCACGCCGGACCAGCGACTCGCGCACAACGCTGAATACCCGCAATAGGAACAGCTATGTCCCTTGCCGTCGACCCCATCATCTTCTACCTGATCATTTTCGTCCTCGCGATTTTCGTCGGCTACCACGTCGTCTGGAGCGTCACCCCCGCACTGCACACGCCGCTGATGAGCGTGACCAACGCGATCTCGGCGATCATCCTGGTCGGCGCAATGCTGGCCGCGGGTCCCGAGACGATGGACTGGGGCGGCTGGGTGGGGGTCATCGCCGTGGTGCTCGCCGCGATCAACGCCTTCGGGGGCTTCCTCGTCACCCAGCGCATGCTCGAGATGTTTCGGAAGAAAGTGAAGGGAGAAGGGGGAAGGGGGAAGGGGGAAGGGTCATGCATAAGGTGGGAAGGGAGAAGGGGGAAGGGGGAAGGGTGATGCGCAGTTCCTTCGATTCATCGGCAGTGTCCCGCCGGGGCGGGAGTTCGCGCAAACGGTCGATCGCTCGACACCGCCCCCTTCCCCCTTCTCCCTTCCCCCTTCACGAAGTTCGTCCCCTTCCCCCTTCCCCCTTCCGCCTTCACCAGCTTCGTACCCTTCCCCCTTCCCCCTTCTCCCTTCGCAGGCGAAGCCGATGAGCGCCAATCAAGTCGCACTCTGGTACCTGGTCGCGTCGGTCTGCTTCATCCTCGCGCTCAAGGGACTGTCGCACCCGTCCACCGCGCGCCGGGGCAACCTGCTCGGAATCATCGGCATGGCCATCGCCGTGGTGGTCACGCTTGCGCTGGTCTACACGACTACGCGCAACGTGGGTTGGATTCTTGCCGGCATTGCGGTCGGGGGCGCGATCGGCGCGGTGATCGCGCGGCGGGTGCAGATGACGCAGATGCCGGAGCTGGTCGCGGCCTTCCACTCGCTGGTCGGCATGGCCGCGGTGCTGATCGCCGTGGCGGCCATCAACAACCCGGTGTCGTTCGGGCTGCCCGCCGAGATCCCGACCGGCAACAAGCTCGAACTGTTCATCGGCACCTTCATCGGCGCGATCACGTTTTCGGGCTCGGTAATCGCGTTCGGCAAGCTGTCCGGGCGCATCCGCAGCGCGTCGGTGGTGTTCGCCGGTCAGCACCTGCTGAACCTGGTGCTCGCGGCGGCGATGGTCGGTTTCGGCATCTGGTTCTTCCTGGGCGGCAACTGGTTCCCGTTCATCGTCATGACGGCGATCGCGTTCCTGCTGGGCGTGCTGATGATCATCCCGATCGGCGGCGCGGACATGCCGGTGGTCATCTCGATGCTCAACAGCTACTCCGGATGGGCGGCGGCCGGGATCGGTTTCTCGCTCAACAGTCCGATGCTGATAATCGCAGGCTCGCTGGTCGGCAGTTCCGGCGCGATCCTGAGCTACATCATGTGCAAGGCGATGAACCGCTCGTTCGTCAGCGTGATCCTCGGCGGGTTCGGCGCTCCGGAAGGCACGGCGGTCGCGTCTGCCGGCGCGAAGACCGTCAAGAGCGGCAGTGCCGACGACGCGGCGTTCCTGCTCGGCAACGCCGAAAGCGTGATCATCGTTCCCGGCTACGGACTCGCGGTGGCGCGCGCGCAGCACGCGGTGAAGGAGCTTGCCTTCAAACTCGCGGCGAAAGGCATCAACGTCAGGTACGCGATCCATCCGGTCGCGGGCCGGATGCCGGGCCACATGAACGTGCTGCTCGCCGAGGCCGAAGTGCCCTACGAACAGGTGCACGAGATGGAGGACATCAACGGCGAGTTCGGCACCGCCGACGTGGCGCTGATCCTGGGCGCCAACGACGTCGTCAATCCGCTCGCCGAGCAGAAGGGCAGCGCGATCTACGGGATGCCGATTCTCGAGGCGCACAAGGCCCGCAACGTCATCGTCAACAAGCGCTCGATGGCCTCGGGCTACGCCGGGATCGACAATCCGCTGTTCTATCTCGACAAGACCATGATGGTGTTCGGCGATGCGAAGAAGGTCGTCGAGGACATGGTGAAGGCGGTGGAGTGATGCATGATGGATGAAAGATGATGCCGCTGCGCGGCCATGAAGAATGAGGGTGGCGCGCCGGTTCCCGCGCTGTTCTCATTTTTCATGGCTCCGAAGGAGCATCATCTTTCATTGCTCATCCTTCATGCTTCATCCTCCAAGATGGCGGGACCTCTCGCCCACCTAACCGTCCTCGATCTGTCTCGCATCCTCGCGGGACCTTGGTGCACGCAGCACCTCGCCGACCTCGGGGCGACGGTGCTCAAGATCGAGCGTCCCGACTCCGGCGACGATACGCGCGCATGGGGCCCACCGTATCTCAAGGACGGAGCAGGAAAGGACACCAGCGAGTCCGCGTACTACCTGTCGTGCAACCGCGGCAAGTACTCGGTCGCCGTTGACTTCACGAAACCGGAAGGCCAGGCGATCGTGCTCGAGCTGGCGCGCGGCGCCGACGTGCTGGTCGAGAACTACAAGGTCGGAGGCCTCGCCAAGTACGGGCTCGATTTCCAGAGTGTTTCGAAGCTCAACGCGCGGCTGATCTACTGCTCGATCACGGGCTTCGGCCAGACCGGACCGTTCGCCGAGCGCGCGGGTTACGATTTCATCATCCAGGGCATGTCGGGCTTCATGAGCGTAACCGGCGAGCGCGACGACCTGCCCGGCGGCGGCCCGCAGAAGGCAGGGGTTGCGATCACCGATCTGGTCACTGGCTTGTTCGCGTCAACGGGGATCCTGGCAGCGCTCGCGCACCGCGAACGCACCGGGCAGGGCCAGCATCTCGACACCAGTCTCCTCGACTCGGCGGTGGCGATGATGTCGGTGATGAACCTGAATTACCTGGTCACCGGCATCGCGCCAAAGCGCATCGGCAACGCGCATCCGAACATCGTCCCCTACCAGGTGTTCGCCTGCGCCGACGGTCACCTGATCGTCGCCGTCGGCAACGATTCGCAGTTTGCGAAGTTCTGCGACGCGGCGGGCGTACCAGAATGGGCGATCGATGCCCGCTTTGCGAAGAATTCCGATCGCGTGCGCCAGCGCGCCGTGCTGGTGCCGATGATCGAATCGGTCATGCGGACGCGCGGGCAGCGCGACTGGATCGACGCGCTGGAGCAGCGCGGCGTCCCCTGCGGGCCGATCAACACGCTGGACCAGGTTTTCACCGAGCCGCAGCTCGCGGCGCGCGGCATGAAGCTCGACCTGCCGCACCCGCTCGCGGGAACGGTGCCGCAGGTCGCGTCACCGTTGCGCTTTTCGGCGACGCCTCCGGTGTACGACCGACCCCCGCCGCTGCTCGGCGCGGATACGGCGGCCGTGCTGCGGGAGCGGCTGGGCTTTGATGAGGCTCGCATCGCCGATCTGGCGGCGCGCGCCGTCATCGGCGTTCGCTAATGCTTGGAATTCGACTCGATCTCGCCGTCCGCGTCACTTCACCTTGACCCAGATCGGCCAGACCTGGTTGTCGGCGCGATGCGGTACCTCGACATTCGAGCGCGCAGCCCAAGGGATCACCTGGCGGTGCAGGGGCAGCGTGTAGAATTCGTTGTTGTGCATCGCGAGCGCGCGGCGGATCAACGCGAGCCGCTTCTCGGCGTTCATCTCGGTCTTGATCTCGGTGACCAGCGCATCGAACGTGCCGGCGTTGGTATAGCGGCCGTAGTTGTAGTCGCCGTCACCCTTGCCGTTGTGGGTGGACAGCACCGGTTGCAGCGTGAAGATCGCATCGGTGGACGCGCCGCCCCAGCCGAGCATGTAGACGCTGGTGTCGAGCTTCTCGAGCTTGGGGAAGTACTGGGCGCGCGGCAGCGTCACCAGCTTGGTATTGATCCCGACCTTCGCCCACATCGCGGCGATCGCCTGGCAGATCTTCTCGTCGTTCACGTAGCGGTTGTTCGGGCAGTCGAGCGTGATCTCGAAGCCCTTCGGATAGCCCGCCTCGCTCAGCAACTTCTTCGACGCGTTGGGATCGAACGGAAGGCGCTTTTCGATCTCCGCGTTCGACATCGCCGGCGACGGCGTCATCCCTCCGGTGGGCTTCGACAGTCCCCGCATCGTCGCCTTGTGGATCGCTTCGATGTCGATCGCCTGGTAGAGCGCCTGGCGCACGCGCTTGTCCTTGAGCGGGTTCTTGCCCTTGACGCTCGAGTACAGGAGCTCGTCGCGCGCCTGGTCCATGCCGAGGAAGATGATGCGCTGCTCGACGCCCTCGATCAGCCTGATGCCGGGGGTTTGCGCGAGCCTCGGCACGTCCTGCGGCGCGGGGTCGTTAATGACTTCGACGTTGCCGGCGATGAGCGCCGCAAGCCGGGTCGCGTCGTTGGTGATCGGCGTGTAGGCAACCTCGGTGACGTTGCCGTCGAACCTCTTGTCCTTCCAGCCCCACCAGTCCGGATTGCGGGTCATCACCGTTCGTACGTCGGGCTCGCGGGCCTTCAGGATGTACGCGCCGGTGCCGTTGGCGTTGCGTGCGGTGATCATCTCCTCCTTGTTCTTGAAATCCAGCGGCTTCATGCACTTGTTCTTCTCGCACCACGGCTTCGACATGATGAAGACCGCGAGCACGTGCTCGAGTTCGATCGGGTTCGGCCCGTCGGTCACGAACTCGACGGTTGAGTCGTCGATCTTCCGCGGCTTGCCGGAAGCGCGCGCGTAGGCGCGGATCTGCGAGGTGTCCTCGGTGGCGCGCTGGAACGAAAACACCACGTCGTCGACGGTGAGCGGCGTGCCGTCGTGGAACTTGACGCCCGGCCGCAGCTTGAACCGCCAGGTCGTCGGGTTGAGCTGCTCCCACGAAGTCGCGAGCCCCGGGATCACCTTCATTTCCTTGTCACGCATCACCAGCGTGTCGTAGATCAGCGAAGTGATGTTGTTGGTCAGGTTCTCGTTCTGCGAGTACGGGTCCATGGTCTGCGGATCGCCGCGTCCCGCCCAGCGCAGGGTCTTGGCATCGACGGCGAGCCACGCAGTGGCGAAGACGAGGGCGAGCGCCGTGGCGAGCGCGCGGGGGGCGATGACACGCATGGGACTTCTCCAGGTAGTTACGGGGCACCTGATCGGAACGGGGACCCTCGATGGCGCGCAGCATACCCGAGCCGGCCCCCGCGCGGTATCGCTACGGCACGGCCCTTCGACGCGGTGCCGGCGAAGCGTCGTCCACACCCGGTAAGATGGCGAGCACTTGGCGCGCCTGGTCGTCGATGTCGAACCCTCCTGACGCGCTACTCGCGCGGCTGTCTGATGCGTCGCTCGCGGACGCGCACCGGCTCGCCGGCCGGATCGGGCGCGCTCGCGCCGCCCGGGCGGCCGAAGCGGTCTGGACGCGGCTCGCGGCCGAGGTGAAGGCCGCGACAGCTCGACTGGCGGAGCGAGCGGCCAGCCGGCCTGCCACCCGCTACCCCCTCGAGCTTCCGATCTCCCAACGCGCCGCCGAGATCGCCGACGCGATCCGCAACCATCCGGTGGTGATCGTCAGCGGGGAAACCGGCTCCGGCAAGACCACCCAGCTGCCGAAGATCTGCCTCGACGCCGGTCGCGGCGCACGCGGGCTGATCGGCCACACCCAGCCGCGGCGCATCGCCGCGCGCGCTGTCGCCGCCCGGATCGCGCAGGAACTCGGAACGCCACTCGGCGACGCGGTCGGCTTCAAGGTCCGCTTCACCGACCGGACCCGGCCAGGCGCGTGGGTGAAGCTGATGACCGACGGCATCCTGCTCGCCGAGACCCAGCGCGATCCGTCGCTGTTCGACTACGACACCATCATCGTCGACGAGGCTCACGAGCGCAGTCTCAACATCGACTTTCTGCTCGGATACCTGAGGCAATTGATGCAACGCCGCCCCGAACTGCGGGTGGTCATCACTTCGGCCACGCTCGACGCCGACCGGTTCGCGCAACATTTCGGCACCTTCGAGCGCCGCGCGCCGGTGATCGAGGTGTCCGGGCGAACCTACCCGGTCGAGATTCGCTACGCGCCGCTGGGTCGCGCCGACGACGTGGGCGCTGGGGAGGCCGACGACGAGGAGGCGATGGAGGACGCGATCGTGACGGCCGCCGAGAACCTGTGGCGTGAAGGTCCCGGCGACATCCTGGTGTTCGTTCCAGGGGAGCGGGAAATCCGGGAAACCGGGGACCGGATGCGCCGCAGCCTGGCGCGCCGGCCCTACGCCGACGCGGTCGAGATCCTGCCGCTCTACTCTCGCCTACCGATCGGAGAACAGCAGCGGATCTTCACGCCATCGCGCGGGCGCCGCGTCGTGCTTGCGACCAACGTGGCCGAGACCTCGCTGACCGTGCCGGGCATTCGCTACGTCATCGACACGGGCCTGGCGCGGGTGAAGCGCTACAACGCGCGCAACAAGACCACGCTGCTCGCCATCGAGAAGATCGCGCAGGCGGCGGCGAACCAGCGCGCCGGCCGCTGCGGTCGCGTTCAGGACGGCATCTGCGTGCGCCTGTATGGCGACGATGACTATGCGGCGCGACCGCGCTACGGCGACCCGGAGATACTGAGGAGCTCGCTGGCGTCGGTCATCCTGCGCATGGTGTCACTGGACCTGGGGCCGGTGGCGGAGTTCCCGTTTGTCGATCCGCCAGCGCCGCGTGCGATCGCCGACGGCTACCAGCTGCTGCAAGAGCTGGGGGCGGTCGACGACGCTCGCGCGCTGACGGCATCCGGAAGGGAACTCGCGCGCCTGCCGCTCGATCCCCGCATCGGCCGCATCGTGCTTGCGGCGCGGGACGCAGGCTGTCTCGCCGAAGCGCTGGTCATCGCCAGCGCGCTGGCGGTGCCGGATCCGCGCGAGCGTCCGCTCGCAGCGCAGCAGGCGGCGGACCAGGCCCATCTGCGCTTCCGCGACGAGCGATCGGATTTCCTGTCGCTGGTCGCGCTCTGGGAGTTTTTCGGCAGCACGCTCGCGCACAAGGCTTCGCACCGCCAGCGGGTCGAGGCCTGCCGCGCGCAGTTCGTCAACTTCCTGCGCCTCACCGAGTGGCGCGATGTGCATCGGCAGTTGGCAAGCGAACTCGCCGAGGCAGGTTGGGAGTGGCCGCTGCAGTTGCCGGTCGAGTTCGATGCGCAACGCTATGCGACGCTGCACCAGGCGCTGATTTCCGGGCTGCTGGCGAACGTAGGCGCGAAAGGCGAAGACGGCGAAGGCTACCAGGGCACGCGCGGCATTCGCTTCCACCTTCATCCTGGTTCCGGGCTCGCGAAAAAGCCGCCGAAATGGGTGCTCGCCGCCGAGCTCGTCGAGACCAGCCGCCTGTACGCGCGATGCGCCGCGCGCATCGAACCGGAGTGGGTGGAGGCGGTCGCTAGCGACCGGGTTGCGCGTGACTGGTTCGAGCCCCGCTGGGACCCCGCGCGCGGCGAAGTCGTCGCCAACGAGCGCGTGCAGCTGTACGGCTTGACGCTGGTACCGCGCCGGCAGGTGTCGTTCGGCGCGAAGGACGCAACGCTCGCGCGCGAAATCTTCATCCGCGAGGCGCTGGTCGAGGGCGCTCTCGCGACCCGCGGTGCGTTTCTCGAGCACAACCTGCAGCAAGTTGCCGCGGTCGCCGCGCTCGAACACAAGGCGAGGCGCCAGGACGTTCTGGTCGACCCGGAGGCCATTGCCGCGTTCTATGCCGAGCGGCTTCCCGCCGAAGTGCATTCGCTGGCGACATTCGAGCGCTGGCGCAAGGAGGCGGAGAGGCGTGATCCGAAGCGCCTGTACCTGACTCGAGAGGCGCTGATGCGCCACGCCGCCGCGTCGGTGACCGAAGCGCAGTACCCGGAGTCGATCGCAATGGCCGGCGGACTGTTGCCGCTCAAGTACCGGTTCGCGCCGGGCCACCCGCTCGATGGGTTGACGCTGACGGTGCCGCTGGAATTGCTGAACCAGCTCGACGCTGCGCGGCTGTCGTGGCTGGTTCCGGGCATGCAGCGCGAGAAGGTCGGCTGCTACCTCAAGGCGCTTCCGAAGGCGTTTCGCAATCGGCTGATCCCGCTGCCGGAGATCGTGACGGCGCTGCTCGCCGACGTGCGTGTGGCCGAGCTGTCGCTCCCCGACGCGGTTCGCGGCTGGGTCGCCGCGCGCCTCGGCGAGGCGCCGCCCGCAGACGTGTGGAATGGCGTCGCATTGCCTGTGCATCTCGAAGTCAATGTTCGCGTCGTCGACGCGGCCGGCAGCGAGATCGGCATGAGCCGCGATCTCGCCGCGCTGCGCGTGCAGCTGGGCGAGGCGGCGCAAATGACCTTCGCGGCGGGTGGCCTCGAGTTCGAGCGCAAGGGCCTCAAGCGCTGGGACCTGGGCGACCTTCCCCCCACGCTCAGCGTGCTGCGCGAGGGACGGCGCCTGACCGGCTATCCCGCGCTGGTGGACGAGGGTGACAGCGTTTCAGTGACGTTGCTCGATACCGAGGAGGCGGCCGTGGCCTCGACGCGTGCCGGCGTCGTGCAACTGATCCGGCTGGCGCTCGCGGACGCGCTGAACGGGTATCGGAAGGAGGCGCGCGGCTTTGCCCAGAGCGCGCTCGCGCTCAAAACAGCGGTCGCCCCCGACCGGCTCGCGGCCGACTTGCTAGCGGCGCTTTGCGATCGCGCGTTCATCGGCGACGACCCCGTCCCGCGTTCGGAGCAGGCGTTTGCGGAGCAGCTCAAGCGCGCGCGGACCCGGCTGCCGGCGGTGGCCGAGGGCGCCAATCGGCTGCTCGCATCGATCGCGGTCGAGTACCAGACGTTGTCGCAAAGGCTCACAGGCCTGCCGCCGGGTCTTGGCCGGTTCGCCGCGGAGATCCGCGCCCAGCGCGACGCGCTCGTCCACCCCGGTTTTCTCGCCGAGACTCCGTGGGCAAATCTGCAACACCTGCCGCGCTACCTGCGGGGGCTGGAGCGCAGGGTGGCAAAGTACCTCGAGCGACCCGACCGCGATCAGAAACACGCGGGCACGGTGGCCGTACTCTGGCAGCGCTACCGCGAGCGCGCCGAGCGCAATCGGATCTCTGGTCGCCACGAGAGCGACCTTGATGCGTTCCGTTGGCTCGTCGAGGAACTCAGGATTTCCCTGTTCGCCCAGGAGCTGAAGACGCCGTTTCCTGTGTCTTACAAACGGGTGGAAAAGGCCTGGGCGGAACTCGACCGATGAACGGTCGATCCGCAGTGGGTGGCGGCAGCCGGCGGGGGATGGCAGCGGATGGCGCCGCCCGTGGCTGCGTGCTACAGTCAGTTGGCGGAAAGGTGCGCTAAGCGTCTGAACCTGCGCCCATCTCCGCACGGGGACCGGCAGTGGTGCCCCCGTTCGGAGAACCCCGCGTGAACGTGACCCCCACCGACACGGCCGTCCGCCGACCGCCTCCGCGCGAGGCCAGCAGGATTCTCGGCGACTGCCGGGACTTGGCGTTGCGGCGTCTTAACGAAGCCTTGACCGAAATTCTCGGCAAAGTTGCCGACACGCTGATGGACCGGGCGAGCCGCACCGATGTCCGCGACGAGCAGCAGATGTTCCTCGACGCACGGCAGACGCTGCTGGCGCAGCGCACGACTTTGATCTTCGAGTTCGAGAAGCGGTTGCGCAAGCGCATCGACGACGCCTTCGCCGGCCGCATGGAGCTGAAGGCCGAGTTCGCGGACGCCAACGCCGACAAGCTGACGCTGGTCGAGATTGCCACCATGGACGAGTCCGTGGTGCGCGGCAATTTGAAGCGCGTGGTCGAGAATCTCTGCTACGACGAGCTGCAGCAGTTCAACCGCGGGGTCGGCTTCCTGCTCGAGCGTCCCGATCTGGAGACCGACGGCAACCCTCTGGCCCCCGGCATGATCGTCGACGCGTTTGCCGATTCGTTGCGGGAGGTCAAGACCGAAGCCCGGATCAAGTTCGTGGTGTTGAAGGAGCTGAACCAGGCGCCGCTCGGCAACCTCAATGCGATCTACGCCGATCTTAACAAGCATCTCGCCGCATTGAAGATCGTGCCGGGCGCTGCGCGTCCGGTCCAGGTCGGCGGTGCCAGCGCGCGTGCACGCCAGGAGGCGAAGCGTCCCGAGGCGCCGCCGGCACACGCGCCCGAGGTCGACGTGATGGCGCTGTTCCAGCGGATGTTCGCCGGCGGCGCCGCCATGTCGCATGCAGCCCACCATCCACAGGGTCCGCAGGGCGTGCCGCAGGCTGCGCAAGGTATGCCGCAGGTCAACGTGCCGCAGTTCGGACCGCCGGGAATGCCCTCGTACGGGTCGCCGGGAGGCGCCGGCCTCGATTTCCCGGCGATCCAGGCGCCCGGTGGGTCCTCCGCGCCAGTGACCCGGACCTTCGCGCCGCTTGCGCCCACGCCTTCGGGCTACGTGCCGGGTGCACCGATTATCTCAACGGTCGATCTGCACGAAGGATTGACACGGTTGCAGGCCGGCCAATCCGACTTCGAGGTCGGCGGCGTCACCGTGCCGTTCTCCGGCATTCCGACCGGCCTGCACAACGTACTTCGCGACCTGCAGGATTCGCAGCTCGGCCAGCGCGCGAACCAGCTCGAATCGATGACCATCGAGATGGTCGCGATGCTGTTCGACTTCATCTTCGATACCCGTGACCTGCCCGACGGCATCAAGGCGTTGCTCGCACGTTTGCAGATTCCGGTGCTGAAGGCCGCGATGCTGGACGGCGCGTTCTTCGCGAAGAAGCGGCATCCATCGCGCCTCCTCGTCAACGAGCTCGCGCAGGCCGGCCTGGGCTGGGCGACGGCGATGGGGCAGGAGGATCCGCTCTACCGGACGATCGTCGGCATCGTCCACCAGATCCTCGACAATTTCTCAGACGATCTTACGATCTTCGACGACCAGCGCGCCGTACTCGAGGATTTCCTGCAGGAGGAAGATTAGGCGGCGGAGGCGAACATCGAGTTTACGGCCGACGAGATCAACCAGACGGACCGCTAGCAGATCGCGTCGGTAGTAGCGAAAGGCGAAATCGATAAGCGCATCGATGCGTACCC
>JBKKAZ010000156.1:0-28379 GCA_046714435.1 Casimicrobiaceae bacterium
CACGAGTTGCTCGACCTCGTTCAGCCGCGCGATCACGGCCTTGACCGTTCGTTCGCCGTCGTTCGCGGCCAGCCACAGCAACCGAAGATGCTTGTCGGCCCACAGCGGCACGCGACCGCGTTTCTCCCAGATTGCGACACTCTGCTCGGTGTTCCCCAGGAGCTTGGCGAGCGATTTCTGCGACAGGCGCAGGTGGAGCCGCAGGTAGCGGAACTCGACACCCGTCAGTCGTCCGGGCTTGCGCGCGAACGCCGCGCAGATGGTACGTGTCAGGCCATCGAGATCGTGATACGAGACGCCGTCGCCATAGGGCGTATCGACCACCTCGTAGCCATTGACGAGCCACACGTTGACAAGCCCCGCGTCATCGAAGCGATGCAGTTTGGACGTCATGCGTTGATCACCGTCACTACCAGCAGCGTGGGGTCGTCGTCAGCAATCGCCACGACGGCGGCGATCCGGCGTCCTGCCAGGTAGCGCTCCATCCTGCATTCCAGTGTCCCGAAGCGAAGGTTCGGTTCCGGCTCTCGCGCAAGACGCCCACGCCGCAGAACCTCCAGCACCATGTCCTGCGTTATCAGCCGCTCTCGCATCCGCGCTCTGGCATGGTGCGTGAACACGACACGGTCCGTTTCGCAGGCGAGCCCGGCAATCAGTTGTTCGACCTGCGCAGCCGACAACCTGCCGATCGCCATGCCCGGTCCAACCTATAAAAACTATAGCATGACGCAGCCAACGGGCGCAATCCATCAGCCCGATGGCCGAACCTGGCCAGGCAAGCGGCCGGATGCGGCTATGCGAAAGAGAGTCGTGATTCCCTGAGCCCGCCCGAATGGCGGCGTGCCCTACTTCGCCGGCGGCGACGCCACCTTGCGCTTCGCCATGTGGCGGAGATAGGCGACGAGGTCGTCGAGGTCGCGGTCGGACAGCGCGTTCTTGTCGAAGCCCGGCATCTTCCGATCCGGCCAGTAGCGCACAGCCGCCGGGTTGCGGACCTGGCGCCGCAGATACTCCTCGCGCAGATACTCGGTCGGACTGGACGGCACGTTGAGGTCGGGCCCGACCTTCGCGTCGCCGGCCAGGTTGAGCGTGTGGCAGACGATGCAGTTGGTCGTGAACACGCCAAGGCCGCGCCGGATAGGATCGCCGCTCTTGACGCTGGCCGCCGGCAGCAGCGCCGGAAAGCGCGCCGTGAGCGGCGCGACGTCGTCGATGCGCGCGACCTGGTACGGCCACTGTTCCGGCGTGATGCGTCCCTGCTCCGGCCGCAGCCACACGAGGTAGAACGGCCCGGCGGTCGCCTCCGATCCGGCCTTGAGCGCTGGCCAGGGCGCGGACGGCGGCTCGATGGCGAGGTACGCGCGCGCGCCCTCGTCGCCGTAGGCGATCAGCGGCGCTGCGGGGATCGTCGCCGCGAAACCGTCGGACGCGACGAACCGCACGGAGCCCTCGCGCGCGAGCCCGGGCAGCAGCGCCGCGAGCGGCACGGCGCGATAGGTCATCGTGCGCTTGTACGCGATGTCCTGCGGCACCGTGATCGACGTTGCGGCCGGGTTGGCGAGCAGCGCTTCGGCAGTGTGCCTCCGCGCCTTGCCGTCGATGGTGATCGCCAACTCGGGCGATGCCGCCAGCGCCGCAACGCCGACGCCCGCGCACATGACGCCCACGAGGCAGCGCGCCGCCGGATGCGCCGCGGCAGCGACTCGCATCGTCAGTCCTCGTTCGCGGCAAGTCGAACGACGTAGCCGCCGGACTTCTCGTCGCGCTCGAGGCTCAGGATCCCGGCTTCCTGCGCCGCCTCGAGCAACGCGTTGAACGACCTGAAGCCATGGAAGGACTCGGAGAACTGCGGCCGGACGCGCTTGATCGCCTGCTTGACCATCGAGCCAAAGATCCGGTCCGCGCCGCGTTCGGCCGCGAGCGCCTCGACCGTATCGGCAACGACGTCGATGCCCTCGCGACGGCGGAATTCGGGGTCGGATTTTTCCGCGTTCTCCGCTGCGGGCGCGTCCAGCGGCATCTCGTCCGCGTTCGCGACGGATGCTGCGTTCGAGGTCCGCTTGCGGCCGCGCGTCGAGCGCGCAGGGGCCTTCTCGCCGGCCGCCTTCTTGGCTGCTGCCGCCGGTCTCCGCGCGGCAGCCTTGCTGGCGTCGCGAACCAGGTCGTCGTAGTAGATGAATTCGTCGCAGTTCGCGATCAACAGGTCGGAGGTGGAGTTCTTGACGCCGACGCCAATAACGGTCTTGTCGTTCTCGCGGAGCTTCGAAACCAGCGGCGAGAAATCGGAGTCGCCGCTGATGATGACAAAGGTGTCGACATGCGCCTTGGTGTAGCAGAGGTCGAGCGCATCGACGACCATCCGGATGTCGGCGGAGTTCTTGCCCGACTGGCGCACGTGAGGGATCTCGATCAGCTCGAAGTTCGCTTCGTGCATCGGCGCCTTGAACGCCTTGTAGCGGTCCCAGTCGCAGTACGCCTTCTTGACCACGATGCTGCCCTTCACCAGCAGCCGCTCGAGCACTTTCTTGATGTCGAACTTGTCGTATTTCGCGTCGCGGACGCCGAGCGCGATGTTCTCGAAATCGCAGAACAGCGCCATGTTGGTGACGTCGGATTGGTTCGCCATGCGGTACTCCCCTGCCGCCTCTCGCGGCGGCGTTTTCCGTGCGCACGATATCATGAGGTCATGAGCCTGCCCGCGCTTTCGCTCCTCGAAGCCCGCGTCCTCGGCGTGCTGGTCGAGAAGCAGCGCACCGTGCCCGACAGCTACCCGCTGACGCTCAACGCCGTGGTCGCCGGCTGCACCCAGAAGACCAGCCGCGACCCGGTGATCGAAGCCGGTGACGCGGAGGTGCAGGCGGCGCTCGACCACCTGCGGAAGCTCTCGCTGGTCGTCGAGTCGAGCGGAGGGCGCGCGATGCGCTACGCGCACAACGCCGCCCGGGTGCTGTCGCTGCCGACCGAATCGGTCGCGCTGCTCGCCACGCTGATGCTGCGCGGCGCGCAGACGCCCGGTGAGATCAGAATCAACTGCGAGCGCCTGCATCGCTTCGCCGATATCTCGTCGGTCGAGAACTTTCTGCGCGAACTCGCAGAGCGTCCGGCGGGGGCGCTGGTCGCCGAACTTCCGCGCGTGGCGGGCTCGCGCGAGTCGCGCTGGATGCACCTGCTCTCCGGCCCGGCGCCGTCCGAGGCCGAAACCACCGGTCCCCTGTCGATGACGTCCGCGGATGCCGTCGGGGTCGGTGAAATCGCCGCGATCAAGCACAACCTGTCTGCGCTCGGCCACGAGCTCGCGGAGGTCAGGGCGGCGCTCGCGCGCGTCATGGACGCGCTGGGGATGAAGTGAACGCCGGCGACCGGGTCCGCAGCATCGGGTAGCAGCGCAGGAGTATGCTGGGCTTGCAGGGTAATGCGCCGTCATTTGCGACGCGATTCGCAAGCGAATCACGAAGGAGACTGCGATGGGTTTGCTCGATGGACTGTTGGGTCAGGTGCTGGGCGGCATGGCGCAGGGAGGCGGCCGCACGCCGATGCCCGGCCCCGGCGGAATCGGAGGAATGGGCGATCTCCTCGGCATGGGTCGCTCGGGGCGGAGCGGCGGCATGCCGGGTCTTGGCGGGGCGGGCATGGCCGCGCTGATCGCAATCGCGCTGCAGTTGCTGCAGCGAAACGGCGGACTGGAACAGATTCTCGGGCGCCTGCGCGAACAGGGACACGGGCAGGAAGCCGACTCCTGGGTGAGCACTGGCAACAACCTTCCGATCGATCCCGACGTGCTGGGTCAGATTTTCGGCCGCGACGCAGTCAGCGAGGTTGCCAGGCAGAATGGCGTGGATCCCGAGGATGCGCTCGGCGGTCTCGCGTCGCTGTTCCCGGAAATCGTCGACCAGATGACACCACAAGGTCGCATCGAAGGCGGCAGCGACGACGTCGTCGCGCAGGCGCTGGAGATGCTGAAGCAGAAGCAGGCTCGCGGCTAGCGGTCCGTTTTCGTCCGCACGCCTCAACGCCGTTCGATGTAATCCGGAGCGAAGCGTGGGATCTGCCCTCAGGTGTCATCCAGAGCGAAGCGTGGGATCTGCTTTTCAATGATTGCAGCGAAGTGCGAACAGCAGATTCCTCGTGCCTCGGAATGACACGAGTCGCCCTTGGAACCGCCACCGCTCATCACCGCCGTCCTGCTCGGCATCGTCGAGGGTCTGACCGAGTTCCTGCCGATCTCTTCGACTGGCCATCTGATCGTCGCCGGGTCGCTGCTCGGCTTCGTCGGGCCAGTGGCAAAGGTGTTCGAGATCGCGATCCAGTCGGGAGCCATGCTCGCGGTGCTGTGGGAGTACCGCGTGCGCTTCTCGCACGCATTCGCCCGCGCGGGATCCGAGCAGGCCGCGCGACGATTCCTGCTGAACCTCCTGATCGCGTTCGTTCCGGCCGGGCTGCTGGGCCTGGCGCTCGGCAGCGCGATCAAGGCGGCGCTGTTTCATCCGGTCCCGGTCGCGATCGCATTCATCGTGGGTGCGTTCGTCATTCTGTGGGCGGAACGGCGGCAACGAACGTACCCGGCAACCGTGCGCATCGCCGAAGTGGACGACATGGGCGCCCTCGACGCGCTCAAGGTCGGCATCGCGCAGACCTTCGCGCTGATTCCAGGAACGTCGCGTTCGGGCGCGACGATCATCGGCGGCATGCTGTTCGGGCTCTCGCGCAAGGCGGCCACCGAATTCTCGTTCTTCCTCGCGGTCCCGACGCTGGTCGCGGCCGGCGCGTACTCGCTGTGGAAGGAGCGCGCGCACCTGTCGATCGCGGAACTGCCGATGTTCGCGGTGGGATTCGTCGTCTCGTTCCTGTCAGCGCTGCTTTGTATACGCTGGCTGGTCCGCTATGTCAGCCGTCACGACTTCGTGCCGTTTGCGTGGTACCGGATCGGATTCGGCGTGGTGGTGCTGCTGACTGCGTGGACTGGGCTGGTCCGTTGGTCGTAGCCTCGCCCGCCGCGCAGCGCTGGCTGGGTCCCGCGCTTGCCGTCGCCGCCACCTTCGGGTTCTCGATCAAGGCCATCCTGATCAAGCTCGCCTACGCATGGCACCCGATCGATGCCGAGACGCTGCTCGCGCTGCGCATGCTCTACGCGGCCCCCTTGTTCATGATCATGGCTTGGTGGGCCGGCCGCGGCGCTGCGCCGATTGCGCGCGGCGATGTGCCGAGGCTGATCCTGCTGGGTTTTGTCGGCTACTACCTCGCGAGCCTGCTCGACTTCATGGGACTGAAGTACATCACCGCCGCGCTCGAGCGGCTGGTCCTGTTCCTGTTTCCGACCATGGTCGTGCTGCTGTCCGCCGTGCTGTACCGCAAACCGGTCGGGCGGCGAACGCTCATAGCCCTCGTACTCTCCTACGCCGGCATCGTGCTGGTGTTCTGGCACGACCTGCGCGTGTCCGGAGACGCAAGCGCCATCGCGATCGGCGGCTCGCTGGTGTTCGCGAGCGCGCTGTTCTATTCGATCTACCTGGTCGGCGCCGGCGAGTTGATCCGGCGCCTCGGCTCGATGCGGTTCATCGCCTGGGTCATGCTCGCCTCCACGCTGTTCGTGCTTGCGCATTTCGCGATCACGCAGCCGCTGTCCGAGCTGGACGTACCTTCGCGGATCCATCTGAACGTGCTCGCATTGGCGACGTTTTCGACGGTGCTTCCGACCTGGATGACCGCCGAAGCCATCCGGCGGATCGGAGCGAACAGTACGTCGCTGGTCGGCTCGCTCGGCCCCATCTTCACGATCGCGCTGGGGGCTGTCGTCCTGGGCGAGGCGACCCACGCGTTGCAGATCGCCGGCGCGGCGCTGGTGCTCGCCGGGGTGTTCCTGGTGACCCGCAAGTGATGGCACGACGTGCAGCGCAGGCGTTAACATAACCGGTTCCCCCCCGCCCGAAGGACTACCATGGCTCCCGACACGCACGAGCGCGCTGCCCCCGCGCTCAACGACCCCTCGCTGTTCCGGCAGCAATGCCATGTCGACGGCAATTGGGTCGATGCCGATGACGGCGCGACGCACGCCGTGACCGATCCGGCGAGCGGACGCGCGATCGGCACGGTTCCGGTGTTCCGGGCCACCGAGACGCGCCGGGCGATCGAGGCCGCGAACGCCGCGTGGCCGGCGTGGAAGGCAAAGACCGCGAAGGAGCGTAGCGCGATCCTGCGCCGGTGGTACGAGCTGATGCTGGCGAACCACGACGATCTCGCGCTGATCCTCACCACCGAACAGGGCAAGCCGCTGGCCGAGGCGAAGGGCGAGGTCGGCATCGCTGCGGCCTATGTCGAGTGGTTCGCGGAAGAGGCCAAGCGCGTGTACGGCGACGTGATTCCGACCATCGCCAACGACCGGCGTCTGGTGGTCATCAAGGAGCCCGTGGGGGTGTGCGCGGCCATCACGCCGTGGAATTTCCCGTGCTCGATGATCACGCGCAAAGTCTCGCCGGCGCTTGCCGCCGGCTGCACCGTGGTCATCAAGCCCGCGGAGGCGACTCCCTATTCGGCGTTCGCGCTGGCCGAGCTCGCGCATCGCGCCGGGTTCCCGCGCGGCGTGCTCAACATCGTCACCGGCAAGGCGGCGGCGATCGGCGGCGAGATGTGTGCGAACCCAATCGTGCGCAAGCTCTCGTTCACCGGCTCGACCGAGGTCGGGCGGCTGCTGATGCGCGAGGTCGCGCCGACGGTGAAGAAGATCTCGCTCGAACTCGGCGGCAACGCGCCGTTCATCGTTTTCGACGACGCCGACCTCGATGCTGCGGCCGAAGGTGCGCTGATCTCAAAGTACCGCAACGCCGGCCAGACCTGCGTGTGCACCAACCGCTTCTTCGTGCACCGCAAGGTCCACGACGCGTTCGCCGCGAAGTTCGCCGCGAAAATCGCCACGCTCAAGGTTGGCCCCGGCACCGAGCCGGGCGTCAGCCAGGGTCCGATGATCGACCAGGGCGCGGTTGCCAAGGTCGAGGACCACATCGCCGATGCGACCCGACAAGGCGCAAGCATCGCCATGGGCGGCCGGCGACACGCGCTCGGGGGCAACTTCTTCGAGCCCACGCTGCTGACCGGCGTCACACCGGCCATGAAGATCTTCCGCGAGGAGACCTTCGGGCCGGTCGCCCCGCTGATCCCGTTCTCGTCGGACGCCGAGGTGATCGAGCTTGCCAACCGCACCGAGTTCGGGCTGGCGTCCTATTTTTACGCGCGCGACGTCGGGCGGGTCTGGCGTGTCGCCGAGGCCCTCGAGTACGGCATGGTCGGCGTCAACACCGGACTCATGGTCACCGAGGTGGCGCCGTTCGGTGGCGTCAAGCAGTCGGGCATCGGCCGCGAAGGCTCGAAGTACGGCATCGAAGAGTTCGTGGAGACCAAGTACATCTGTTTCGGCGGGTTGTAGCGCCTTCGGGGACAGGCCCGTTTACCCCGGCGCCGCGACCGCGGCGCCGGGTGCAGGAAGTGCAACAATGGCCACGCCGGGACAGTCCCGGCCCAGGAGAACTTGTGAATACGCGACCAATGTCACGCCGCGCAGTGCTCGCCGCAGGGTTCGCTGTCCTGCTGTGCCCGAAGTCCAGCTTCGCTCAGGTCGCGCCGCCAGCCGCGCGCGTTCCCGACGTGATCTACGTACCCACGCCGGACGACGTCGTCGCGCAGATGCTGAAGGTGGCGAAGGTAACCGGCAAGGATGTGCTCTACGACCTGGGCTCGGGCGACGGCCGCATTCCGATCACCGCCGCGCGCCAGTTCGGCACGCGCGGCGTCGGCATCGACATCGACCCGGACCGGATCAGCGAAGCGAACGCAAACGCCAAGGCGGCGGGCGTTACCGACAAGGTGAAGTTCATCCTGGGCGATCTGTTCACGCTGGACTTCTCCGAGGCGACCGTGATCACGCTCTACCTGCTGCCGGCGCTCAATCTCAAGCTTCGGCCCAAGCTTCTGAAGATGAAGCAGGGCACGCGGATCGTCTCGCACGATTTCGACATGGGCGACTGGAAGCCGGAAGTGACGCTCAAGGTCGGCACGCGCATGGTTCACTTCTGGACGGTGCCCGATCGGGCCCGGGCCGCGAAGCTCGCCAAGCCGGATGCCGTGGTGAAATGATCCGCCGGCGGTTCGCTGCGGCGCTGGCGGTCGCGCTGGCGGGGTTCGGCGCGTTTCCAGCGTTCGCGGCCGCGCAGTCGGCTGCGTTGCCGGCGCGCGCCCCCGATGTCCCCTACGAGCCGTCACCCCCCGAAGTCGTGCACGCGATGCTCGAACTCGCGAAGGTCGGGCCCAATGACCTCGTCTACGATTTGGGCTCGGGCGACGGGCGCATCGTAATCGAGGCCGCGCGCGCGTTCGGCGCGAGGGGCGTCGGCATCGACATCGATCCGGAACGGGTCAGGGAGGCGAACTTGAACGCCAAAGCCGCGGGCGTGGCCGGCCGCGTGAATTTCATCCAGGGCGACCTGTTTGAGACCGATTTCTCGGCGGCAAACGTGGTCACGCTGTTCCTGTGGCCACACATCAACCTGAAGCTGCGTCCGCAGTTGCAAAAGTTGAGGCCGGGGACACGCATCGTTTCGCACGTCCATGACCTCGGCGACTGGCCGCCGGACCGGACCATCAAGGTCCGGGCGGTCGGCGAGGCCCGCGAGCGCGTCGTCCACCTGTGGACCGTGCCATCGAGGTGATTCCCGGCGCCTGATTGCCGGCGCGCCGCAACCTTTTGGCGCACCCCGTCCCGCGCCACCGGGAACCGGATCTCATCCGACGCCGGCTGGGCCTGTACGAACGGCCCGCATCCGATTACGATTGCGGCGGTTGCGGCCCGGGTGATCCAAGGCGCGCTTACCATCCTTGCACCCGCTGGGGGCGCGATTGTCCGATCTAATCAACGTCCGGGATCTTTCCCTGGAGTTCGTCTTGCGCGGCGCGCGTGTCCAGGTGCTGGACCGCGTGTCCTTTCGCATCCGGCACGGCACTACGGTGGCGCTGGTCGGCGAATCCGGGTCCGGCAAGTCGGTGACCGCGCAGGCGATCATGGGCATCCTGCCCGCCGCCGGTCAGATCACGCACGGGCAGATCCTGCTCAACGATCCCGGCCTGTCAACGGCACCGGTCGACATCGCCGGGCTCGAACGCGACGGCCCGGGGTTTCGCGCGATCCGCGGCCGGCGCATTTCGATGATCTTCCAGGAGCCGATGCTGTCGCTGTCGCCGCTGCATACCGTCGGCGACCAGGTGAGCGAGGCGCTGTTCCTGCACCACAAGGTCGACAAGGCCGAGGGAATGAAGCAGACCGCGGAGATGCTGGCACTGGTTGGCTTCCCCGATCCACAACGGGCGCTCAGGATGTATCCGTTCGAGCTATCGGGGGGATTGCGCCAGCGGGCGATGATCGCGATGGCCCTGATCTGCCGGCCGTCACTGTTGATCGCCGACGAGCCGACGACCGCGCTCGACGTGACCATCCAGGCGCAGATCCTGTCGCTGCTCGAGTCGCTGCAGTCGCGGCTCAACATGGCGGTGCTGCTCATCACCCACGATCTCGGTGTCGTCGCCAATCTCGCCGACGAGGTCGTCGTTCTGTATCGCGGCAAGGTGACGGAGTCGGGTAACGTGCAGGACATATACAACGCGCCGGGCCACCCCTACCTCAAGGCCTTGTTGCGCGCCGTGCCGCATTTCGACATGAAGCCCGGCGAGCGGCTGGTCCCGGTGCGCGAGGTCGACCACCAGACCGGGCCGCTGCTCAAGGCGAGCGAGGTGTGGAAGGGCAGCGGCAACGACATCCAGCTGACGGTCGACAACGTCAGCAAATCGTTCACCACGCGCAAGAGCGGGTGGATCGGCGGGCAGAGCCACATGGTGGACGCCGTGCGCGACGTGAGCCTCGCCATCCGCCACGGCCAGTGTTTCGGACTGGTCGGCGAGTCGGGGTGCGGCAAGACCACGCTGTCGAAAATGATCATGCGCGCGATGTCGCCCGACGCCGGCCGGATCGTCTACAACGATCGTGGCAGCCTGATCGACGTCGGTAGCGCGGACGCGACGACGTTGCAGCGCTTCCGGCGACGCGTTCAGTACATCTTTCAGGACCCGATCGGGTCGCTGTCGCCGCGGATGACCGTGTACGACATCCTGCGCGAGCCGCTGGTGATCCACGCCGTCGGCGACTCCGATTATCAGGACGCGATGGTCAAGGAACTGATGCGGCTGGTCGGCCTCGATCCGCGCTTTCTTTCGCGCTATCCGCACAGCTTCTCCGGCGGCCAGCGCCAGCGCATCGGCATCGCGCGAGCGCTGGCTTTGAAGCCCGACATGCTGCTCTGCGACGAACCGGTCTCGGCGCTCGACGTCTCGATCCAGGCGCAGATCCTGAATCTGTTGAACGACCTGCAGAAGGAACTGGGCCTCACTTACCTGTTCATTTCGCACAATCTCGCCGTCGTGGACTATGTCGCCGAGGAGATCGGCGTGATGTGCAATGGGCGCATCGTCGAAATCGCGCCGCGCGAGGTTTTGTTCCGCAATCCGGTGCATCCGTACACCCGGGGCCTGCTCGCGGCCGTGCCCTATCCGGACCTCAAGCGGCGGCTCGACCTGGCGACCGTATTGGAAGGTGCGGCGCGCGATCCGGCCGAGTGGCCGGCGCCATTCGCCTGGGAGGACGGCAACGCAGGCGAGCTGCACGATCTCGGCTACGGACATCGGGTGCGCGCGCGCACCGGGGCCGATCTTGCGAAGGCCGCAGCATGATGCAACGCATCCTGGTCGCCGCTTCGCTTAGCGCGCTCGCCCTCCTTGCGCCCCTCGCGGCCGCCGCGCAAGGCGAGGAACCGCCGCTGCTCAAGGAGGCCGTGGCCGCCGGCAAGCTGCCGCCGATGGCCGCCAGACTTCCCAAGGTGCCGTTCGCGGTCCCGTTCGACGGCAAGACGCGCGTGCCCGGCAAGTACGGCGGCGACATGCGCCTCTTGATGGCCAAGGACCGCGACATCCGCATGATGGTCGTCTATGGCTACGCGCGGCTGGTCGGCTACGACGAGAAGCTCAACTTCATTCCCGACCTGTGCGAGAGCTTCGAAACCGTGGGCGACCGCGAGTTCAGCTTCCGGTTGCGCGCCGGCCATCGCTGGTCCGACGGCGCGCCATTCACCGCGGAGGACTTCCGCTATTACTGGGAGGACGTCGCCAGCAACAAGACGCTGTCCCCGCTCGGGTTGCCGCAGGCGCTGCTGGTGGACGGCAAGGGCCCGCGAGTGAGCTTTCCCGACCCGCTCACGATCAAGTACGCCTGGGACGCTCCCAATCCGCTGTTCCTGCCCGCCATCGCCGGACCTTCGCCGCTGTTCCTGTTCCGGCCGGCGCACTACCTGAAGCAGTTCCACGCGAAGTACATCGGCGAGGATAAGGCGAAGGCGCTCGCGGCGGCGCAAAAGGCGCGCAACTGGGCCGGCCTGCACCACAAGAAGGACGAGCAGTACCGCTTCGACAACCCCGAGCTGCCCACGCTCGAGCCGTGGATCAACACCACCTACATGCCGTCAACGCGCTTCGTGCTGCTGCGCAATCCCTACTTCCACCGCGTGGATCCGGCGGGACGGCAGCTGCCCTACATCGACCGGGTGGTGATCCACCTCTCCGACGAGAAGCTGGTGCCGGCGAAGGCCAGCGCGGGCGAAGCCGACCTGCAGGCCCGGTACCTGCGCTTCGACGACTACACGTTCCTCAAGCGCAACGAAAAGCGCAGCGACTACCGGGTGGACCTGTGGTACACGGTCAAAGGCTCGCAGATGGCGCTGCACCCGAACCTCAACACCGAGGATCGGCAATGGCGCAAGCTGATGCAGGACGTGCGCTTCCGCCGGGCGCTTTCGCTCGCCATCAACCGCCACGAAATCAACCAGGTGGTGTTCTTCGGGCTGGTGCAGCCGTCGAACAACACCGTGCTGCCGCAGAGCCCGCTGTTCGACAAGTCGTACCGGGACGCCTGGGCCGGCTTCGACCTCAAGGCGGCGAACAAGCTGCTCGACGACATCGGGCTCACCAAGCGCAACGGCGACGGCCTGCGCCTGCTGCCGGACGGGCGTCCGCTCGAGATCGTCGTCGACACCGCTGGTGAGAGCACCGAGGAGACCGACGTGCTCGAACTGATCCGCGACAGCTGGAAGGCGGCGGGCATCGCCCTGTTCTCGCGGCCCTCGACGCGCGAGGTGTTCCGCAAGCGCGTGTTCTCGGGCCAGTCGATGATGGCGGTGTGGCCCGGGTTGTCGAACGGCCTGCCGACCGCCGACATGAGCCCGGAGGAACTCGCTCCGTTGAAGCAGGAGCAGCTGCAGTGGCCGCTGTGGGGCAACTACGTCGAGAGCAAGGGCAAGGGTGGCGAAGCGCCCACGCTGCCGGAAGCGAAGGAACTGCTCGATCTGTTCGGCGCCTGGCAGCGCGCACCGGATCGCGCCGAGCGCGATCGCATCTGGCGGCGCATGCTCGCCATCCACGCCGACCAGCAGTTCACGATCGGAACCGTCACCGGCAACCTGCAGCCGGTGGTGGTGCAAAACGCCTTGCGCAATGTTCCGGTGAAGGCCCTGTACAACTGGGATCCGGGCGCGTATTTCGGCATCCACCGTCCCGACACGTTCTGGATCGACCGGCCGGGACGCTCCTGATGCTCGCGTTCGTCGTTCGCCGCCTGCTGCTGATGGTGCCCACGCTGATTTCGATCAGCCTGATCGTGTTCATCATCATCCAGCTTCCTCCCGGCGACTACCTCGAGAGCTACATCGCCGAGCTGCAGGCCCAGGGCGAGTCGGTCGACCCGCAGAAGATCGCCTTCCTGCGCGAGCACTACGGGCTCGACAAGCCGATGTGGGAGCAGTACCTGCACTGGGCCGGCGGCATGTTCGTCGGCGACTTCGGCTACTCGTTCGAGTTCAATCTGCCGGTCTCGCAGGTGATCGGCGACCGGCTGATCCTCACCGTGGTGGTGTCGCTGTTCACGGTGCTGTTCACCTGGGCGATCGCCTTCCCGATCGGCGTGTACTCGGCGACCCACCAGTACAGCTGGGGCGACTACGGGCTCACGCTGCTCGGCTTCCTCGGCATCGCGATCCCGAACTTCATGCTGGCGCTGGTGATGATGTACTTCGCCAACGTATGGTTCGGCACGTCGATCGGCGGGCTGATGGACCCCGAACTGATCGACAAGGGGTGGAGCTGGGCCAAGGTGAAGTCGGTGCTCGAGCACATCTGGATCCCGGTAATCGTCATCGGCACCGGCGGCACCGCGGGCATGATCCGCAAGATGCGCGCGAACCTGCTCGACGAACTGCAGAAGCAGTATGTGGTCACCGGACGCGCCAAGGGCCTGCCGCCGGGCAAGTTGCTGCGCAAGTACCCGCTGCGCATGTCGCTCAACTTCTTCATCTCGGACATCGGCAGCCTGCTTCCGCATGTCATTTCCGGCGCGGAAATCACCGCCGTCGTGTTGTCGCTGCCGACCACCGGCCCGATGCTGCTCTCCGCGCTCAAGAGCCAGGACATGTACCTCGCCGGCTCGTTCCTGATGTTCCTCGCGCTCATGATCGTCGTCGGCGTGCTGATCTCCGACGTCGCCCTCGCGGCGCTGGATCCGCGCATCCGACTTGAAGGGGGTGTATCAAGGTGAGTGCCTCGACGACGGATTCATCGATGCCCGCCGGCGAGGCCCTGCCGCACTTCGTTTCGCAGGATCCGTTCAGCCCGGACGCGGCGGACGCGCTCACCGCCGAGCAGGAGCGCTTCTATCTCGCCTCGCAATGGCAGCTGATGCTGTGGAAGCTCCTGCGCCACCGGGTCGCGGTGGTGTCGGGAATCGTCCTGCTGCTGATGTACGCCTCGACGCTGGTCTCGGAAGTGCTCGCGCCCTACCACCTGCACTCGCGCCACACCGACTACATCTACGCGCCGCCGCAGGAGGTGCACTGGTTCCACCAGGGCAGTTTCGTCGGTCCGTTCACCTACGGGTTGCAGCGGACGCTCAACATGGAGACGCTGAAGCGCGAGTACACCGAGGACCCGGCGGTGGTCCAGCCGATGCGCTTCTTCTGCTCCGGCGATCCTTACCGCTTCTGGGGCCTGTTCGACGCGTCGTTCCACGTCGTCTGCCCGGCCGAGGGCGGCACGCTGTTCCTCGCCGGTACCGACCGGCTCGGGCGCGACGTGCTGTCGCGGGTCATCTACGGCACCCGGATCTCGCTCACCATCGGACTCCTCGGCATCGCACTGTCGTTCGGTCTCGGGCTGATATTCGGGGGCATCGCCGGTTACTACGGCGGCTGGATCGACAACGTGATCCAGCGCGTGATCGAGGTGATCCGCAGCTTCCCGGAATTGCCGCTGTGGATGGCGCTCTCCGCGGTGCTGCCGGTGACCTGGAGCCCGCTGTTCGTCTACTTCGGGATCACGATGATCCTCGCGATGCTCGACTGGACCAATCTCGCCCGCGCGGTCCGCTCGAAGCTGCTTGCGCTGCGCGAGGAGGACTACTGCACGGCGGCGCGGCTGATGGGCGCGAAGCCCAGGCGCATCATCGCCCGGCACCTCCTGCCGGGCTTCATGAGCCACCTGATCGCCGCCGCGACGCTTTCCATCCCCGGGATGATCCTCGGCGAGACCGCGCTCTCGTTCCTCGGCATCGGACTGCGCCCGCCGATCACGAGCTGGGGCGTGCTGCTGAACGAGGCGCAGAACATCAACGTGGTCGCGCTCTACCCCTGGCTGATGGCGCCGGTGGTCCCGGTGATCATCGTGATCCTCGCCTTCAACTTCTTCGGCGACGGCCTCCGCGACGCCGCGGATCCTTACAAGTGACGGATTCACTCGGCTCGGCGAAAGCCGGGCCGAAGCGTGAATCCGTCATCCGGAGGAGCGGACGCGACGTGGGATCTGCTGTTGCCGTCCCCGGGCCCGGCGACAGCCGGGCCGAAGCGTGAATCCGTCATCCAGAGGAGTGGATGGGACGCGGGATCTGCTGTTGTCGTGCGTCCAAAAGAAGAAGCAGATCCCGCGCGATGCGCGGGATGACACGGGGTGGCAGATCCCGCGCAATGCGCGGGATGACACAGGGTGGTTGTGCGAATCGCCGTGTGACCGCGCTGCGCGGGATGACACAGGGTGGGCTCGCGCGTTTGGTCAGCCGACCAGCTTCGGCAACAGCTTGCCGGTGTGGACGAGATCGGCGTAGGCGCCGTCGTCGACCAGCCTCCCATGATCGAGCGCCAGCACGCGGTCGAACGACTGCGCGAGTTCCGCGTGCGCAAGCGTCCACAGCACCGTGCGGCCCTTGGCGTGGTCGAGTACGCGCGAAACCAGCTGCCGCTCCAGCGCGGGGTCGAGACCCGACGTGGGTTCGTCCAGCACCAGCAGGTCGGGATTCTTCATCAGCGCGCGCGCGATCACCAGGCGTTGCTTTTGCGAATACGACAGACGCGCGCCGCTCGAGCCCACGTTGAACTCGAGCCCTTGCTGGATCAGCGAACCCTCCATGCCGACCTCGAGCGCCACCTCGCGCACCAGTTCGGTCACGCGTGCCTGCGCGCGGGCCTGTTCGTAGACCGGCCGGCCGAACAGGATGTTGTCCTGGATCGACAACGGGGGTGAGAACCGCTCGGGGTCGGCAAAGGCGACCACGCTCTGGTCCGCGAAGCGCCGCTGGAATTCGAGCCGGGCCGCAACCAGACGCTGTTGCATCGCCTCGTCCGGAATGCCCAGCCGATGGCGGGCCACGACGATCTTCAGCGGCAGCGACAGCAGCAGGCGCTGCTCGCGCGGCGCGAGCGCGCCACGCCCGCGGGCATCGAGCTTGCGCAGCACACCACGAAACTCCTCGAGGTCCTCGGGCGAGACGAAGCTGTACTCGGCGAACAGCGGGCTGTCGGCGGGTTCGCCGGCGAACAGCTCGGACATCAGCCGTGCCACCTCGATGCCGCTGGACTGAAGGTCCTCGTGCAGACCGGCATCGGCAAGGAGCTTGCCCACTTCCGCGTTCTCGGCCAGTGCGGCAGGCTCGAACGCCGGAACCAGCGCGGTTCCGAACACGATATTCTCGCCAACGCTGCTGTTGGCGTGATAGCGGTCACGATCGAATAGCTCCACCAGAGGCGCAAGTTCCGGCGTGCTCACCTTGTCGCGCATCCGCTTCCTCGCCTCGAGGATCAGGCCCGGCAGCGCAGCATCCGCTGCGGGTGAAACGTGGCTCGCAAGCCCGAACGCCAGCAGCTCGGCGTCCATGGCGACCAGCCGGAGCACCGACAGCGCGTGCGCCTGAACGTCCTCGATACCGGCCTCCGCACGGTCGATCCACGGCGCGTTGACGTCGTCGGCGCTGTTGCCCGTGCGCTGCGCTTCGCGTACGCGGTCGGCTTCCTGTCTTGCCGCCTCGCCGTCGTAACCGGACTCCGACACCGGCCGGTGCTTGAGCCCGTACTGGAGATTGTGCAGCAGCGTTCCCGAGAACACATGGGCATTGCGCGACGCGAACGCGATCCGGCTGCCGACCAGTGCGACGTGCGCCGTTGCGAGCGGGGTATCGCCGACGGCCAGCCGTCCCGAGGTCGCGAAATCGAGTCTCGCGAGCAGCCGGGCGAGCACGTCCTTTCCGCTTTCGCCGGCGCCGACGATCGCGACATGCTGGCCCTGCGGCACGTTCATCGTGAGCGGCTCGAGCGTGACGTGGCCCTCCTCCGCCTGCGTGAGCCCGCTCGCGACCAGCGGACCTTCAAGCCGGGGCAGCGTGCCCGGCGGATCGCGCACCAACTCGTCGGGAAGCATCTGCGGTGGCTCGAACTGGCTGATGATCTGGTCGTACTTGACCCGCACGTCTTCCTTGATCTCGTACCACTTGAGCAATTCTTTCCACGGATCGATGATGTCCTTGTAGGCGGCCAGCACCGCGACCAGCGCGCCGAGCGAAAGATTGCCCTCGATCACCAAGTACCCGCCGATCGCGTAGAAAAAGAACGGCGTGACCTGGGCCAGGAAGTTGTTCAGGAACTTGACGAAGAACTTGCGTTTGTAGATCTCGAAGCGGATGCCGAAGATCCTGCCCAGGCGGCTGCTCGCTTCGGCGAGCTCGTAGCGCGCGGTGTCGTTGGCGCGGATCTCGGACGCGCCGCCGATGACGTCGCCGATGCGGTCGGACAGCTCCCGGGTGGTCTGGATGCGGCGCTTGGAGAGCTGGTTGATGCGGCGCTGCAGCCGCGGAATCAGCCACACTTGCGGCGGATACAGCACCACCGCGGCGACACCCAGCCAGAAATCCTGGACGAAGATGAAGGTGATATAGGTGACGAGCAGCCCGCCCTGGAACGCGGGCAGCGCGATCGAATCGCCGATGAAGCCACCGATGGGCTCGGTTTCGGCGGTGATCATCGGGATGATCTCGCCGGACGAGGTCCTCCGGAAATGCGCCAGCGGAAAGCGCAGCACCGCCTCGTAGAGCTGGTAGCGCAGCCGCCGCACCATGCGCTCGCCGACCACGCCGCGGTAGACGTTGAGCCAGTACTTGATCGCGCCGTTCAGCGTGATCAGCGCGAGCAGCAGCAGCGACAACAGCATCAGGAAGCCGACCTGCGAGATTTCGACACCGGCGATCGACTGCGGCAGGTTCTTGCCGCCGATCGCGTTGTTGATGATCCGCTTCGGCAGCTCGAGGTTGATGTAGATCAGCGGGAAGCTCACCGCCGTGACCGCGAGCAGCCACACCTGGTCGCGCCAGGTGTGACTGAGGATGTAACGAAACAGCGAACGCTCCATTCCGGCCGGGCCCCTCGATGCGAACGGTCGCGCGCGCCGGGACTGGCATCGCGCGCGGCGTCGTTGCGCCGCCCCGCGTTGCAGTGCGCGGGCACAGCCGACGAATGCTACCATCGCGCACTCCCATGCAAGCCCGCACCACGGAGGCGATTCCCAGGAGCGCGCGCGACGGTGGCCGTGTCGGCGTCGTCCTCAAGGGCTATCCTCGACTTTCCGAGACGTTCATCGCGCAGGAACTGCGCGAGTTGGAGCGCCGCGGTGTGCGCATTGCGATCCATTCGCTGCGCCGCCCTACCGATCGCGCGACTCATCCGATCCACGCGCAGATCGCAGCGCCGGTCTCCTACCTGCCGGAGTATCTCTACCAGGAACCGCTGCGCGTGCTCCGCGCCTGGCGGCAGGTGCGCACGAGCCCCGGATACGCGGAGGCGCTCGCGGCCTGGCGCCAGGATTTTCGGCGCGACGCCACAGCGAACCGCTGCCGCCGTTTCGGCCAGGCGCTGGTACTGGCGGCCGAACTCGCGCCCGACATCGTCCACCTGCACGCGCATTTCCTGCATACGCCAGCTTCGGTCGCGCGCTATGCGGCGCTGATGCGCGGGCTCGAGTGGAGCGTGTCCGCGCATGCGAAGGACATCTGGACCCTCCCCGACTGGGAAAAGCGCGAAAAGCTCGCCGCGTGCGCGTGGGCAGTCACCTGTACACGCGCCAATCTCGACCATCTGCGCGCGCTCGCGCCGGATCCGGAACGGGTCGAGCTGGTCTACCACGGCATCGACACGGCCCGGTTCCCGGCACCCAACGAGCGCACCGCATCCGGCGCGGATCCGGACCGCCCGCTCACGGTGCTCGCCGTCGGCCGCGCCGTCGACAAGAAGGGCTTCGACGACCTGCTCGCGGCGCTCGCGCGCCTGCCTGCGCGAGCGTGGCGCTTCGAGCATGTGGGCGGCGGCCCGCTGCTCGGGCGCCTGCAGGCACAGGCGCGTGAACTAGGCATCGCCGAGCGCATCCGCTGGCACGGCGCGATCGCCCAGCAGGAGGTGCTGGCGCGCTACCGCGAAGCCGACATCTTCGCGCTGCCTTCGCGCATCAGCGACGACGGCGATCGCGACGGCTTGCCGAACGTCCTCATGGAGGCCCAGAGTCAGAAGCTGCCCTGCATCGCGACCGTGGTTTCGGGGATACCCGAGCTGATCGAGGACGGCACGACCGGGCTTCTGGTTCCCGAGCGCGATCGCGATGCCCTGACCGGCGCGCTGCTGCGGTTGATCGATGATCCGGCGATGCGCCGGCGTCTCGGGCAGGCGGGTTTCGAGCGCACCCGGCGGTCGTTCGCGATGGAGGCCGGCATCGACCGGCTCGTGGAGAGATTTGCCCGGAGCTCGACGACGCGATGCGCATCGCCTTCTACGCGCCGCTGAAGTGGCCGGAACACCCCGTGCCGTCCGGCGACCGGCTGCTCGCGCGGATGTTCATGGCCGCGTTCGCTGAGTCCGGGCACGAGGTGAGCGTGGCCGCGCGCCTGCGCAGCTGGGACGGCGCCGGCAATTCGACACGCCAAGCCAGGCTCGCGCGCGTCGGGCGCTGGTGCGCGAGCCGGTTGATCGCACGCTGGCGGCGTGATCCGTCGGCCACGCCGGAACTGTGGTTCACCTACCACCTCTATCACAAGGCGCCCGACTGGATCGGCCCACCCGTGTGTGCGGCGCTGGGCATTCCCTACGTCATCGCCGAAGCGTCGGTGGCGAGCAAGCAACGCGACGGTCCATGGCGCGACGGCCACGCGGCGGCAATCGCTGCCATTCGCGCCGCCGATGCCGTGATCTGCCTCAATCCGGCCGACCTCGCCGGCGTTGCCGCGGTACGCGAATCCCTCGCGCCCCCGCAGCAGGTCCCACCCTTTTTTGACGCAGCAGCGTTTCTCGATGGCGCGCGCGACGAGGCCGCGCTCGCCCGAATTCGCGCGCTCGGTCTGCCCCAGGATTCGCCGCGACTCGTCGCCGTGGCGATGCTGCGCCCCGGAGACAAGCTGGTGTCCTACCGCGTGCTGGCTGCAGCGCTCGCGCGCCTGCTGCACCGGCCGTGGCACCTGGTAGTCGTGGGTGATGGGGCCGCGCGTGCCGAGGTCGGCGCGGCGTTCGCGTCGTTTCCGCCCGGCCGCATCCATTTCGCGGGTTCGCAGCCGCCTGCCGTGGTCGCTGCACTGCTGCAGCGCTCCGATCTGTTCGTCTGGCCGGCCGTGCTCGAAGTGATCGGGATGGCGCTGCTGGAGGCGCAGGCCTGCGGGGTCCCCGTCGTAGCGGGTCGGCGGCCGGGCGTCGAGGCAGTCGTCGCCGAGGGTTCCAGCGGGATCCTGGTCCCGCCCGGCGACGATGCAGCGTTCGCCGCAGCCGTGGACGCGCTGATCAACGACCCGGCACGGCGCGCCGCGATGGCGCGTCGTGCACGCGAGTACGTGCGCGAGCGGCACGACCTTCCCGCCGCTTCGGCGGCGCTGGACGCGATCCTGACTCGCGCGCTCCGCGATCGCGCGGCTGCCGCATGATCGTCGGCTTCGTTCGGCATGGGCGCACCGCCTGGAACGACGCGGGCCGCATGCAGGGTCGCGCCGACATTCCGCTGTCGGAGGCCGGCCGGATCCAGGTGCATGGGTGGCGGCTGCCGGCATCGCTGGCGTCGGCGCGCATGGTGACCAGTCCGCTCGTACGCGCCGTCGAAACCGCGATCCTGCTCGGATCGCGCGACCCGATACCGGATGCCGGACTGATCGAGATGAACTGGGGTGAATGGGAAGGCGAAACGCTCGCCGCCTTGCGCGCAAGGCACGGCGAAGCGTTCACGCGCAACGCCGATCGCGGCCTGGATTTCCGTCCGCCAAGGGGTGAAAGCCCGCGTGAAATGCAATCGCGCGTGAACGCGTGGCTCGCCGGCATCGCTGCCCATGCCGAGCCAGTCGTCGCGGTGACCCACAAGGGCGTCATTCGCGCCGCGCTCACGCTCGTCACCGGCTGGAACATGCTCGGCAAGCCCCCGGTGCGGCTCGCTGACGACGCCGCGCACCTGATCGAGGTCGACGCGGGCGGGGCGGTGCGGGTGCTCGAATGGAATCTGCCGCTGGTGATCGGGCCGGTGTCACCCCGCCGCGCCGCGCCGCGGCCGGCCCCCTGATGCGCGTGAAACTGTTGCGTGCAGGGGCGTCACGGGTCGAGTATTGCTGCTTCGACCCCTTCGGGCAGCGCTGCTAACGAGATGCCAACGCTGCAGTCACTTCTAAGGGTACCCTCGGCCGCACGCTGGTATCCCGGTGCCAGCCGCCTGCCGGCGCGCGTGCGGGAGCGAATTCGCACCCAGGAGGAGCGCTCCGAGATCCTGGTCGGCTGGATCCAGCTTGCGTTCATCGTCGGCATGGCGATCGTGTACACCATCGCGCCGAAGAAATTCACCGGCGACGCGCCGTTTGCGCCGGTGCCTTGGGTGCTCGCCGCCTACTTTGTGTTCACACTGCTCCGGCTCGCGCTTGCCCACGCGCGTCGGCTGCCGCGCTGGTTCGTCTATGTTTCGATCGTCGTCGACATCGCGCTGCTGCTCGGGCTGATCTTCAGCTTCCACATCCAGTACCGGCAGCCGCCTTCGTTTTACCTCAAGGCACCGACGCTGATGTACGTGTACGTGCTGATCGCGCTGCGGGCGCTGAACTTCGAAGCGCGCTACGTCGTCACCGCGGGCCTGGTCGCTGCGTTCGGCTGGCTGCTGATGGTCCTGTACGTGGTCATGATCGACCCGCGCGACTCGATGGTCACGCGCGACTACATCGAGTACCTCACGTCGAACAGCGTGCTGATCGGCGCCGAGGTCGACAAGATCATCTCGATCCTGGTGGTCACCGCCGTGCTGGCACTCGCGAGCCAGCGCACCGCGAGGCTGCTCGAGTTCGCGGCCGTGGAAAGCGCGGCCAGCCAGGAGCTCGCCCGGTTCGTGCCCGACGAAGTGGTACGGCAGGTCGCCGCCGCGGAGCAGGTCGCCGCCGCTGGTCAGGGCGAGACCAGCGAGGTCAGCGTGTTGTTCCTGGACATCGAGGGGTTCACGACGTTGTCCGAGCCCCTGCCTCCGGAAACCGTGGTCCGGACGCTCAACGAGTTCTACGCCGCCGCCGCCGAGCCGATCGAGCGGCACAACGGCGTGATCAACCAGTTCCTGGGCGATGCGATCGTCGCCACCTTCAACGCACCGCGCTCCAATCCCGACCACGCCGCCTGCGCGGTGAGTGCCGCGCTGGACATCGTGGCGCTGTGCGCAACGCGCAGGTTCGGGGACGGCGCCGAGCTCGCGATCCGCGTCGGCATCAACACCGGGCGCATGGTGTGCGGCCTGATCGGCACGCCCGACCACCTCGTCTACACCGTGATCGGCGACGAGGTCAACCTCGCCTCGAGGCTCGAGGCGCTGAACAAGGACTACGGGACGCGCATCATCGTCTCGGCGAGCACGCGCCGCGCGGCCGGTCCGGAGCGTTTCGCGTTCGAAGCGATCGGGGAAGTGCAGGTGCGCGGGCGCACCGCGCCCACGCCGGTCTACTCGGTGCGGCCGAGGTAGCCCGCACGCGCGTACTCGTCGAGCAGCGCGGCGATGTTGCTGCGCGCGGTCGCTTCGCAGGCGTCGCGGAAGTAATCGGTGGTGAAGATCCACGGGCGGCTCGCCAGTCCCCCCAGGAATTTCGCCATCGATTCGGCAAAAACCGCGTCTGACTGGTGCGGGTACTCGGCGCGAACCAGGTCGGTCGTGCTTCGGAACTGCGCCCACGGATGCCCAAAACCGGCGATGTCGATGTCGAGCACGTAGCACAGGTCGTGAATGCAGTTCGCATCGGCGTGGTTCGACGCCAGGATCATGCTGCGCACGTGGCGCTGGAAGCTCGGCGTCGCCCCCGCGGCGCGGTCGGCGTAGTACGCGGCGCTGCGCCGCTCGTTTTCACGGGAACGCGAGTCGAAGATCACGTCGTGGAACCACAGCGTGAGCTCTATCGCGCCAGGATCCTGCGCCAGCGAATGGATGCGGTCGAAGCGCTCGAGGCAGTCGTCGACGTGCGCGAGCGTGTGGTAGTGCCGATGCGGCTCGCCGTAGTGGTCGACGATTTCCGCGAAAACCGCGTCGGGGGCGCGCGCTCCGGCGCCGGGATGACATCGCTGCCACAGCGCCGCGAAGCGATTCAGCACGGCGCGCCTCACCTTCATGCCGGCCCGTGGTCGCCCGCAGCGCCGCCCGCCACGCGCGCGAGCTGGCCGCGCGCACTCTCGAGCTGCCGGGTCGTTCCCGCGAGGCGTTCGCACAGCACCCGCATCACGTCGAGCGCGACCTCGGGATTCTCGGAAAGCAGCCGCAGGAACACCGGCGCCGCGATGCGCAGTGCGCGCACTTCGTCCTTGGCGCGGACGCTCACCGTTCGCGGCCCATCCATCAGCACGCCCATTTCGCCGATCAGCGCGTTGGCGCCCTGACTTCCGATCAGGAACTCGCCGTCGCGCGTCGCGCCCACCACCTCGACGGTGCCCTCGAGGATCACATAGACGCTGTCGGAGGCTTCGCCGACCCGGACCACCGTCTCGCCTGGCGAGAAACGCAGCGCACGGCTGGTGAACGCCAGCAGCTTGAGGCGCGCCGGATCGAGCTTGCCGAACATCGGCACGCGTGCGAGCTGCGCCGCTTCCTTGTCTACGCTCACCTCTGGTGTCCTGAGTCAGAGATTCGTTGAAGAACAATGGCCATCCGAAAACCGCTCGCGCAAATGGGCCGCGTTCGCTTCCAGGCGCGACGCCCCCGCGCGGCGAGGTAGGTCACCTGCCGCGCGGGGGCAACAAAGCATGGGAGCGAACTGGCCCAATTTGCACAACGAATTTCTGACTCGGGACACCAAATCTCCTCCGCTCCGGCTCCGGCTCCGGCTGCGATTGGCGCCACAGGGCGCCGCTGCCCGGTTTTCGAACAGAATACGGCAACGCCCCGGGCTGGGAAAGCTCGGGCGACCACGCGAGCCTGCTGCTATGCTCTGGCGCTGCCGACGCCGCGTGCGATGACCATGGACCCCCACGAATTCTACGGCGACATCCTGGAGGGGCTGGCGGCCTGGTACGAGAGCCCGTTCATCGCCGACCTGCGCGCCACGCTATCCCGGCATCCCGAGCCTGACCTCGGGGGCGCGCTGAACCGCAACCAGATCACGTCCAAGCTCTGGCTGGCCGAGAGCCTCCGGCAGTCGGCCGGAACGTCGTTCGGTACGGTCACGGTGCTGGGCGGCTGGTTCGGCGTGCTCGGCGCGATATTGCTCTACGACCGGCGCCTGGCGATCGGACGCGTGGTCAGCGTCGACATCGATCCGCGTTGTGCAGCGGTCGCCGAATCGCTGAACGCGACCTCGGTTCGCGCCGACCGCTTCGAAGCGCGCATCGCGGACATGCGCACGCTCGACTTTCCTGAGGTCGACGCCATGGTGGCGCCGCCCGATCTCCTGGTCAACACCTCGTGCGAGCACGTCGATGGCTTCGACGGGTGGTATCGGCGCGTCCCGGCCGGCCAGCTTGTTGCGCTGCAGTCCAACGATTACACCGCGATTGCCGACCACGTGAACTGCGTGCCGGACCTCGATGCGTTTCGCGCGCAAGCACCCCTCGCCGAGGAATTGTTTGCCGGGATGCAGCCGCACAAGCGCTATCGTCGGTTCATGTTGATCGGAAGAAAATAGGGGACTGGCCCCAATCAGTGACTGTGTCCACTGATTGGGGCAGTCCCCTATTTTCTGCTGTGTACCCTATTCTTGCTGACCCCTTTTTCTAGGCCGAACGCCGCTTCCGCGGAGAGCCAGGCGACGGACGGATGGCGGGTGGTGTGTTCGAAGAGCCGCTCGACGAATTGCCACGCCTCGTCGTTGAAATCCAGGTGATGGCTGAGCAGGCCGGTGGGTTCGGTCGGGTCGGCTTTGCCCTCGCGGCGCAGCGCAAGATGCGCAGCCACGCTTAGCGCCGCCGCCGTGGCGCCGATGAACGTCCGTCCGCGTCGCCATGCAATCGGGTCGACGTGCGTATTGCATTGCGCGAGACCCGGGGCGATCCAGGCCCGCGGACGTGGCGCGAAGGTCGACAGCCCGCGATAGCCCTGACCGGCGAGTTCAGCGACGACTGCCGGGCCGATCCGATTCCACGGCGGGACCAGGACTGGCAGGAACCGGGCGCCGAACGCCTGCTGCAGAAACTGCCGCCCCAGCGCGAGCTCGGAGAGCGCGGTGGGCAGCGACCGCTGCGCGCCGAATTCGGCGCTTCGCTCGCCCGCCGCCGCATGGTTGCGGTGCTCGAAACCATGCTGCAACACCGAGCATGCGGGTGTCCCGTTCAGCAAGTCGCAAAGATCGGTCGTAAGCAGACCTGGAATCACCGCGATCGCGACCGGCACACCATGCCGCGCGGCGATCCCGAGCATCCTGGTCAGCGCGGGCGTCGCGCGGGATGCGTCGTCGTCCCGCCACCAAAGCGAGGCCACCTGCTCGCGTTGCGCCCAGCGGTCGAGTTCGCGGTCGAGTGCCTCGAAGGTCATCGCGGCGGCTTGGCGCGGGCATGCTCGAGAATGCGCTCCGCGCTACGTTCGGCGCCGCGCATGTCGAACGGCAGCTCGCGTCGTGCGGGGCGCGACGCAGCGCGGTCTACCGCCGCCGCGAGCAACTGTGGAGCCAATTCCCGCTCGTCGACGAGCTCGATCGCCCCTCGCGCGGCGAGTCGGGCTGCACGCATGCGTTGCTCGGTTTCCGCGCGGTGCTCGAAGGGAATTACGATCGCGGGGACGCCGCTGCGAACCACATCCATGACGGTGTTGTAGCCGCCTTGCGAGACCGACACGCGGGCGCGTGCCAGCAGGGTCGGAAAATCCTGGCGATTGCGCTCGACGACGACCCCCGGCGCGGCCTTCGCCGCGAGCGCGCGAAATTCGTCCTCGGCGATCCCGGGACCCACCAGAACGCGCCAGCAAAGTTCGCGCAATGCCGAGAATCCTCGCGCAGCGATTGCCGCGTGCAACACGTGACTGCCGGTGGACCCGCCGCCTGCGGACACGACGACTTCGCGTTGTTCCGCTGGCGGCGCGCGCGGCGGGGGTGCGCCCGTGGTCGTCACATAGCCCGTGTAGCAGACCGGAACCCGGCCATTCGCGGCAAGCGGAAAGGTCTCCTCCAGCCGCACGAAATCGGGATCGCCGTGCACCAGCACCTCGTCGAACCAGCGCTGCGCCCAGTCCCAAGCTTCGGCATCGCGCCCAGCCTTCTCCTCCAGCTGCAGGATGTCGCGGATCGAGGACAGCACGCGCGGCCGAGGCTCGGTCGCGGCGATGCGCTCGAGCAACGGGACCAGCTCGAAGCGCAGGCTGCGCCGGCCGAACGGGAAGGTCTCGAACAAAACGACCGAAGGCGACGCTGCATCGTACGCGGCGAGCAGGCGCGCGACGCGTTCCCGACGGTAGGCGTCGTCGATCGGTACTCCGTCGGGGCCGCGCAGCGGCGTGAAACTCGCGTCCGCCACCTTCACCGGGGGCAACTGGATGATGCGGACGTCGCGCGGCATCCGACCGGGCAGCGACACGCCGCCGGTCACGAAATGCACGTCGGTGCCGCGCGCGGCCAGCGCCTCGGCGATGCACCGCATGCGCTCCAGATGCCCGGTGCCCAGCAGGTGCTGGACCCAGATCAGGACGCGCGTCACCCGGTCGCGACGCGAGCGCGCCCTCGCCGCACCGGCAGGTGCTTCGCCGCGAGCCGGTCGATCGTTTCCAGTCCCTTGAGCATCGCCGTCGCACCCCGAGCCGAAGGCAGCGGCTGCGTGGCAAGGTCGCGCAGCGCCGCTCCCATCACCGCGGGATCGTTGCCGCTGTCGATGTCGAGCATGCGCACCAGCCCCAGCTCCGCAGCGCGCGTGGCGCGCATCAGCTGCTCGAGGCGCGGAGCGAGGCGCGGGATCATGATCGCGCGCTTGTCGAACGACAGGATTTCGCAGAAGGTGTTGTAGCCGCCCATCGCCACCACCCCGGAAGCGCGCGCCATCAGCAGTTCGAGATGGGTGTCGAAGGTCAGCGTGCGCACGCGGGGCAGCGCCTCGGCGCGCGCGTGGAACTCGCGCTGGCGCGCCGAGTTCATGAACGGACCCAGCGCGATCAGCGCATTGTGGGGAATGCCGGGGTCACGCTCGTACGCGGACAGCACCCAGTCCACGACCGACATGCCGTCGCCGCCCCCGCCGACGGTGACCAGCAGGTAGGGCTCGTCGCCGAACGGCAGTTCCGGCGGGCGGTCAACCTGCGGCAGGCCGCGGTGGATGTACCCGGTGTAGACGATCTTGCGCAGGACCGACGCGGGCAGATCGAGGTCGGCGAGCGGGTCGGCGAGGTCCTTCAACCCGTAGATCCAGATGTCGTCGTAGAGATTCTCGAGCGCCGGCAGCACCTGCTTCTTCTCCCACTCCTTGGACAGCACTGCCGGCTCGTCCATGATGTCGCGCAGTCCCAGCACCAGCCGCGTGCCCATCTTCTTCAGCAGCTTCAGCGTCGGCACCACCTCGCCCTTGAGCCCGAGTGGCTCCTTGTCGACGATGAACAGGTTGGGGCGGAACGCCTCGGCGGTGTGGCGGATGATCGCCGCGCGCATCTGCATGGTCTGGTCGAGTGCGATGTGCAACCCGAGCGACTGGTATTCGCCGTTGTGCAGCTTGATCACGCCGGGGATGCGCACGAAGTCCACGCGCGCGCGGAAATCGAAGCTGCCGATGATCGGCGACCCCGACAGGATCAGCACCGACAGCCCCTTGAAACGCTCAACGAGCGAATGCGCGATCGCCCGGCACCGGCGCAGGTGGCCGAGACCGAACGTGTCGTGGCTGTACATCAGAATGCGTGCCCCTTCGAGGCGATCCACGAGCCTCCCTTCCCCGCGCAGGTCCACAACGTGACGCCGGGCAGTGTAGCGGATTCGGTTCATGTCGCGCCCTCCGGGGGGTTGCACGCGCCAGACGGACTGCCCGGCGCAGGGCTTTGTGTCGATTCGGTCCGAACCGCGCCGGACCGGGCGGCGATCGGCGCCTAGGGAACGGCCCGCCGGTCGTCGATGACCTTGCCGTCGTTGGGCAGGTCGCCGGGTTGGCAGGCAAGGAACTCACCGCGCAGCTTGGTGACGTCTCGAATCGAGGCGACGATCGCTTCGGTGGCCAGCGCTGCGCCGGCTCGTGCTTCGACATGCAGCGTCATGCGATCGACACCGTCGGGATTGTCGACGACCAGGCGCGCCTTCGCGATTTCCGGATGGCGCGCAACGATCGCGGCAACCTGCGCCGGATGCACGAACATGCCCTTGACCTTGGCAGTCTGGTCAGCGCGTCCCAGCCAGCCCTTGATGCGCATGTTGGTACGTCCGCAGGGCGAAACGCCGGGCAGCACCGCCGACAAGTCGCCGGTGCCGAAGCGGATCAGCGGGTAGTCGCGGTTGAACACCGACGTGACGACGACCTCGCCCACTTCGCCGTCGGACACCGGATCGCCCGTGCCGGGCCGCACGATTT
>JBKKAZ010000157.1:0-1810 GCA_046714435.1 Casimicrobiaceae bacterium
ACCTCGTCGGCGCGCAGCAGTAGCGCCTGTGGAATCGTGATGCCGAGCGATTTGGCGGTCTGCTGGTTGACGATCAGCTCGTATTTGGTCGGCAGCTCGACCGGCAAGTCGCCCGGCTTCGCCCCCCGGATGATGCGGTCGACGTGCGACGCGGCGCGGTAATAGAGGTGGGCGAGATCCGCCGAATAGGACAGCAGACCGCCCGAGTCGACGTAACCGCGATAGTTGGAAATGCTCGGCAGCTTTTGTTTCAGCGCCGCGTCGGCAATGATCTTGCGGTAGCGGCCGATGCGCGGATCGACGAGAACCAGCAATGCGTCCGGCCGCGACCTCTCGAGCGCGCGGAGCACGTCGGCGAGCTGTTCGACATTGCGGACTGGCAACTCGTCGATCGCAAGCCCGGACTTTCGCGCGGCTTGCTTCACAGCGTCCAGGTGGGTGGGCCCGATAACGAACTCGGGATTCCACACGACGGCGACGCGCGCGGCGCGCGGGAGCAGTTCCTTCAGCAGGTCGAAGCGCTTCCCCGCGAGCTCAGGCGTCTGCCACGCCGTCCCGGTGACGTTCCCGCCGGGCCTGCCGAGGTTGGCGACGATGCCAGACGCGACCGGGTCGCCGATGCCCACCATGATGATCGGCAGGGCCTTGGTCGCCGCCATCGCCGCCAACGCCACGTCGGCCGCCGGAGCGACGATGGCGTCCACGCCGGACCGCACCAGCTCCGCGGCGAGATCGCGCAGCCGTGTTGCGTCGCCGTCGGCGGAGCGATACTCGATCACCAGGTTGCGTCCCTCGACGTGGCCCAGTTCGCGCATGCCCGCGAGAAAGGCCTTGCGCTCGGCCGACGCTGGTTCGTCGAGGGGGAAGTGCACCAAGTACCCGATCCGCACCCCGCGCGGCGGCGCGGTCGCGCCAATCGCCGCACCCGAAGCGAGCAGCCCGATACACGCCACGAACGCGCGCCGATTCATCATTGGGTCACCGCGTCCGCGCGCAGCGGCAGGTGACCGCCAGCCCGCCAGGCTGAGCATCGTCGCGCGGTCGCATGTGATAAACTAGTCTTCTGGCTAGTTAGAGGGGCGATCATGAAGGAGATCGGGACATTCGAAGCCAAGACCCACCTGAGCGCGCTGCTCGACGAAGTCGCCCGCGGCGCGGAAGTGGTGATTACCCGGCGCGGAGTTGCCGTCGCGCGACTCGTTCCTGCCGGGTTCCCTCGTCGCATCGGCGCCGGCGATCCGATTGCGCGGGCCAAGGCCTTCGCCAAGGGCCAGACGCTGGGCCGGCGGTCGTGGAAGAGTTTGCGCGATGAGGGCAGGCGGTGACCAGCTTCGTCCTCGACGCGTCCGTGGCCGTTGCCTGGTGCTTCGACGACGAAAGCACACCGGCGGCATGGGCGCTGCTCGATCGCCTGCGCACCGCACCGGGCTACGTCCCGGCGCTTTGGGCGCTGGAGATCGGGAACATTCTGCTCGGCGCGGAGAGACACCGGCGCATCACCCAGGCACGAACCGTCGAGTTCCTGGGCATTCTCGGCGACCTCGACATTCGTATCGACCCCGACCTGCCGGGACGCGCGTTCCGGGACATCCTGCCGCTTGCGCGCGAGCGGCGCCTCACGACCTACGATGCGGCCTACCTCGAACTCGCCATGCGCCTGGGGCTGCCGCTTGCGACGAAGGACAGGGCGCTCGCCCGTGCCTCCGCAGCGCTTAGCATCGAGACGCTCGCCGCCTGAGCGCGGGTCTGCTGCGCTATTGGTGTCGTCTAGCGCAGCCATTTACTGAATCACCTCGTCCGCGCGCAGCAG
>JBKKAZ010000158.1:0-3371 GCA_046714435.1 Casimicrobiaceae bacterium
TTCAACGACAGCATCATGACGATGGTGCCGGCGCTGCAAGCCAAGATGCCGTGGGACATCCTTCGTGACTTCGTTCCGGTGTGCCTGGTCGCCACCGTTGAATGGGGCTTGGTCGCCAATCCCTCGACGACCTACCGCAACGCCGCCGGTCTTATCAGCGCCGCCGCAGCCGCACCCGGCAAATTGGACTACGGCTCGGGCGGCATCGGCAGCCCACAGCACATCGCTATGGCGCTGTTCGCGTCGGAAGCCGGCGTCAGCATGAACCACGTGCCGTACAAGGGCGCAACGCAGGCGGCTACCGGCGTCGCCGGTGGCGAAGTGTCGGTCGCCTTCCAGGGACTGGCGACCGTCAACCCGTTGATCAAGGGCAACCGCCTCAAACTGATCGCGGTGGCGACGCCGGCGCGCATGCCGCTGTACCCCGACGTGCCGACCGTGTCGGAGGCGGGCCTGCCCGGCTTCGAGTTCAACTCGTGGTTTGCCGTGGTCGCGCCGGTCGGAACGCCCTCCGACATCGTCGCGAGATTGAACGCCGAGATCGTCAAGGCCCTGGCCGACCCGGCCGTGCGCGAACAGCTGATCGCTCAGGGCCTGACGCCTCGCGGTTCGAGCGCTGACCAACTCGGCAGCGCGACCAGGGCTCAGCTTGCGAAGTACGCGGCGCTGATCAAGAAGGCCGGCATCAAGGCCGAGTAACGCTGTCTCCCGCTGGCGTCAACGCTTACGGTCAATGGCACGCTTTTGATCAAGTCCCTCTGATCAGGTCGCGAGCTACCAAAGGCGCTCGCCTTTCGCCACGCGCTCCGCCATCTCGCGCTGGAACTCGGCCGGCCCGAAGCCGAACCGCTCGCCGCCGCGTTCGTAGAAGAACGGCACGTGATGCGTGCGCGCGTAGTCGTGCATCCACGCGATCAACCCCTCGTCGGGATCTCGGCCCGCGTTGACCAGGATGAACGCCGGCGCCCCCCGCCAGGTTGTGTGTACGAGGATCACGCCTAGCCGATCCGGGCGGAACGCGTCCGGTAACGGACTGCCCGGCATCAGCCAGCCGCATACGAATTTGCGGCATGGGCTTTCCGGTCGTTCCGCATAGATCGTGCAGCAGCCTTCGCCGCGAAAATGACACGGGGTGCCCGGCTTCATCGGGTGGCCGCGGATCGTGCCCGCGACCCAGCCGTCGCAACACGCGGTGCAGGTACCGCACGCGCGCTGCGCGGTTGTCGTGTCGCGGGACTTGATCATCGACACCGGCACCGTGACCATCGCAGAATTGTAGCGCGCGCCACTTTGGCGGGGATCGTTCACGTGCTGGAAGCGGCGCGGAGTCGTCGCTCGCGCGCGAGCGGCACGTATATACTCGGCCGCGTACGGCAATGGGAAAAAACGTTCGGTATAGCGGAACTGGCGACGTCCGCACGGTGATCGCGTTCGCGGTGCTCACCGGCATCGCGTTCCGCGGCAGCAAGGTGCTGATCGCGTTGTACGCGCTCTCGCTCGGCGCCAATCCGCTCGTGGTCGGTGTGCTTGCCGCAGGCTATTCGGTGTTTCCGCTGCTGCTCGCCGTTCACGCGGGACGAGTCGCCGACCGCATCGGCGTCCGCAGGCCGCTCATGCTCGGCTCGCTCGGCCTTGCCGCCGGCCTCGCGCTGCCGATCGTCGTGCCCTCGCTGTCCGGGCTGCTCGCGGCGGTCGTCGTGCTCGGCATCGCGCAGATCTACTATCACGTCGCGGTCCACTACGCGGTCGGGAGCTTCGGCGACAAGGACGCCTCGGCCCGCAATTTCGCGAATTTCAGCCTCGGCGCGTCGGTCGCTGCGTTCGTCGGCCCTGCCGCGAGCGGCTTCCTGATCGATCACGCTGGCTACTCATCGACCGCGGCCGTACTGGCGGCGATCGCAATCCTGCCGGCACTGGCCATCGCCGCCGCGCGCCACCTGATTCCCGCGCACGTCGCGCATCCACACGAGGACGCCGCGCGAGGCGCGCTCGACCTGTGGAAGCATCCGCGGCTTCGTCGCGTGCTGGTGATGAGCGCCGTGGTGCTGACCGGGCTCGACCTGTTCACGTTCTACATGCCGATCTACGGCCGCTCGATCGGCGCGTCCGCGTCCGCGATCGGGCTCGTACTCGCAAGCTACGCCGCGGCGGCGTTCGTCGTGCGCACGGTGATGCCAAGGCTTTCGAAGCGGCTGGGCCCCGAGCGTCTGCTGGCCGCAGCGTTCCTGGTAGGCGCAGCCGCGTATTTCCTGTTCCCGGTGTTCGGACAGGTCCCGGTACTGATGTCGATCGCGTTCGTGCTCGGCCTGGGCCTCGGCCTCGGCCAGCCGCTGACGATCATGATGGTCTACGAGCGTGCACCGCCGGGGCGCTCGGGCGAGGCGCTGGGCATGCGCCTCACCGTCAACAAGGTGATGCAGATCGTGATCCCGCTCGCGTTCGGCACGCTCGGCACCGCGTTCGGCATCTATCCCGTGTTCTGGGCGAATGCGTTTTTCCTCGCACTTGCAGGCGCTGTCGGGCTACGTCGCGCGGAGGCGCCTCGCGAATAGCGCGACGCGACCTGATGGCGCGCAGCCAGTCCCCATCGTGTCACCCCGTGCACGGCCATTCCCTGCGGTGTCATGCCGAGCCTGTCGAGGGATCTGCTTTTTCTTCGCGCGGTACGGCAAAAGCAGATCCCACGCTTCGCTCTGGATGACACCCATGGGGAGATCCGCGCCGCGCTGGCGCACCCTCACCCCCGCCCCTCTCCCGCAAGCGGGCGAGGGGGGATGGGATCAATGGTCGCGAAGCAGCGGAATCGCGGCGGCCTTCGGGCCCGGCTTCATTGTCGACAGCCAGGCGTGGATGTCGGCGAGTTCCTGGTCGCTGACGAACTTCGCCGGATAGCGCGGCATGTCCGCGCGCGGCCGCCGTGTCTGCTGCGCGAAGGCTTCCCACGCCCAGACCTCCGGTGCGATGCGCGGGCCGGCGCCGCGTTCGCCGCCCTGGCCGCTGTAGCCGTGGCACGTGTAACACATCTTCTCGACGTAGAGCTTCGCGCCGCGCTCGGTTGATCCCGCAGGGGCCTGCGCAAGTCCCGTTGATGCACACGCGAGGGCGAACACGAACGCAACGGCACGAAGCATCGACGCAGGGTTCCACATGGTCGTCTCCCTCGTCGGTCAGCGCGGCTGACAGAGCGCATCGACCAGCGCGGGCTCGCCGCGCTTGACCACCTCGACGGCGCGCCGGATCGCGGGCCCGAGCTGGTCCGGATCACTGATCGGCCCCTCCGCCCACACGCCCATCGACTGCGCGAGCTTCGCGAAATCGATCGCCGGCCGGTCGATCACGTTACCGATCCACGCCTGGTCGGGACGGCGGTC
>JBKKAZ010000159.1:0-2844 GCA_046714435.1 Casimicrobiaceae bacterium
CTCGCGCGCCAGCTGGTCCACGAGCACGGTGCCGACGTAAGCCTCTGGATCGACGATCTCGCCAGCCTCGCGCGGATCGCCCCCGGAGTCGATCCTGCCGCGAGCGTGCAACGGCACGACGGCATCGAGGTGCACGCTCTCGAACATGCCACGGGTGCCGACCGCGCGCCGCAGGTCGTGATCGAGGCATTCGGTTGCGGACTTCCCGAGCCTTATCTCGATGCGCTGGAGCGCCTGCCTGAGCCGCCGGTCTGGCTCAACCTCGAGTACCTGTCCGCGGAACGCTGGGTCGAAGGCGTGCACGGCCTGCCGTCCCCGCCGCCTCGGCGCACGCTTCGCCGATGGTTCTTCTTCCCGGGCTTTGACAACGCGACCGGCGGGCTGATTCGTGAGCACGGCCTGCTCGCCGAACGCGATTCGCATCAGCACGCCGCGACCGCGCGCGTTGACCCGTGGCTACGGCTCGGATTCGCGCCCCCGCCGCAGAACACGCTTGCCATTTCGCTGTTCTGCTATCCGAACCAGGCGCTTCCCGCGCTGTTCGAGGCCTGGGCCGACGACGACGCGAGGGTGGCTTGCCTGGTTCCCGAAGGCACCGCGACCGCCGCGCTCGACCGTTTCTTCGGCGGCGCCGTCCCGCACGCGGGCGAGTCGCGAACCGCCGGTGCACTGACCCTTGCGGTCGCACCGTTTATCGACCAGCACGGGTTCGACCAGCGGTTGTGGAACTGCGAGCTCAACTTCGTGCGCGGCGAGGACTCGTTCGTGCGCGCGCAATGGGCGGCGCGACCGCTGGTCTGGCACGCGTATCCGCAGACGGAAGGCGCCCATCTTGCGAAGCTCGATGCCTTTGCCGACCGCTACGCAGCAGGTCTCGACGACGGTGTGGCAGCGTCGCTGCGGCAATTCTGGCGCGCCTTCAACGAGGGCGAAGCCGGGGCGACCGCCTTGGCATGGCCATCGTTTCGCGCAGCGCTGCCGGCACTCGCCCGCCAGGCCGCGCTCTGGGCGGAACGCCAGGCGGCGCAGCCCGATCTCGCCACGCAACTTGTTGATTTTGCCAGAAACAGGATATAATTATTGGTTTCTCATGCCACCCGCCCGCCCCGATCGCGGGGCGCGCCGCAGCCACCAGGAATCGTCATGAAAACCGCACAGGAAGTCCGCGCAGGTAACGTCCTCATGATCGGCAAGGACGCCATGGTCGTGCAGAAGGCCGAGTTCACCAAGTCCGGGCGTAACGCTTCGGTGGTGAAGATGAAACTGAAAAACCTGCTCTCGGGCAGCGGCACCGAGACCGTGTACCGCGCCGACGAGAAGTTCGACACCGTCCAGCTCGAGAAAAAGGAAGCGACTTACTCGTACTTCGCCGATCCGATGTACGTGTTCATGGACGGCGAATTCAACCAGTTCGATGTCGAGAAGGAGAACATGGGGGACGCGCTCAACTACCTTGAGGACGGCCTCTCCTGCGAGCTGACGTTCTACGAAGGCCGCGCGATCTCGGTCGAAATGCCGAACACCGTGGTGCGCAAAGTCACCTACACCGAGCCTGCGGTCAAGGGCGACACGTCGGGCAAGGTGCTGAAGCCGGCGAAGCTTGGCACCGGCTTCGAGGTGCAGGTCCCGTTGTTTGTCATCACCGGAGACAGGATCGAAGTCGACACCCGCACCGGCGAGTACAAGCGCAGGGCGTAAGGGCCTTCATCCGGGCGCGGACCGGAACTACGTGCGGCGGTGCACGCAGCGCCCCGCGACCCAGGTTTCGCGCACGGCGCGATCGTCTCCCAGCGTGAACAACGCAAACAGCGCTTCGTCCAGGTTGTCCGCGTGCCGCGTGCGCTGCGCGAGCAGCGGTGTCGCTTCGAGGTCCAGCACGACCAGGTCCGCCTCCATGCCCGGCGCGATGCTGCCGATGCGATCGTCCAGATCCAGCGCCTGCGCACCGCCTCGCGTCGCGAGATGGAACGCGTGTCCCGGCGAGAGCGTGCCGCCGCCGAGCTGCGCGACCTTGTAGGCCTCGGCCAGCGTCGCCAGCATCGACAGCGACGTGCCCCCGCCAACGTCGGTGCCGATGCCGACCTTGACCGGCCGCGGGGCTTTTTTCACTTGCGGCCAGGCGAACAGCCCGCTGCCGAGGAACAGGTTCGAGGTCGGACAATGCGCGAGCGCGGTATCGCTCGCCGCCAGCGCCGCGAGTTCGCGCTCGGACAGGTGGATCCCGTGCCCGTAAATGGCGCGGCGCCCGAGCAGCCCGAAGCGGGCGTACACGTCGACGTAGTCGCGGGCCTTCGGGAACAGCTTGCGTACCCATTCGATCTCGCGCCGGTTCTCCGCGACATGCGACTGCACCCAGCAGTCGGGATGCTCGCGCCAGAGCGCCCCGGCCGCCTCGAGTTGCGCCGGCGTCGAGCTGACGGCGAAGCGCGGCGTGATCGCGTAGCCGAGACGCCCCTTGCCATGCCAGCGCCCGATCAACTCCCTGGACTCGTCGTAACCGCGCTGCGCGGTGTCGCGCAGCGCCCGCGGCGCGTTGCGGTCCATCAGCACCTTGCCGGCGATCGCACGCACGCCGCGCGCTTTCGCCTCGCGGAAAAATGCGTCCACCGACGCCGTGTGAGTCGTGCAGAATGACACTGCAGTCGTCGTCCCGCAACCGAGCGCCAAGTCGAAGAAACGGCGCGCGACCGCGCGTGCGCGCGCCGGGTCGATCAGCGCCTGCTCGGCGGGAAAAGTGTAGCGCTCGAGCCAGTCGAGCAACTGGGTCCCGTAGCTCGCGATGACCGGCAGCTGCGCGTAATGCACGTGACAGTCGACGAAGCCCGGCACCAGCAGGCTCGCCCG
>JBKKAZ010000160.1:0-2712 GCA_046714435.1 Casimicrobiaceae bacterium
AGCGGTCGTGCTCGATGATCACGGCGCCCTGCGGCCGGCCGTAGTCGCGCCACACGCCGGCAACAAAGAACTCGCGCTCGCGTCCCGCGATCGGTAGCTTGATGGTCTTGCCGGGCGCGAATCCATAGATGTCGACCATGGCCTCGTTGACCCAGGCCGGCGGCGGCGCGGCGGCAGGTCGCGCGACGGGCGCGCCGACCAGCGGCAGGCGCGATGCGGCATCGCGCTCGCCAATCGGCCGCGCGAGCAGCACGACGCGCGGCCGCAATGCGTCGAGCAGCAACTGCTCCTCGCGAACGAACTCGGCGCGCTCGACACCCGGCAGCGCGCGAACGCGTGCCTGGTCGTCGAGCGAGAGCGCGGCGGACTCGGACGCGGGCCCGCGAACGTACAGCGCGGCCGGCAGCACCTGCTGCAGCCAGTCGTCGAGCGAGTGCCGGAAGGAACCGACCATGATCGCCATCGACGCCATCAGGCTGACGCTGGCGACGATCGCGGCGAGGCTGATCGTCATCTGGCCCGGCGCCGCCTTGAGCTGCGCGAGCGCAAGCGCGGGCGGCGCACTCGACGGCATCGGCAAGCGCGAAAGCAGCGCGACCGCGATTCCGGGCATCAGCATCAGCGTCCCCGTCAGCAGGCACGCGATGGCTGCATAACCCGCGAGCGGCAGGCCCTGCCATGGAGGCAGCGTCACCAGGACCACTCCGAGCGCGACCACAGTCAGCCCCCGCGCCGGTGGGCGCAGTCGCGCAAGCGCGCTTTCCTCGTCGCCAGCCTTGAGCGCCTGGGCCGCCGACGCGTTCGCCGCCTCGCGTGCGGGGATGAGGCTGCCGAGCGTCGACGCGATCACACCCAGCCCGAAGAACACCGCCAGCGCCAGCGGTTCCACACCGATCGATGGATCGACCCCGCGGAAGTAGCCCGAGCCGAGATCTCCGCCGACGACGCGCACGGCGGCGAGCGCCATCGCGTAGCCCGCCGCGACGCCGAGCGTACTGCCCACGACGCCGATCAATGCGCCTTCCAGCGCGCACAGCGCCGCCAGCCGGCCGCGGGTCACGCCCAGCGCCCGCAGCAACGCGAACTGCGAGCGCCGCCGGATCGCCGACAGCGCCTGGGTCGCGAACACCAGCAGGCTGCCGGTGAACAGCGCGACCAGCGACAGCACGGAGAGGTTGACGCGATAGGAGCGCGAGATGGTTTCGGTCGCGCGGAGCGCGGCTTCGGGCCGTTCGACGAAGATCCCCGCAGGCAGCGTCGATGCGATCCTCGCGCGAACGGCATCCACCGCGACGCCGGGTCGCAGGCGCAGGTCGATCCGCGACAGGCGACCCAGCCGGTCGAACGAAGCTTGCGCGCCGGCGATGTCCACCACCGCGATCCGCTGCCCGGCGCCGCCGGCGATGAGCCCCGCGATGCGGAACTTCGCGTCGCGAAGCCCCGACTGCAGCGTGACCGTGTCGCCGATCTCGAGGCCGAGCCCCTGTTGCGCGGCATTGGACACGAACAAGGCATCGGGCCTCAGCAGATCGAGACTGTCGGCGGCCGATCCGACCAGGCCGGGCTGGATCGCTGCCGCGCGAAACACGTCCAGCCCCAGCACACGAAGCGGCTCGGCGCGCCCGGCGATGCGCACGTCCGCTTCGATCACCGGGCTCGCCATCGCGATGTCGGGATCGCGGGCAAGCGGAGGGAACACCGATTCGTCGAAACCGCCGCGCGGTCCGCGGACGCTCAGGTCGGCGTCGCCCGACAGCAGGCGCACGCTCTGGGTCAGCTCGTCCACCGCCGACTGGTTGACGAGCTGGACGGCGAAGCCGAGCGCGACGCCGAGCGCGATGGCGAGCACCGCCACCAGCGTGCGACCGCGATTCTGCGCGAAGGTGCCGTGAAGCACCGCGCCTAGGTCGGAGACACCGGCATGCACCATGCGAGTCAGTCGGCGCGCTCGCGCAGGCCATCGCGCGCGAGGACCAGCACGCGATCGGCCGTGCGTGCGGCGGCAAGCGAGTGCGTCACAAGCAGGCCCGCCGCGCCTTGCTCCTTCACCTGCGCGCGGACGAGCGCGAGGATCGTCGCCGCCGTGTCCGGGTCGAGGTTGCCGGTCGGCTCGTCGGCGAGCACCAGCGCGGGGCGGTGGACAATGGCGCGGGCAATGGCGACGCGCTGGAGCTCGCCCCCCGACAATTCGCGCGGCGAGCTTGCCGCACGATCGGCAAGGCCGACGGCTGCCAGCACCGATGCGACCCGGGCGTCGCGTTCCATGGGCGCCACGCCGAGGAGTCCGAGCGGCAGCGCGACGTTCTGCGCGACGCTCAGGTAGGGAAGCACGTGAAAGGCCTGGAACACGAAGCCCATGCGGCGGCGCCGAACGCGCGTCAGCGCATCGTCGTCGAGTCCGATGAGTTCCAGACCGTCGAGACGGATCGACCCCGCGTCCGGCCGGTCGAGGCCGGCGATCAGGTTCAGGAGCGTGGATTTGCCGACGCCGGACTCGCCCATGATCGCGACGTAGTCGCCACGCTCGAGCTCGAGATCGACGCCGGCGAGCACCGTGCGCCCGCTCGGAGCCGCGTAGCGCTTGACCAGCGCGCGAATCGACAGCATCAGGGAAGCCTAATCGCCGCGTTCGCGGCGGGCAAGCCGCGCGTCGCGGGCGTTACCCGTCGTGCGCGAATCTCGCCACGCCGGGTAGCTTGATGCGAAGCGCAG
>JBKKAZ010000161.1:0-12697 GCA_046714435.1 Casimicrobiaceae bacterium
CCGCGAACACGAGATGATCTATCTGCGCAAGCGGGCCGGCGGTCATGACGGCAGTGCGCTCCGATCGGGGGCGCCGGAACTCACAGGCTCGGGCTCGGCAGCATCGAAGTCCAGCTCGACCCGGGCCCCGTTGGGATCGAAAAAGAACACTTGCCAGGTCCCGGCGCCGGCCTGGCGACGATGCGCGTAGTGAATGCCACGACCGTCGAACCTTGCGAGTGTGTCGGCCAGTCCCTTGGCGGAGAACGCCATATGGTCGATGACGCCCGGCTTCAATTGCTCCCGGGATCGCCCGCCGGAGACATGCAGGATCGCATCGCCGCTCGCATAGAGCCATGCGCCGGGGAAGCCGAGATCGGGCCTGGGGCCCGGCTCCAGGCCGACGACGTTGCGATAGAAGTCGACCGTCGCCTCGACGTCGTCCGTCAATATGTTGAAGTGGTTCATGCCGGTGATCGCCATTGCCGCTCCTTCCAAGCAAACGCTTGCATGACCGATCTTAACGCGAGCCGGCACCGAGCCAATCGGCGATCATCGAGGTCGCATCCGGCGGGCCCTTGGTATTGAAAGGTAGGCTCGCGTCGCCGCCGCACCACGCGTGGCCGAGCCCCTCGATCTCCACCAGACGCACGATCGGCGTGTCCTCGCGCCGCCACTCGCGCGTGCGGGTCACGTGCGGGAGCGTCGATGCATCGCGCTCGGTCGAATCGGGCGCGGGCAGCGTCGACTCGGCCCCTGCTGGAACCGCGACACCGTTGAATGCGAGGTACTGGCGCACGAGCGCGGCGGCGTGGCGCGAGGCAACGACATCATCCGCCATGCCCTGGATCGCGAGCAGCCGCACCGGCTCGTCGTGGCCGGCCCGCTTTCTCGCTGCCTGCGCGATGCTGGCGACGTCGGTCTCGGGTCCGCGCCGCATGACCGTCACTGCCGTGAACGCGGAGGTCGCCGCTCCCGCGGCGATGCCAGAATGAGTGAGGACGTTGCGTATCAGTCGCGGATGGCGCAGCCCAAGGATCGCTGCCAGCGCTCCCCCCGACGACATGCCTGCGACCAGCGTTCGCGCCGCATCGATGCCATAGCGCCGCTGCACTTTATCCAGCATGGCGGCGACGATCGCCGCTTCCCCCTTGCCCGCTGCGGTGCGCGGGTCGAACCAGTTCCAGCAGCGGTAGGGATTCGCTGCATCCTTCTGGGTCGGGATGAGAACCAACGCGCCGACTTTGTCGGCGAGAGCTGCGATGCGGGTGCCTCGCGCGATTTCGTCGGCGTTCTGGTGACAGCCGTGGATGAGCGCGATCAGCGGCGAGTCTGCACCGCGCCGATGGCCGCGCGGCAGATACAGTCGATAGTCGCGGCGCGGCAACACCCACGGGCGGAAACCGACGACGCCGTGCCATGAGAACGCGCTGCCTTCGAGCCAACGGCCGGGCGCGGGCTCGCGGCGGAACAGGCGGCCTAGCGCTGCCTTGAACCGGGTCCAGATTCCGCTCGCGGGACGAGGTTCATCCAACATCGGCCTCCCTAGATCAGCACGATGTCGTACTGCTCCTGGCTGTAAACCGTCTCGACCTGCAGCGAGATCGGTTTGCCGATGAAATCCCCGAGCTGGGCGAGGCTCTGCGACTCCTCGTCCAGGAACATGTCGATCACCGCCTGCGAAGCGAGGATGCGGAACTCGCGCGCGTTGAACTGCTTCGACTCGCGCACGATCTCGCGCAACACTTCGTAGCAGACGGTCTGCGCGGTCTTGAGCTCACCACGGCCGGTGCACGTCGGGCAGGGCTCGCACAGGATATGGGCGAGCGATTCTCGCGTGCGTTTGCGCGTCATTTCCACGAGACCGAGCTGGGTGAAGCCGTTGACGGTCAGCCTGGTGCGGTCGCGCTCCAGCGCGCGGTCGAGCTCGGCGAGCACGGCGACGCGGTGGTCGGCGTTCTCCATGTCGATGAAGTCGATGATGATGATGCCGCCGAGGTTGCGAAGCCTGAGCTGGCGCGCAATCACCTGCGCCGCCTCGAGGTTGGTCTTGAAGATGGTGTCGTCGAAGTTGCGCCCGCCGACGAAGCCGCCGGTATTGACGTCGATCGTGGTCAGCGCCTCGGTCTGGTCGAGGATCAGGTAGCCGCCGCTCTTGAGGTCGACGCGGCGCGCGAGCGCCTTCTGGATCTCCTCCTCGACATTGCCGGTGTCGAACAGCGGCCGCTCGCCCTGATAGTGGGCGAGCCGCTCGACCAGCGCCGGCGTGTACTGGGTGGCGAAGTCGAGCATCTTGGCGAAGGTCTCCTTCGAATCGACCAGAACCCGCGACGTTTCCTCGACCGCCATGTCGCGCAGCACCCGCTGGGCGAGCGAGAGGTCCTGGTAGAGCAGCGCTGGCGCCGGGACTTCGCTGGCGCGCGCGGTGAGATCGCGCCACAGCTTGGTGAGGTAGGCGATGTCCGCCGCCATTTCCTTGTCGGACGCGGTCTCGGCCATGGTGCGGATGATGAAACCGCCGGCTACGTCCTCGGGCAGCAACGTCTGCAGCTTGACCCGCAAAGCTTCGCGCTCCGCCTCGTCCTCGATGCGCTGGGAGATGCCGATGTGCGAATCCTGCGGCAGGTACACCAGCAACCGGCCCGCGAGGCTGACCTGGGTGGACAGACGCGCGCCCTTGGTGCCGATCGGATCCTTGATCACCTGCACCAGCAGCGGCTGGCCTTCGTGCAGGATGCGCTCGATCGGCCGGTCGCCGGTGTGGCCGTTCTGGCGGTGTTCCCAGATGTCGGCGATGTGCAGGAACGCGGCGCGCTCGAGCCCCATCTCGACGAACGCGCTCTGCATCCCGGGCAGGACGCGCGCAACGCGTCCGAGATAGATGTTGCCTACCAGCCCCCTGGCGCTGGCGCGCTCGACGTGCAGTTCCTGCACGATGCCCTGCTCGAGCATCGCCACGCGGGTTTCCTGCGGAGTTACGTTGATAAGGATTTCATGGGCCATCGACGTGGGTTGGGACGATGCATGGAAATCCTCGGGGCTTCCGGCCGGGCAGCGGTCGGCTGGCGGGTCGGCGCGCGAATTGAGACGGGATTGCGCCGGTTATAGCACGGGAATCCCGGCCTTCGCGAGCAGGTTCGCGGTTTCGAACAGTGGCAGCCCCACGACGCCTGAATAGCTGCCCTCGATCCGAGCGACGAACGCTCCCGCGCGTCCCTGAATGGCGTAGGCGCCCGCCTTGTCGAGCGCCTCCCCCGACGCCGCATAGTGCTCGATCTCTTGGGTGGTCAGGGGCCGGAAGCTGACCTGCGACACCGACATCGCGAACGTGACCTCGTCGGCGGTCTTCAGTGCAACGCCGGTCATCACTTCGTGCCGGCGCCCCGACAGTTTCGCCAGCATCTCGGCGGCGTGCGCGGCGTCGCGCGGCTTACCCAGCGTGGCGCCGTCGAGCACGACTTCGGTGTCGGCGCCGAGCACCGGATGGGGGGCCAGGCCACGCTGCTCCACTCGCAGCCAGCCGACCGCCGCCTTGGTGCGCGCAATGCGCTCAACGTAGTGCGCCGGCGGCTCGCCGTCGTTCGCTTCCTCGACGACATCGCGCGCGCGCCCGCGGGCCTCGCGCAGCTGCAATTTCTCGAACGCCACGGCGAGCTGCTTCAACAGCTCTCCACGTCGCGGGCTCCTGGACGCAAGATAAATCACGTTCCCTCCGGCGATCGGTTCATTCGCGATGATACGGATGCCCGGCGATGAGGCTGGCGGCGCGGTAGATCTGCTCGGCGAGCATCACCCGCACCAGCGCGTGCGGCAGCGTCATCGCCGACAGCGCGACGACCGCTTTCGCGCGCTTGCGCACCGCAGGGTCGAGGCCGTCGGCGCTGCCGATGACAAAGGCCACGTCGCTGCCGTCGCCACGCCAGCGGGCGAGACGCTCGGCGAGGTCGCGCGTCGACCAGGCAGTACCGCGCTGGTCGAGGGCGATCGTCGCCGAACCCGCGCACGCACGGGCGATGCGCGCCGCCTCGTCGGCGAGAAGCTGTTCGACCGTACGCCCGCCGTTGCGTGCGGCGGGCCTGAGTTCGACGATCTCGAGACCATACTCGGGCGGTACGCGCTTGACGTAATCACCGACCGCGGCACCCACCCAGGCCGGCATCCGGTGACCCAGCGCGACGATCCGCAGGCGCATCACGCGGGTTCTTGGTCGGGCGCTATCGGCGCGCTTGAAAACTGAGTGTCATTCCGAGGGACGAGGAATCTGCTGTTCGCAGTTTGCTGATCACGAGGAAAAGCAGATCCCACGCTTCGCTCTGGATGACACAGGAATGTACAGGCGCGTGCGTAGTCCATCGACCGGTCACGCCGCCGCGGCCTTGCTGCGGCGCGTGGCTGGAGGGGTCCAGAGCTCCTCGAGGTTGTAGTACGCGCGCACGGAGGGCTGCATCACGTGAACGACGATGTCGCCGGCATCGACTAACACCCACTCGCCAGATTCCTCGCCCTCGACGCCAATGATCGGCAGCCCGGCCTCCTTGAGCTTGTCGCGGACATGGCCGGCCAGCGCCCTGACCTGGCGGTTGGAGTTGGCGCTGGCGATGATCAGCGTGTCGTAAAGGCTGGTTAGCTTGCGGACGTCGAAGACCGCGATGTCGCGCGCCTTGATGTCTTCGAGTGCGGTAACGGCGATGTTCTGAAGTTTGCTAAGTCGCACGGTCGAGGCGCTGATAGAGCCGATGATGGCCAATATAGGCCAAAACCGCGGCGGGCAGCAAACCGCGGACGCTGTCGACGCCGGCTGTACCAAGCGCGAGCGCGCGGCGGATCGCGGTTGCCGAGATCGGCTGCGGGGTGACCGCCATTTGGAAGATGGCGCCGGCGGGCCCGGCTTCAAGCGCCGCGAGATCCGGCGCGGCGCGCCTTTTCCATTCGCGGTCGAGCAGTGGAGGGAGGGCCCCATCGACGCTGACGCCCGGACGGGTAATGACCAGCAGGTGGGCGAGTTCGAACAGCTCGTTCCAGCAATGCCAGGTCGGAAGTCCCATGAAGGCGTCGGTTCCGATGACCAGCAGCAAAGGTCGCGCCGGCATCTCGGCGCGAAGCTCGCGCAGCGTCAGCACCGTATAGCTCCGGCCGGTTCGCGCGACCTCCCGCGCATCGATCGCAAGGCCCGGGAACTCCGCGACCGCCAGTTCGAGCATGGCAAGCCGGTGCTTCGCGTCGGCTCCCGGCGGCTCGCGATGCGGCGGATCACCTGCCGGAAGCAACCGCAGCTCACCCGAGCCGAGCGCGATACGAACTTCCTCTGCCGCGCGCAGGTGTCCGTAGTGCACCGGATCGAAGGTGCCGCCGAAAAGACCTAGCGCCGAGGACATGCGTCAATGCGCCCATGGCGCCGCACCGGGTCGCATGCCCCGAGCGAACAGGAATGTTTCGCGTTCGCCATCGGTTAGAAGCGCGAACCGGGCTGGTTCAGGAACTCGATCTCCTCGGGCGTGGACGCTCGGCCCAGGATCGCGTTGCGATGTGGATAGCGGCCGAAACGCCGGATGATCTCCGCGTGCTTCTCCGCCCACTCGAACTGGGAGCGCTCGCCGGTTTGCTGCGCCAGTTCGCCGAACAGCGCAAGCGAGCGCTCCTGCACCGCCGGATCCTCCGAATGCTCGAACGGCATGTACAGAAACCAGCGCTCGTAGCGGTCGAGCGAAGCGTCGAACCGCTTGGCCACGGCGTCGGCCGCCGTCGCGAGTGCGGCGCTGTCGCCTGCGAAGGCACGCGCCGTGTCCCGAAACATGTTGCGCGTGAACTGATCGAGCAGAATCACGCGCGCGAGGGCTCCGTGCGGCGTCGTGCACCAGTCGCCAAAAGCGCCTGCCAGCGCGGCGGCAACCTCGTCGGAAAAGTTCTCCGCGATCGCCTGGTCAAACGCGGGATCCTTGCGAAACCAGGCGTCGCGCGCGGCGTGCGGGGTCGCGCCGAACCAGAACTCGAGGATGGCGCGGGCGGGCATCGGCAGGATAGCGTCCATGACGCCGTATAATTCGAAAGCGCGCGCGGCGCAAGCGGGCTCCGTCCGGACCAGCAGCTTCCGCGGTCCCCGGCGATGACCCCCTCGAGATTTCCCTACCGCGACGTTACGCTGCTCGCCTGCTGCCAGGGGCTGCTGCTCACCAACGCTTCCGGTTTGATCTCCATGGTGGCGCTCGTGGGGTTCGCGCTGACCGATGTCAAGGCGCTGGTGACGCTGGGTGCGGCGACCTATGTGCTCGGCTCGGCGCTGTCGACGATGCCGGCTTCGCTGTGGATGGCGCGCGTCGGCCGGCGGACAGGCTTCATGGCCGGTGCGCTGGTCAACGTCGGCGGATGTGCGATCGCAGCCATCGGCGTGTGGCAGGCGAGCTTCGCGCTGCTCTGCCTGGGGACCGCGGTGATCGGCATTTACAACGCGATCGGTGTGCAATACCGGTTCGCGGCGGCGGAAATCACCGCGCCGGCCGATCGGGCGAAGGCGATCTCGCTGGTCCTCGCTGGCGGCATCGCCGGCGGTTTCCTGGGTCCCGAGACCACGCGCTGGGGGCGGGACCTGTTCGCGGTGCCGTTCCTCGGCTCGTTCGTGTTGCTGTCGGTCTGGGCGCTGGTGGCGCTGGTGTTCCAGTCGCGCCTTCACTTGCCGCTTCCGCCGCATGAGGAGCGCTCCGGTGGCGGGCGACCACTCGCGGTCATCGTCCGCCAGCCCGTGTTCATCGTCGCCGCGCTGTCGGCCGCGCTCGCCTACGGACTGATGAACCTGCTGATGGTCGCGACCCCGCTCGCCATGGATTTCTGCTCGCACCCCTACGCGCAAGTGGCGCTGGTGATCCAGTGGCATGTCGTCGCGATGTTCGCCCCCGGATTTTTCACCGGGCACCTGATCAAGCGCTTCGGCGTGCTCAAGGTCATCGTCGCCGGCGTGGTCATCATGGGGGGATCCGTCGCCGTCGCGCTCAGCGGCAACAGCGTGCCGCATTTCCTTGCCGCGCTGATGCTGCTCGGCATGGGCTGGAACTTCATGTACACCGGGGGGACGGCGCTGTTGACCGAAGTCTATGCCCCCTCGGAGCGAGCCAAGGCCCAGGGCGCGAACGAAGTCGTGACCTTCGTGATCATCGGAATTTCATCGCTCGCTTCGGGTGCGCTGGTGGCCACCGTCGGCTGGGAGCGGATGAACTTCGGGGCGATTCCGCTGCTCGGTGTCGCGCTCGCCGCGGCGTTGTGGCTGGGCTGGCTGCGACGCGCGCCGCGCGCGGCGATGGGATCGTAGCCGCGGTCTACCGCTTGCCTGTGTCGGCCGTGGGCGCTCGCGGCTGCAATCGCCGGAACACTCGCGCCAAGGCGTACACGATCGCACCCGCCAGGACACCGGCCGCGGCGTTGAGCAGCATCGGTGTCAAAGCTTCGACGAAGTTGCCGATCAGCGGCAGCGAGCTTGCGCTGCGAGCCCATTGCTCGATGCGATGCTGCAGCAGCGCGACGCCGTGGGTGAGGATGCCTCCGCCCACCAGGAACATCGCCGCGGTGCCGGCGACCGACAGCGCTTTCATCAGGGTGGGCGCGGACTTGACGATGGCCACGCCCATCGCGCGCAGCAGCCGCCCGACGCCATTGCGTCTCGGCCATTGGCTGAGGTGGAGCCCGGCGTCGTCCAGTTTGACAATGCCGGCAACCAGCCCGTAGACACCCACGGTCATCAGCAGCGCGATGCCGACCAGCACTACGACCTGGGTCGCGAACGGGGCCCCGGCCACGATGCCGAGCGTGATCACGATGATTTCCGCCGAAAGCACGAAGTCGGTGCGCACCGCTCCCTTGATCTTGTCCTTCTCGAACGCGACCAGGTCGACCGCGGGATTGGCCAGCGCCTCGACCAGCGCCCCGTGGTGCGCGGCAGCTTCGGCCGCAGGACGCGAGAGCTTGTGCGCGATTTTGTCGAAGCCCTCGTAGCACAGGAACAACCCACCCGCGATCAGCAGCGGCGTCACCGCCCAGGGCAGCCACGCGCTGATCGCGAGCGCCCCGGGCACCAGGATCGCCTTGTTCACGAGCGAGCCCTTGGCCACCGCCCAGACCACCGGCAGCTCGCGGTCCGCGCGGACTCCGGTCACCTGCTGGGCGTTGAGCGCGAGGTCGTCGCCGAGGACGCCTGCAGTTTTCTTGGTCGCCGCCTGGGTCAGCAGCGCGACGTCGTCCAGCACGCTGGCGATGTCGTCGATTAGTGCTAGCAGGCTGGAGGCGGCCATCGTGCGCAGGTCGGGCGTGGATATGACCCCAGCGGCGCTGAGGCGAATTGCCGGGCAGCGGCGGTAGCGGCAGCGCCGGGACGACTCCCGCGGGGTGAAGGGCGCTCGGCGGTGACCTGTGCAAGCCCTGTGATCAGGGACGGATCAGGGCCCAGCCTTCGCGCTGGCGAGTGATGATGTGCTTTACGCCGGCCTCGGCGTAGATCAGGTCGGGGGCCATGTCGTTGCGCGTGAGCTTGTTGCGCTCCATCGAATTCTCGCAGGCGTAGATCGACACACCGGCCTTCCGGGCGTCGGCGAGGCGGGACGAGACCGGCGCGTCGAACTTCAACATGTTGATGCCCTGACCGAAGGCGACCACCTCGATCTGCGTGTCCGGACCGTAGGCCTGGCGCAGGTTGCCGATGACGTTGAAGGTCTGGTTCCAGGTCTGCACGTTGCCGTCGCTCACCTGCAGCACGACCCGTTCGGCGAGCGCCGGGGCGGCGCTCCCGACCAGGGCGAAGGCGAGCAGCGCGGGAAGGGCAGAGCGTAGGTAGCTGGCAATGGTCGGCATGGGGCGCCCTTGTCGTCGAATGATTGGGGACGTCGTGCGCGTCCGAGCGTGCAATCGCGCTGCGGACACGCTGGCTCAGGTCCGGACCTGCCCGGACCCCAGCACGACCCACTTCTGGCTGGTGAGACCTTCGAGTCCGACCGGTCCGCGAGCGTGCAGCTTGTTGGTCGAGATCCCGATCTCGGCGCCGAGCCCGTACTCGAAGCCATCGGCAAAGCGCGTCGACGCGTTGACCAGCACCGAGCTCGAGTCGACCTCGCGAAGGAAGCGCATCGCCGCCGCGTGATCGTTGGTGACGATCGCATCGGTGTGCTGCGAACCGTAACGTGCGATGTGGTTGATCGCAGCGTCCAGCGAATCGACCACGCGGACGGCGAGGATCGGCGCCAAGTACTCGGCATACCAGTCATCTTCGGTTGCCGGCTTCATCATGGGGACCCGTGCCCGCGAGCGCTCGCAGCCGCGCAGCTCGATACCCTTGGCGAGGTAAATCGCCGCTAGCGGAGGCAGCAGGCGGGGGGCAACATCCACGTGTACCAGCAGCGTTTCCATGGTGTTGCAGGTCGCGAAGCGCTGGGTCTTGGCGTTGTCGGCGATGCGCATTGCCATGTCGACGTCGGCCGACGCATCGACGAATACATGGCACACACCGTCGAGATGCTTGATCACCGGCACCTTCGCCTCGCGACTGATGCGCTCGATCAGGCTCTTCCCGCCGCGTGGCACGATGACGTCCACGTGCTGCTCGTCGGCGATCAGATGACCGACAGCCGCGCGGTCGGCGGTTGCGACCACCTGCACCGCGGTTTGAGGCAGTCCCGCCGCGCGCAGGCCCTCGAGCACGCACGCGGCGATCGCAGCGTTGCTGCGCAGCGCCTCGGAGCCGCCGCGCAGGATGGCGGCATTGCCGGACTTGAGGCACAGCGACGCGGCATCGGCGGTCACGTCGGGGCGCGATTCGTAGATGATGCCGACCACGCCGAGCGGCACGCGCATCTTCCCCACTTGGATGCCGGTGGGCCGGAACCTGAGGTCGGTGATTTCGCCGACAGGATCGGGCAGCGCGATGACCGCCTCGACGCCTTCGGCCATCGCGGCGATCGACTGCGGCGATAGCGTCAGCCGTTCGACGAACGCGGCATCGGCACCGCCTGCGCGCGCCGCCGCGACGTCCTGGACGTTCGCTGCCAGCAGCTTGGCTGCGTCACGACGGATCGCCGCGGCGGTGGCCGCGAGTGCCGCGTCCTTGGCTGCCGTGTCCGCGCGTGAGATTTCACGCGCCGCCGCGCGCGCGGCCGCACCCACGCCCCGCATGTAAGCGGTGATGTCCTCGACCGGCGCGACCGTCAAGGGGGCGGGCTTGCTCACGGTGGCATTGTATCCGCCATCGCTGCCATGCGTCCCTGCACCCATCGGCTGCGGGCCGCGCGTGTCGGTCGTGGCGGGTGCGATCCCGCTCGAGGCGTGCTCCGCCAGGGCTCTGCCCTCCGGCATCTGGCAAAATATGAGTTTTACTTCGGCGCCGCCCCGGGTTGCGCCGGCCACCACGGAGACAGACATGCGCAAGGCATTGCTCATCTCCGGCCTCATTGCGGCCGCCGCAGTTGCATTCCCCGTCGCTGCCCAGACCGGGACCGCGATGGTCGCAAAGGGCCCCGGCGTTGTCGGCGGCGCCCGCACTATCAAGGTCACCGGGACGATTACCGCAATCGACGCCGCCACGCGCGCGGTCACGGTGAAGGGTCCGCAGGGCAAGGAGGTCGTTTTCGACGCTGGCCCCGAAGTCAAGAATTTCGCGCAGATGAAGGTCGGCGATCAGGTGAACGTCGAATTCATCGAGGCGCTGACGCTGGAACTGAAAAAGGGCGGCGGCTTGGTCGTCAGCGCCACGGAAAAGGCGGGCGCGGTCGCCGCGAAACCGGGTGAACGTCCGGCCGGCGCCGTGGGTCGCCAGGTGACCGTGGTCGCGGACGTGATCGCGGTCGATGCCAAGACGCAGGTCATCACGCTGAAGGGCCCGCAGCGCACGGTGGACCTCAAGGTCGCCGATCCGGAGCAGTTCAAGCGCATCGCCAAGGGCGACCAGGTCGAGGCCACCTACAGCGAGGCGCTGGCGATCAAGGTCGAACCCGCCAAGGCGGCGCCGAAGAAGTAGCCGGAATCGGCGGGTGGGGCCCGGTCGTCGCGTAGCGCCAGCGCGCGCGTCCGGGCTGAGCGTTACGAAGAGTCCGCAGTTCAGCGCTGCGCGCGGAGCGTTTGCACGCCGCCGCCGGTGCCGACCAGGATCACGTCAGCACCGCGCCGCGCGAACAGCCCGACGGTGACCACGCCGGCGATCTGGTTCAGCGAAGACTCGAGCGCAACCGGATCGGTGATCGAGAGCCCGCGCACGTCGAGGATCAGGTTGCCGTTGTCGGTGACGAATCCCATCCGCCACTCCGGCTGACCGCCCAGCTTCACGAGTTCGCGCGCGACGTAGCTTCGCGCCATCGGGATCACTTCGACCGGCAGCGGGAACTTGCCGAGCACCGGCACCAGCTTGCTGCCGTCGACGATGCATACGAACTTCCTCGACGCCGCCGCGACGATCTTTTCGCGGGTCAGCGCGCCGCCGCCGCCCTTGATCATCGCGCCGTGTTCGGTGACCTCGTCGGCGCCGTCGATGTAGACCGGCAGGTCGCCCGCGTTGTTGAGCTCCTCGACCGGGATGCCGTGCGCCTTCAGCCGTTCGGCGGTCTTCACCGAGCTTGCGACCGCGCCCTTGATGCGGCCCTTGATCTTCGCGAGTTCGTCGATGAAGAAGTTCGCCGTCGAGCCGGAGCCGACCCCGATCCACGCATCGTCGACCACTTGCTTGATCGCCTCGCGGGCGACGGCCTGCTTCAGTTCGTCCTGCGTCATGCCAGATCTCCGCTCGCGCGACGAGACAGTCTAGCAGCGCTGCCGCTCTGATAGTCTTGGCGCGCCTATGCTCCGGGCGCGGCGGTCCTCGTCCACCTGTGGTCCCGGTGCGTGGCCGTTCCATCAGTGCACGATCGCACGAGCAACCGCATGAGCAACAAGCTGCTGTTCGCCGGCACGCTGCTGGCGCTCGCCGTCGTTGGCGTCGCCATGTTCATCGAACGGGGCGGTAGGCCGGCCGCCGATCGACCTCAGGCGGCGACCGATCCGGCGCTCCTGGTGCGGCCGCATTCCCCGACGCTGGGCCGGCCCGACGCGAAGGTCCAGCTCGTCGAGTTCCTCGATCCCGCCTGCGAAACCTGCGCGCTTTTCTACCCCGAAGTGAAGCGCATGCTGGCTGCGAATCCGGACCGCATCCCGGCTGATGATGCGCCACGTCCCGTTCCACCAGGGCTCCGACGCGGTGGTGGGCATGCTCGAAGCGGCGCGCATGCAGGGCAAGTACTGGGAAGCACTGGAGACGCTGCTCGCGGTGCAGGGCCGCTGGGTGCAGGACCACCGGGTGCAGGTCGATGCCGCGATGGCCGTGCTCGGCACCGTGCCCGGACTCGACGTCGCGCGTCTCAGGACGGATCTTGAGCGACCGGAAGTCCGTGAGCGCGTCGCGCAGGACGTCGCCGACGCGAAGGCGCTGAAGGTCGTCAAGACGCCCGAGTACTTCGTCAACGGCAAGCCGCTGCCGACCTTCGGGCTGGAGGAACTGCGGGGGATGGTCGACGCGGCGTTGCGAAAGTAGAGCCTGCCCCGCCTTTCCTCGCTTTCTCACTTTCTCACCTGCTCACCTTCTCACTTCTTCCTCGCCGGCGGCAGGTCGGTGCAGGTGCCCTCGTAGACTTCCGCCGCGAACCCGATCGACTCGGAGAGCGTGGGGTGCGGGTGGATGGTGCGGCCGATGTCGACCGCGTCGGCGCCCATCTCGATCGCC
>JBKKAZ010000162.1:0-17537 GCA_046714435.1 Casimicrobiaceae bacterium
ATCGTCGGTGTCACCGTCGGGATGCGGCGGCGCGTCATTAGTGTCCCAAGTCAGATATTCGTTGTGCAAAAGGGCCAGTTCGCTTCCAGGCGCGACGCCCCCGTGCGGCGAGGTAGGTCACCTGCCGCACGGGGGCAACAATGCCTGGGAGCGAACTGGCCCTTTTGCACAACGAATTTCTGACTTGGGACACTAATGACGCGCCGCCGCATCCCGACGGTGACACCGACGATGGATCAGGCAGCGCTCATTGCAATCGACTGGGGAACGACCTTCGCGCGGGCCTACGCGGTCGATTCGCGCGGCGCCATTGTCGAAACCCGCGAGCGTCCGCTGGGTGTCCAGCAGCTCGGCAACGGCGACTTCCCACAAGCGCTTCGCACGCTGCTCGGCGATTGGCATTCACTGCCGCTGCCGCGGATCGCGTCGGGGATGATCGGCAGCCGGCAAGGCTGGATCGAAGTGCCCTACCTGACCACGCCCGCGGCGGCCGAAGCACTCGCCGATCACCTCGCCTGGACGCCGCAGCGCGAGCTCGCGATCGTTCCGGGCCTGATCACGCGCGACGACGATGGCACGCCCGACGTCATGCGCGGCGAGGAGACGCAACTGGTGGGCGCGGTGGACGCGAGCGATCCGGTCATGTTGGCGGTGCTTCCCGGAACGCACAGCAAATGGGTGCGCGTCGAACGTGGACAAGTGGTCGGATTCAAGACCTTCATGACCGGCGAGCTCTACGCCGTACTGCTCGCGAACAGCATTCTCGGGCGACTCGCGGATTGTGAGCACGCGCCGGAGGAGCCAGGCCCGGCGTTCGCCCGCGGCGTCGCGCGAGGACTCGCCGATGACGGCCTCAGCCATCAGATTTTCGGCGCGCGTACGTTGGCGCTGGCGGGGGAACTCGCGCAGCACGAGGTTCCCGACTGGTTGTCGGGCGTCCTGATCGGCCACGAGATCCGCAGCGCGCGGGAGTGGGTGCGCAGGCAAGGCGCCGACGCCACCGAATGCTGTGTGATCGGGACGGACGCCCTGTTTGCGCGCTACGCGGCGGCGCTTGCGCAATCCGGAATGACGGCGCGACGCGGCCCGCCCGACGCGGCGGTGCGCGGTCTGGTGCGAATCGCCGATCGCGCCCGTCCGATGCATTTCCATTGACCATTCGCGCGATGAGCGTTCGCCTCGATCCGTATCTCACCGAATTGCCACTTATCGCGGTGCTGCGCGGCATCACCCCCGACGAGATCGCCCCGATCGGCGATGTGCTCGTCGCCAGCGGGTTTCGCATCCTGGAAGTCCCGCTGAACTCGCCTCGGCCGCTGGAGAGCATCGAGTTGCTCGGCCGGCGCTTCGGCGATCGGTGTCTGGTTGGCGCGGGCACCGTCCGCGCGCGCGACGATGTCGCGCGGGTCAGGGATGCCGGAGGCCGACTGATCGTGATGCCGCATGCCGACATCGCGGTGGTCGGCGAGGCCAAGCGTTGCGACCTGCTCTGCATTCCGGGCGTTGCAACGCCGACCGAGGCCTTTGCCGCGCTGGACGCCGGCGCGGACGCGCTCAAGCTGTTTCCCGCGGAAGCCATTCCCGCGGCTGCGCTCAAGGCCTGGCGCGCCGTCCTCCCGGCTTCCGCGCGCGTGTTCGCGGTCGGTGGCATCCGGCCGGACAACCTGACCGACTACTGGATCGCGGGCGCGTCGGGATTCGGGACCGGGTCCAACCTCTATCGTCCCGGCATGGGCGCCGACGACGTGCGCAAGGCCGCGGCAAGCTATGCCGCTGCATTTCGGGCGCTGCCCAAGCGATGACCGAGTCCCTGCCCGCGGCGATCGTTGCCATCGGTGAGCCGATGGTCGAATTCAATCAATCAGATGCCGCCGATCCGACGCGCTGGCTGCAGGGCTTCGGTGGCGACAGCTCGAACATGGTGATCGCCGCGGCCCGGCTTGGCCGCACCTCCGGCATCAGCGCGGGCTACGTCACCCGCATCGGTAACGACGGATTCGGCAGAATGCTGAAACGGCTCTGGGAGCGCGAGGGTGTGTCGCTCGCCGGTGTCACCACCGACACCGAGGCCCCGACCGGTGTCTACTTCGTGAGCCACGGTCCGAACGGCCATGAGTTCTCCTACCTGCGAAGCGGTTCCGCGGCGAGCCGGATGACACCCGAGAGCCTGCCGCTCGAGGTATTGCGCGTCGCGCGCGTGCTGCATGTCTCTGGAATCAGCCAGGCGATTTCGGCATCCGCCTGCGACGCGTGTTTTGCCGCGATCGAGGCAGCGCGGAGTGCCGGCGCCCGGATCTCCTACGATCCCAATTTCCGTCCGAAGCTGTGGCCGCTGGCGCGTGCCCGGGACGTCGTCCGCGCAACCATCGCGCTTGCCGACTGGGTGCTCCCGAGCTATGACGACGCGCGCCTCATGTTCCAACTCGAATCGCCCGACGCGATCGCCGATGCGCTGCACGCGATGGGAGCATCGCTGGTCGTGCTCAAGCTCGGCGCGGACGGCTGCCTGGTGTCCGAGGGCGCTCGCCGCGAACGCATCGAGGGCCATCGGGTGGCCTCGATCGACGCGACCGGCGCGGGCGACTGCTTCGACGGGGCATTCGCGGTGCGGATACTCTGCGGCGACGATCCGATCCAGGCCGCGCGCTACGCGAATGTCGCGGCAGCGCTGGCGACCACAGGATTCGGCGCGGTCGCGCCGCTCCCTGTCGATGCGGCGGTACGCGCGTTCGCGTCCCGGGAAGGCGTGTTCGCGTGATCACAGAAACCTACCGGTCCGACATGCTCGCAGGCCGCGTGGCGCTGGTAGTCGGCGGTACCAGCGGCATCGGTGCGGGCATCGCCGACGCGCTGTCGAGCGTGGGTGCCGTGGTCACGGTGACCGGGGTGTCGGCGCAGGAGGTCGAGGCCGCTCGCGCGGCACCCGGTTTCCGGGCACGCGACGCCGTGGCGCTGGACGTACGCGACGATGCCGCGGTGAAGGACCTGATCGCCGATCTGCCGCGGCTCGACGCGCTGGTCAACTGCGCGGGCGTCATCGGTCGCGGCGTCGAGCACGATCCGGCGCAGTTCGAGCGCACCATCGCGGTCAATCTGACCGGCACGATGCGCTGCTGCACGCACGCGCGCGAAAAGCTCAAGGCCGCGCGCGGGGCGATCGTGAACATCGGCTCGCTGTACTCGTATTTTGGCGCGCCGCACGCGCCCGGCTACGCGTCGAGCAAGGGCGGTGTCATCCAGCTCACCCGTTCCCTCGCGATCGCCTACGCCGTCGACGGGATCCGGGTCAACGCCGTCGCGCCGGGCTGGATCGCAACGCCGCTGACCGCGCCGGTGCGCGAGGATGCGGCGAAGTCCGCGGCGATACTGGCGCGCACGCCGCTCGGCCGCTGGGGCGAGCCCATCGACGTCGCTGGTGCGGTGACCTTCCTGGTGTCGCCGGCGTCTGGCTTTGTGACCGGCGCAACGCTGGCGGTGGACGGCGGCTACGTGATCGCGTGATCCCATGTCGCTCGGCACCGCGATCCGGCACCTCAAGCACGGCGATTGGGCGCGTGCGCACTCGATCGTACAGGGCGACGAGTCGCCGTTCGGCTGCTGGGCCCACGGCATCGTCCACATGCTGGAGGGCGATTTTGGCAACGCTCGCTACTGGTATCGGCGCGCGCGACGCAGCTATCCGGCGGGCAACGACGCCGCTTCCGAGCTCGCGGCGCTTGCGCGCGCGTGGAAGGAACGAACTTCGGCGGAGGATGCGCGATGAACGCACCGGTCGTGTTGCCTAGCGCCGGAATTCAGCCCGAGATCGCGGTGGCCGCGATTCCCGACGACGAGCGGGTCTGGGTTCCTCAGGCGCCCGACGTCTGGTTCCGCCCGCTGCTGTTGAACACCGTCAGCGGCGGCTGGTGCAACCTGCTGCGGGTTCGCAAGAGCGGTATCCTGAGCCGCCATCGCCACCCGATGGCCGTCGTGGGCTACGTGATCAAGGGACGGTGGCGCTACCTCGAGCACGCCTGGGTGGCGGAGCAGGGCAGCTTCGTCTACGAGCCGCCCGGCGAAACCCACACGCTGGTGGTTCCCGACAACTGTCCCGAGATGATCACCTTCTTCAACATCAGCGGGGCGATGATCTATCTCGACGCGGACGGCCACCAGGTCGGCTACGAGGACGTGTGGAGCAAGATCGAGATGTGCCGGCGCCATTACTCCGAGGTGGGATTGGGTGCGGATTTCGTGGACCAGTTCGTGCGCTGACGCCTACCCGTAGAATCTCCGGCATGCTGCTACAGTTCACCGCGGTGGGGGTCGGCGCCGCGATCGGTGCCTGGCTGCGCTGGGGCCTCACGACATGGCTCAACCCGCGCATCCCGGCCTTTCCGCTCGGCACGCTCGCTGCCAATCTGATCGGCGGCTACGCGGTCGGGCTTGCCGTCGCGTACTTCCTCGCCCGAGGCGATCTCGCCCACGAGTGGCGGTTGTTCGCGGTCACCGGAATACTGGGCGGGCTGACGACGTTCTCGACGTTCTCCGCGGAAGTTACCGAACTTCTGATGCGAGGCGATTACACGAACGGTACGCTGCTGGCGTTCGCGCACCTCGCCGGTTCATTGCTCCTCACGTTTGCGGGCTTCGCGACCTTCCAGCTCGCGACCCGATGACCGATTCACCGCATCACCAACCTGGGACACCCACATGACGCGTGCCATTCGCATTCACAAGACCGGCGGACCGGAAGCAATGCAACTCGACGATGTGACGCTTCCCGAACCCGGCGTCGGTGAGGCGCGGATTCGCCATACGGCGATCGGCGTCAACTACCTCGACACCTACCATCGTAGCGGACTCTATCCGCTTGCGCTGCCTAGCGGCATCGGCAGCGAGGCGACGGGCGTGGTGGAAAAGGTGGGTGCCGGCGTCGACGGCCTCAAAGCCGGCGACCGCGTCGGATACTGCATAGGTGCCATCGGTGCCTACAGCGAGGCGCGGGTGATCGCTGCGGAACGGCTGATTCGGCTGCCCGACGACATTCCCGACCGCACTGCTGCGGCGTTGATGCTGAAGGGACTGACGGTGCAGTACCTGTTTCGCCAGACCTACCCGCTCAAAGCCGGCGAGACCATCCTGTTCCATGCGGCGGCAGGCGGCGTCGGATTGATCGCCTGCCAATGGGCGCGAGCGCTCGGCGTGACCCTGATCGGAACCACCGGCACCGATGAGAAGGCGGCGCTCGCGAAGCAGCACGGCGCCGCACACGTGATCGTGTATTCGCGCGAAAATTTTGTCGAACGCGTGAAGGAGATCACGGGCGGCACGGGCGTGCCCGTGGTCTACGATTCGGTGGGCAAGGACACCTTCCTGGCATCGCTCGATTGCCTCAAGCCGCGCGGCCTGATGGTCGTATTCGGCAACGCCTCGGGACCGGTCGCGCCGTTCAACGTCGGCATCCTCGCTCAGAAGGGCTCGCTCTACGTCACCCGGCCCACGCTCGCGACCTACACGGCCAAACGCGCCGACCTGCTGAATATGGCCGACGAATTGTTCGGCATGGTCCGCTCGGGCAAGGTCAAGCCCGATGTTCGCCAGGAGTTTCCGCTGGCGCAGGCGGCCGACGCCCACCGCGCGCTCGAGTCGCGGGCGACCACTGGCACGACGCTGCTGTTGCCCTAGATTGAGGCTTGGTTCGCGGCGGCGCGGTTGATCAGCTCGCGCGCCGAATCCACGAGTTCGGCGGCGCCGATCCCGATCGGCCCGATGCCGCGCGCAACCAACGCGTCGGCCGCCGCGCCGTGCAGACACACCGCGATCCGCAGCGCCGCTTTCGGATCGCGTTGCTGGACGATGCAGGCGCCGAGCATTCCGGCGAGTACGTCACCGGAGCCCGCGAACGCGAGCGCGGGGTTGCCGCTGGTGTTGATGTCCCAGCTGCCGTCGGGGTGCGCGAGGACGCTGCCGGCACCCTTGAGCACGACGTGAGCACCAAGTTCGCGAGCGATGGTTTGGGCGGCGGCGAGGCGGTCCTGCTGGATCGCCGCGACGGCCGTACTGAGCAGGCGCGCCGCCTCGGCGGGATGAGGTGTCGCGAGCGTTGCGGCGTCACGGGCGCGCACAGCGGTACGCAGGTCCGGATTTCTGGCCAGCAGGTTCAATGCGTCGGCGTCGAGTATCAGCGGCACGCGCATTGCGATGGCGCGGACCAGCGCGTCGCGCGCGATGGCATCGCTGCCAAGGCCGCAGCCTACGACCAGGGCGTCGGCGTCCGCGGCAAGGACGTCATGCGCGGGCGCCAGCATGAGTTCGGGCATCACCGGATCGAAAGCGGGACGATCCTGCGCGATGAAGCCGACGCGAACCTTGCCGGCGCCGAGGCGCATGGCCGCACGACCGGCGAGCAGGGGTGCACCCACAAGTCCCGGCGCGCCGCCGACAACGCCGAGCGTACCGAAGGTTCCCTTGTGCACGCCCCGGGTACGCCGCGCGAAAATCTCGGGCAGTGTCGACGCGAGCGAGGACCAGCCGAGCGCGTGCCCTTGCGCAGCTGCGGACGCCTCGGGCCCCAGCTCGAGCGCATGCACCGTCAGCACGCCGCAGCGATCCGGTCCTTCGGCGGTGAGCAGTCCGGGCTTGAGGGCGATGAACGTGTCGGTCGCATCGGCGCGGATGGCGGGATCGCTCGCGGAGCCGGTGTCCGCGTCGAGACCGGTCGGCAAATCCAGTGCGAGAACGGGCGCTGGCTGCGCATTAGCCCAGCGCACCAGCGACGCGTAGTCATCGGCAAGCGGGTGGCCCAAACCCATCCCCAGCCCGAACAGCGCGTCGACGACCAGCGCGGCGGGACTTGACGGCGGATCGACGACCGTCGTTCCACCGACGGCGACAAACGCAGCGTAGGCATTCGCTGCGCCGGCAGGCAGTCTGGCGGGATCCCCGCGGAACACGACGATGACGTCGTAGAACCAGGTTCGCAGCCAGCGTGCCAGGACCAGGCCGTCGCCGCCGTTGTTTCCGGGGCCGGCAAGCACGACGACCGGGCCGGTACGCGATTCCAGCATCCGGCGCGCTGTCTCGGCCGCGGCTGCGCCGGCGCGTTCCATCAGGCCCGCATTGGCGAACCGGGCTTCGAGAGTCCTCAACTCGGCGACGCGATAAATCGGCGCAAGCGGGCGATCCCGGGCGAAGGGCATGCGGGCATTATAGGCAAGCCCTCCTTGGCCTCCCGTTTTGAAGGGCGGCGCCCGAAAGGGCCCCCGCGCGAGGCGCCACCCCATCGCCTGGACACGGCTTGCCACGGCCGCGTAAAATCAACAAGTTTCCGCCGAGTCGCCCCGACCCCATCCCTTGCACAGGAGTTCACAAGCATGAGCAAGTTTCGCCTTTCGCTCGCGCTTCTGCTGGCCGCGCTCGTCGCCACGCCGGCCGTCGCGCAGGAGCTCACCGGCACGCTGAAGAAGATCAAGGACAGCGGCACCATCACGCTGGGCCACCGCGACACCTCGATACCGTTCTCGTACTACGACGACAAGCAGCAGGTGGTGGGCTACGCGCTCGAGATCTGCATGAAGGTCGTGGATGCGGTTAAGGCCGAGCTGAAGCTGCCCAACCTCAAGGTCAACCTGGCCGCGGTGACCTCGGCGACGCGCATCCCGCTGATGGCCAACGGCACGATCGACCTGGAATGCGGGTCGACCACCAACAACCTCGAACGCCAGAAGCAGGTGTCGTTCACCAACACCCATTTCGTGACCGCCAACCGCTACGTCGCCAAGAAGGCGGACAACATCAGGACGCTGGCGGACCTGAAGGGCAAGACCGTGGTCTCGACCGCCGGCACCACCAACATCAAGTGGATGACCGAGGAGAACGCGAAGCAGAACCTCGGCATGAGCATCCTCACCGCCAAGGATCACGCGGAGTCGTTCCTGATGGTCGAGACCGGACGCGCCGTTGCGTTCTTCATGGACGACATCCTGCTCTACAGCCTGGTCGCGAACTCGAAAGCACCGGGCGACTACGTGATCGGCGCCGACGCCTATACGGTCGAGCCCTACGGAATCATGTTGCGGCGCGAGGATCCGGCGTTCAAGAAGGTCGTGGACACCGCCACTGCGAACCTCTACAAGAGTGGGCAGATCAACGCGATCTACACCAAGTGGTTCCAGCAACCGGTGCCGCCGAAAGGCATCAATCTCAACGTGCCGCAGAGCGACATCATGAAGCGCGTATTCGCGAACCCGACCGACAACGGCGATCCGGCGGTCTACAAGTAGCGCCCGCGCGTCGGCGCGCCGCCTGCCCGCGGGGAGCTTCGGCTCCCCGTGCCGTTTGTTATAGTGCTTCGGCGACCGCGACCGGCCGGTCGCTGGCGGCGTGTGAGCTCGTCCCGGCGGAGTCCAGGACTTGAACTACAACTGGAACTGGAAGATCTTCTTCGAGATGGCCGCGGACGCGCGCGGCACCTGGCTCTCGACGCTGATCAACGGCCTAGGCTGGACGCTCGCAACTGCGGTCTGCGCGTGGAGCATCGCGCTGGTGCTCGGCTCGGTGGTCGGTGTGCTGCGGACCACGCCGAACAAGTGGGTCGTGCGGCTGGGCAACGCCTACGTCGAGCTGTTCCGCAACATCCCGCTGCTGGCGCAGCTGTTCCTGTGGTTTTTCGTGCTGCCCGAGCTGCTGCCCAAGGCCTGGGGCACGGCGGTCAAGCAGATGGCCCCGCCCTGGGCGTCGTTCGTTCCGGCGGTGCTGGGCCTCGCGTTCTTCACCTCGGCGCGCGTTGCCGAGCAGGTGCGCGCCGGCATCCAGGCGCTTCCGCGCGGCCAGCTCATGGCAGGCACGGCGCTCGGGCTCACGCTGTTGCAATCCTACCGGTACGTACTGCTGCCGATGGCGTTTCGCATCGTGATGCCGCCGCTTACGTCCGAGACGATGAACATCATCAAGAACACTTCGGTGGCGCTTACCATCGGCCTGATCGAGCTCACGATGGCGGCGCGCTCGATCCAGGAGTTCACCTTCCAGGTGTTCGAAGCATTTACCGCCGCAACGCTGATCTACATCCTGGTCAACCTGGTCGTGGTTAACCTGATGCGCTGGCTCGAACGGCACGTTGCGGTGCCGGGTTTCGTCGGATCGGTCCCGGACGTGCCGGGCCACTGACATGGGCGACTTCGACTTCGACGTCATCGAGCGCTCGCTGCCGTTCCTGTTCAAGGAGGGCATGACCTTCACGCTGACGCTGACGGGGATGGCGGCGGCCGGCGGGATCGTGTTCGGGACGCTGCTTGCGATGATGCGGCTGTCGTCGATCAAGCCGCTGTCGCTGGTCGCGACCGGCTACGTCAACCTGATGCGGTCGATCCCGCTCTTGCTGGTGATCTTCTGGTTCTACTTCCTGGTGCCCTACATCGGCGCGTGGATCATCGGCTCGCCCACGCCGATCAGGGTCGGTGCCTTCGCCTCTTCGGTGATCACCTTCACCATGTTCGAGGCCGCCTATTACTCGGAGATCATGCGGGCTGGCATCCAGTCGATTGCCCGCGGCCAGGTCGACGCCGGCTATGCGCTAGGGCTTAACTACTGGCAGGTGATGGGGAAGATCGTGCTGCCGCAAGCGTTCCGCAACATGATTCCCATACTGCTCACTCAGACCATCATCCTGTTCCAGGACACCTCGCTGGTCTACGTGCTGTCGATCAACGATTTTCTCGGCGCGGCGACCAAGATCGCGCAACGCGACGGCCGGCTGGTCGAGATGTACCTGTTCGCCGCGCTGGTGTACTTCATCATCTGCTACAGCCTGTCTTACGTAGTCAAGCGGTTGCAGCAGAAGATCGCCATTGTCCGCTAGGGAATCCGACCGATGCCAATGATCGAAATCAGCAACGTCTCCAAATGGTACGGCAGCTTCCAGGTGCTGAAGGACTGCACGACCGGCGTCGACAAGGGCGAAGTGATTGTCGTCTGCGGGCCTTCCGGGTCGGGCAAATCGACGCTGATCAAATGCGTCAACGCGCTCGAGCCATTCCAGAAGGGCGAGATCCGCGTCGACGGCGTGCCGGTGCACGATCCGAAGACCGACCTGCCGAAACTCCGCGCCAGGGTCGGCATGGTGTTTCAGCACTTCGAACTGTTTCCGCACCTGTCCGTCACCGAGAACCTGACGCTCGGGCAGGTCAAGGTGCTCGCCCGCGGTGCCGACGAGGCGCGGACCCGAGGGCTCAAGCTCCTGGAGCGGGTCGGCCTGTCGGATCACAAGGACAAGTTTCCCGGCCAGCTTTCCGGCGGCCAGCAGCAGCGGGTCGCGATTGCGCGTGCGCTGTCGATGGACCCGATTTGCATGCTGTTCGACGAGCCCACCTCCGCGCTCGACCCGGAGATGATCAACGAGGTGCTCGACGTGATGGTCGAGTTGGCGAAGGAAGGCATGACCATGATGGTCGTCTCCCACGAGATGGGCTTCGCGCGCAAGGTGGCGAACCGGGTGATTTTCATGGACGAGGGCCGGATCGTCGAGGACGCGACCAAGGACGATTTCTTCGGCCAGCCGCGTTCCGAGCGCGCGCAGCAGTTTCTCGCCAAGATCCTGCATCACTAGCCCGGTCAAGCGCAGCCGGCGGCCGCGCTTGACGCGCGTGCTCAGTTCGGCAGGGCCGCGAGCCTTGCGATCGCGGTTTCGTAGTCGCCTTCGACCGCCACGCCCGAGTCCGCCGCGAAGCCGAGATCGCACAACAGGCCGTCCTCGAGCCCGTAGATCAGTCCGTGCAGGGTCAGCGGCTGGCCACGTTGCCAGGCGTCCTGCACGATCGTGGTCCGGGCGACGTGAACCACCTGTTCGATCACGTTGAGTTCGCACAGGCGGTCGCTGCGTCGTTCCGGATCGGGCAGGGCGTCGAGCAGGCGCCGGTGCTTGCCGGCCACGTCCTGCACGTGGCGCAACCAGTTGTCGATGAGTCCGTGCGCCGTGCCATCGAGCGCCGCGCGGATGCCGCCGCAGCCATAGTGGCCGACGACGATCACGTGCTCGACCTTGAGCACGTCCACTGCAAACTGCAGCACCGCGAGGCAGTTAAAGTCGGTGTGCACGACGAGGTTGGCGACGTTCCTGTGGACGAACAGCTCCCCCGGCGCGAGATCCACGATTTCGTTCGCCGGAACGCGGCTGTCGCTGCAGCCGATCCACAGGTAGCGGGGCGCCTGCTGCGATGCCAGCCCCCGGAAGAAGCCCGGTTGGCGCGATTCGACGCTCGCGGCCCAGGCGCGATTGCGGTCGAGGAGGTGGCGCAGCGATGACATGGGCGAGGCAGGCTTCAAACGGGGGATCGGACAACTATCATACCCAGCACTGGCGCGACGGCGCGTATAATCCGTCAACGCCGGACCCCTCGCGGGCACCGGCGTTTTTGTTGCCCGTCCTGTTGCCCGTCCTGTTGCCCGTCGTGTTGCCCTGAGGCCGCCATGCGCATCGAGACCGAGGTCAAGCTGGATTTCAAGGACGTCCTGATCCGTCCGAAGCGGAGCACGCTGTCCACCCGCTCCAACGTCGACATCTCGCGGGAGTTCCGCTTCCGCCACGCCGGCGTCGAGTACCACGGCGTGCCGATCATCGCGGCCAACATGGACACGATCGGCACGTTCGAAATGGCGCGTGCGCTCGAACCCTTCGAGCTGTCCACCGCGCTGCACAAGCACTACGAGGTCGAGCAGTACGTCGCATTCTTCTCGGCGCTGGTGAAAAAGTCATCTGCGTTCTACTCGATGGGCATCGCCGGGGCCGACGAGGAGAAGTTCAGGAAGGTGATGGCGCAGGCCGGGACCGGCGAGCGATCGTCGATCCGCCACGTCTGCATCGACGTCGCCAACGGCTATACCGAGGGCTTCGTCCGTTTTGTCGCGAAGATCCGCGAGCAGTACCCGCACCTGGTGATCATGGCCGGCAACGTGTGCACTGGCGAGATGACCGAGGAGCTGATCCTGTCCGGCGCCGACATCGTCAAGGTCGGCATCGGCCCGGGCTCGGTGTGCACGACCCGCAAGATGACCGGGGTCGGCTATCCGCAGCTTTCCGCCATCATCGAGTGCGCGGATGCCGCGCACGGACTCGAGGGCCACATCTGCGCGGACGGCGGGTGTACGACGCCAGGGGACCTCGCCAAGGCGTTCGGCGGCGGCGCGGATTTCGTGATGCTGGGCGGCATGCTTGCCGGTCACGAGGAATCGGGCGGCGAGCCGGTGGTGCGTGACGGGGCGCAGTTCCGCGGCTTCTACGGCATGAGCAGCAAGGCGGCGATGGATCGTTACGCGGGGGGCGTCGCCGGCTATCGCGCCGCCGAAGGCAAGGAGGTGCTGGTGCCTTTTCGCGGCCCCGTGGCGGCCACCGCGCAGGAGATCCTCGGCGGCGTCCGCTCGGCGTGTACCTACGTCGGAGCGCGCCGTCTGCGTGAACTCTCGAAACGAACGACGTTCGTGCGCGTCACCCAGCAGCACAACGAAATGTTCGGCAAGGGCTAGCGCGTTGGCCCGAGGATCGAACGCGTCCCTGTCCGCCCTGCCGCAGCCCGTATAATCTGCCGCGATAGCCGCGACCGCGACTCCCTGGGATGGAACTCCTCTCGTTGCGCGGCCGCGCCGCGCTTTCGCCCTTCCGGCTTGCCAAGCTCGGCGAGAGACTGTCGCAGGCTCGCCCCGCCCATCGCATCGTCTCGCTGGCGGCTCGCTGGTGGCACTTCGTCGAGGTCAACCGAGCGCTGTCGCCAGGCGAGCAGGCGACACTCGAGCGCCTGCTGAGCTACGGCCCGCAGGACACAGCCGCGCCGGATGACGGCATCGCGCTGGTCGTCACGCCGCGCCCCGGTACCATTTCGCCATGGTCGTCGAAGGCCACCGACATCGCGCACAATTGCGGGCTCGCGGCGGTCAATCGGATCGAGCGGGGCACGCTGTTCCACGTTGGCATCGAGAACGACGGCGCGCTGGTCGACGGCGATCGCGACGCGCTGCTGCCGCTGATCCACGATCGCATGGTCGAAGCCGTATTCGACGACCTGCGCGACGTGGCCCGGTTGTTCGCGCACGTCAAGCCGCGGCCGCTGACTTCGGTTCCGCTGCTTGCCGAGGGCCGCGCCGCGCTCGAGCACGCCAATGTCGCGCTCGGCCTGGCGCTTTCCGCCGACGAGATCGCCTATCTCGAACAGAGCTTCCGTGAGCGGCATCGCGATCCGACCGACGTCGAACTGATGATGTTCGCGCAGGCCAACTCCGAACATTGCCGGCACAAGATCTTCAACGCGCAGTGGACCATCGACGGCAAGCCGCAGCGGACGAGCCTGTTCGACATGATCCGCGATACCTACGCGGCGCATCCCGGAGGCACCGTTGTCGCCTATTCGGATAACGCAACGGTGATCGAGGGTCGTCCGGTCGAGCGCTTCTACGCGGGCGCCGGCGGCCGTTACGGGGCGCATCGCGAGTCGACCCACATCATTGCAAAGGTCGAGACTCACAACCATCCGACCGCCATCGCGCCGTTTCCAGGCGCCGCGACCGGATCGGGCGGCGAGATCCGGGACGAAGGAGCCACCGGCCGCGGCGCGAAGCCGAAGGCCGGACTGGTCGGATTCACGGTGTCGCATCTGTCGATTCCGACGCTGCGGCAGCCGTGGGAGGCATCGCCCGGCAAGCCGGACCGGATCGCTTCGGCGCTGGCCATCATGCTGGAAGCGCCGATCGGCGCCGCGGCGTTCAACAACGAGTTCGGGCGCCCGAATCTCGCCGGCTACTTTCGCACTTTCGAGCAGCAGGTCGCCGGCGAATGGCGTGGCTACCACAAGCCGATCATGATCGCCGGCGGCGTGGGCAACATCTGCGCCGAACATACTTCGAAGCATGCACTGGTCGCGGGCTCGCTCATCGTTCAGCTCGGCGGACCAGGCATGCTGATCGGCATGGGCGGCGGTGCCGCCTCGTCGATGGCGACGGGTGCGAACAGCGCCGACCTCGACTACGACTCGGTGCAGCGCGGCAATGCGGAGATGCAGCGCCGCGCACAGGAGGTGATCGACCGCTGCTGGCAAATGGGCTCCGCCAATCCGATCCTTGCGATTCACGATGTCGGCGCGGGCGGCCTCTCAAATGCCCTGCCGGAGCTCGTTCACGGCGGCGGTGCCGGGGGATCGTTCGACCTGCGCGCGATTCCTTCCGAGGAGCCGGGCATGGCGCCGCGCGAGATCTGGTGCAACGAGGCCCAGGAACGCTACGTCCTGGCGATCACCCCGGCCAACCTGTTGCCGTTCCGGGCAATCTGCGATCGCGAGCGTTGTCCGTTCGCGATCGTCGGCACGGCCAGCGACGACGGGCGGTTGCTCGTCCAGGACCCGTTGTTCCGCAATGCGCCCGTTGACATGCCGCTGGAGGTGATCCTGGGCAAGCCGCCGAGGATGACGCGCGAGGCCAAGCGCATCGGCCGCAAGCTCGAGCCGAACGACTTCGAGAACGTCGATCTGCGGGAGGCTGCCTACCGGGTGCTGCAGCTGCCTGCCGTCGCGGACAAGTCATTCCTGGTGACCATCGGCGATCGCACCGTCGGCGGACTGTGCGCACGCGACCCGATGGTCGGTCCCTGGCAGGTCCCGGTCGCCGACGTCGCGGTGACGCTGATGGATTACACGGGGTACGCCGGGGAGGCGATGGCGCTGGGCGAGCGGACGCCGCTGGCGCTGATCGATGCGCCTGCGTCCGGACGTATCGCGGTTGCCGAAGCGCTCACCAATCTCGCGGCCGCACCGGTTGCGAGCCTCGGTGATGTGAAGCTGTCGGCGAACTGGATGGCGCCGGCAGGTCATCCCGGCGAGGACGCCGCGCTCTTCGACACCGTGCGCGCGGTGAGCGAATTCTGCATTGCCTTGTCGATCGCGATTCCGGTGGGCAAGGACTCGATGTCGATGCGCACGACCTGGCGCGATGGCAACGAAGAGCGCGCGATGACGGCTCCCGTCTCGCTGATCGTGTCCGCGTTCGCGGCGGTCGACGACGTGCGCGCCACGTTGACACCGCTGTTGCGCCGCGACGTGGGCGACACGGCGCTGGTGCTGTTGGAAGCCGGCGGAGGCCGGCATCGGCTGGGCGGTTCGGCGCTGGCCCAGGTCTACGGTCAGCTGGGGGAGCGGGCGCCGGACATCGAGCCTCGAAGGCTTGCCGCGTTGTTCGAAGTCGTGCAGCGCGCGCGCCGCGACGGGACCTTGCTCGCCTACCACGACATCGGCGACGGCGGGCTGTTCGCTTCGCTGGTGGAAATGGCGTTCGCGTCGCGCTGCGGTCTCGAAATCGCGCTCGACGGCATCGACGCGCCGGTGCTTGCAGCGTTGTTCGCCGAGGAAATCGGAGCCGTGGTCCAGGTCCGAAGCGGCGATGTCAGGCTGGTTCTCGATGTGGCTCGCGCCAAGGGACTGCGCGCAGCGGTCGTCGGCACGCCGGTGGACGAACCGAGGATCCGGATCCGCACAGTTGCAGGCGTGCTGTTCGACGAGTCACGCGTCGAACTCCAGCGCGCGTGGTCGTCGACGACTCACGCGCTGCAGCGGCTGCGGGACCTGCCTCAGGCGGCCGACCAGGAGCACGATCGGCTGCTCGACGTCGCCGAAGCGCCGATGCCGGTGAAGCTTACCTTCGAGCCCCAGGAGGACATCGCGGCACCCTTCATCGCGTCCGGTGTACGACCCAAGCTTGCCGTGCTTCGCGAGCAGGGCGTCAACGGGCAGGTCGAGATGGCGGCCGCCTTCGACCGCGCCGGTTTCGCCGCCTTCGACGTGCACATGAGTGACATCGTCGCAGGGCGCATTTCGCTCGAGGGCTTCGAGGGCATTGCCGCCTGCGGCGGGTTCTCCTACGGCGACGTGCTTGGCGGCGGCGAGGGCTGGGCGAAATCGATCCTGTTCAACTCGCGCGCTCGTGACGAGTTCGCCGCGTTCTTCGCACGCCCCGGGACCATCGCGCTCGGCGTCTGCAACGGGTGCCAGATGATGAGCAACCTTCACGACCTGATTCCCGGAACCTCGCACTGGCCGCATTTCGTGCGCAATCGCTCGGAGCAGTTCGAGTCCCGGCTGGTGCTGCTGGAGGTGCAGCGCTCGCCCAGCCTGTTCTTCTCCGGGATGGCGGGCAGCCGGATACCGGTCGCGTTTGCGCATGGCGAAGGCTTCGCGGAGTTTCGTGACACCGCGCAACGCATCGCCGCGCAGCCGTTCGTGACGCTGCGCCTGGCCGATGCCACCGGCGCCGCCACCGAGCGCTATCCCTTCAATCCGAACGGCTCGCCCGAGGGAATCACCGGGCTGACGACGCCCGATGGCAGGTTTTCAATCCTCATGCCGCATCCGGAACGCGTGTTTCGCAGCGTGCAGATGTCCTGGCATCCGCCCGGTTGGGGCGAGGATTCACCGTGGATGCGGATGTTCCGCAACGCGCGCGCCTGGATCGGTTGAGGTTCCGATCATCCACAGGACCGACCCGGAGGCAGTATGCAGCGCCAACAACTCATCGTGTACGCGATCGACGGCATCACGCCGGTGGTCGACGCAAGCGCCTACGTGCATCCCAGCGCGGTGCTGATCGGCGACGTGATCGTTGGCCCGGGTTGCTATATCGGTCCCTGCGCCAGCCTTCGGGGCGATTTCGGCTTCATCGAAATTCACGCCGGTGCCAACCTGCAGGATTGCTGCGTGACGCACGGCTTTCCCGGGATCGGGACGATCGTGGCGGAGGACGGCCACATCGGGCACTGCGCCGTGCTGCATGGCTGCCGCGTCGAGCGCAACGCCATGGTGGGAATGAACGCGGTGGTCAACGACAATGCCGTCATCGGCGAATCCGCCGTGGTCGCCGCGCATGCCTTTGTCAAAGCGGGCATGGTGATTCCCCCGCGCACCATCGCGGCCGGCGTGCCCGCTCGCGTGCTGCGGGCGCTGAGCGACGACGAACTGAGATGGAAAGTCGAGGGCACGCGAGCCTATCAGGAGCTGACCCGCCGCTCGCTCGCGACGATGCAGGCCGTGGCGCCGCTGACCGCGGTCGAGCCCGGCCGCAAGCGCCTCGAGTTTCCGGAGCTGCTGCCGCTGTCGGTGCTGAAGCAGCGCGCGCTTATCTGATTCGCCGCTGGCGTCTCCGTTTCGCCGCGCAACGGTGCAAAGGGTCAGAACCCGACCGGATAGCCGTCACGACGCGGATCCGAGCCTGCCGCGTATCCGCCGTCGACCTTCACGACGAATTGCCCCGAGCCGAAGCCGAGGCTGTCCGCAGGGACCGTGACGTTGTGTCCGAGCGTCGCAAGAGCTTCACGCAGAGCAGGCGCGGCGGTGGACTCGAGGTCGATCGCGAGCCCGGCCTGGAATCGCCATCGAGGTGCATCCAGCGCCGCCTGCGGATTCATCCGATGATCGACCAGCCGGGTGATCGTCTGCACGTGGCCCTGTGGCTGCATCGCTCCACCCATCACGCCGAAAGCCGCGACCGGCGCACCGTTACGCGTGACGAAACCCGGAATGATGGTGTGG
>JBKKAZ010000163.1:0-4834 GCA_046714435.1 Casimicrobiaceae bacterium
CCTGCGTAGCGTCCCGCGCATGATGGGTTTTAGGGAAACCGTGACCTGGATCAAGTCGTTATCCAGCCATCCGGTATCAGAATGGCCCGTACCGCGCGAAGCCTGCCGGTTTGCGGCGGCGCACAACGGCCATCGCGACCATTGGCGGCCGTAGAGCGACGACGATCACGGCTTCGCGGGCCGTTCGGCGTACCCAGCGCATGCGCGATAGTATGTCGCAGCGTACCGGCGCGCGCGAGTCGACGCCGCCCCCGTTGACTGACGAAGGAGACTGCAATGGAATGGACCAAGGACTTCCGCACCGCCATGATGGGAATCGTCGCCGGCGCGATGTTCGCGGCGGGCGGAGCGTTCGCCCAGGAGCCGATCCGGATTGGCGCGTTCCTGTCGGCCACGGGACCCGCGGCGTTCCTGGGCGATCCCGAGCAGAAGACGCTGGAGATGTACGTGGAACGCCTGAACGCCAGCGGCGGGGTCATCGGCCGCAAGCTGCAGCTCGTCGTGTACGACGACGCGGGCGACGCCGAAAAGGCGAGGACGTTCGCCAAACGGCTGATCGAGCAGGACCGCGTCGACGTAATCGTCGGGGGATCGACGACCGGCACGACGATGGCTGTCGTGCCGCTCGTCGAGGAGGCGCAGGTGCCCTTCGTGTCGCTCGCCGGGGCCGTGGTCATCGTCGAGCCGACCAAGAAGTGGGTGTTCAAGACGCCGCACACCGACCGCATGGCGTGCGAAAAGATCTTCGCCGACCTGCGCGCTCGCAGCCTTACCAAGCTGGCGCTCATCTCCGGTGCCGGCGGCTTCGACAAGTCGATGCGCGGCGAGTGCCTCAAGATCGCGGGCAAGTACGGCATCGAGGTCGTCGCCGACGAGACCTACGGCGCCGCCGACAACGACGTCACGGCGCAGCTCACGAAAATCCGCGGCAGCGGCGCGCAGGCGGTGCTCAATGCAGGCTTCGGGCAGGGCCCGGCGATCGTCACGCGCAACTACCGGCAGGTCGGGTTGACGCTGCCGTTCTACCAGTCGCACGGCGTGGCCTCGAAGGAGTACATCAAGCTCTCCGGCCCGGCGGCCGAGGGCGTACGGCTTCCGGCCGCCGCGCTGCTGGTCGCGGAACTGCTGCCCGACAACGACCCGCAGAAGCCGGTCGCGCTGGGGTATCGCAAGGCGTACGAGGATCGCTTCAAGAGCGACGTGTCGACGTTCGGCGGCCACGCCTACGACGGACTCATGCTCGTGGTCGAGGCGATCAAGCGCACCGGTTCCACAGACAAGGCCAAGGTGCGCGACGCGCTGGAGGCGACCAAGGGCTATGTCGGCACGGGCGGCGTGGTGAACATGTCGGCCTCCGACCACATGGGACTCGGGCTCGACGCGTTCAAGATGCTCGAGATCAAGGGCGGGACCTGGTCGCTGGTGAAGTGACCAGCGTCGAGCGCAACGTCGATGCATCGTTTGCTCCCGTCGCGCGACATCCCCCCGCAGGCGCGGATCCAGCGTCACTCGGATAGGAGACGCTGGTTTCCCGACTCCGCGGGGACGCCCGTTGGCGCGGCGCCGTACGGCGTGCGGCATCTGCGCCGTTGAGCCCTTCGCCATGGAAGCGCAGTGGCTCCAGTACGTCGCCAGCGGCCTGACCGCCGGAGCGATCTACGCGCTCGTCGCGCTCGGCTTTTCCATCGTCTATAACGCGAGTGGCGCGATCAACTTCGCGCAGGGCGAGTTCGTGATGATCGGCGGCATGAGCGCGGTCACGCTGGTGGCGGCCGGCTTGCCGCTCGCGGCGGCGGTGCCACTTGCCGTGCTGGCCGCAGTGGTCGTCGGCCTGCTGCTCGAGAAGCTAGCGATCGAGCCCGCCCGCCACGCCGACACGGTGACGCTGATCATTCTGACCATCGGCGCTTCGCTGTTCCTGCGCGGGCTTGCCCAGCTGGTCTGGGACAAGCGCATCCATGCGCTGCCTGCGTTCTCGGGCGACGATCCGATTACGATCCTGGGCGCGACGGTGCTGCCGCAAAGCCTTTGGGTGCTGGGCGGGGCGGGAGTCGCCGTGGCGGCGCTGTCCTGGTTCTTCGGCCGCACGCTGTTCGGCAAGGCGATGCTCGCGACCTCCTATCAGCCGCTTGCCGCGCGGCTGTGCGGCATCGATACGCGCACCGTGCTGTTTGCGAGCTTCGGCCTGGCCGCGCTGCTCGGCGCGCTGGGAGGCGTACTGATCGCGCCGATCACGTTCACGTCGTACGACAGCGGGATCATGCTGGGGCTCAAGGGCTTCGCCGCTGCGATGCTGGGCGGCCTCGGCAGTTTCGGCGGTGCGGTCCTGGGCGGTCTGATGCTTGGGCTCATCGAAGGGGTGGGTGCCGGCTTCGTGTCGTCGGCGTACAAGGATGCGATCGCGTTCCTGATCATCCTCGCGGTGCTCTTTTTCCTGCCGGGAGGCCTCGCCGGGGCAAGCCGTGTCGAACGCGTCTGAAGGCCGCGCCGGCACCGGTCGCCACACGCTCGATTCGCGCACCGGCGGCATCGTCGCGCTCGCGGCGGTGATCGCGCTGCTCCCATTGGTGCTGGTGAACAACTATTTCTATGACGTCGCGATCCTGGTCGCGATGAATGCAATCGCCTGCGTGGGGCTTAATCTGCTGATCGGCTACGCCGGCCAGATCAGCCTCGGTCACGCCGGGTTCTTCGCGCTGGGCGCCTACGGAACCGGCATCCTCGCGTCGCGCTACGGCTGGCCGGCGTGGCTATCGATGCCGGCGAGCATCGCGGCAGTCGGCGCGATCGCCCTTGTGGTCGGGCGCCCCACGTTGCGTCTCAAGGGCCATTACCTCGCCATGGCCACGCTCGGCCTCGGTGTCATCGTCTCGATCGTGCTTGCCACCGAGGATCGCATCACCGGCGGGCCCGACGGCATGGCGGTGCCGCCGCTCGTGCTGTTCGGCCAGGTGGTGCAGGGCGAGCGCACCTGGTACTGGATCGCGGGCGCCGCGCTGCTCGCTTCGGTGTGGCTCGCGCAGAACCTCGTGGCCTCGCCCGTGGGCCGCGCGCTCCGCGCGTTGCATGGCTCCGAGGTCGCCGCCCACACCGCGGGCATCGACAGTGCGCGCTACAAGCTCATCGTGTTCGTGGTGTCCGCGCTGTTTGCCGCGGCCGCAGGGGCGATGACCGCGCACTACGCCGGGTTCATCACACCGACGCGAGGGTCGTTCATGCATTCGGTGGAGCTGGTGATCATGGTCGTGTTCGGCGGCATGGCGTCGACTTTCGGCGCGGTTGTCGGTGCCGCGGTGCTGACCACGCTGCCGCAACTCATGACCGTGCTCAAGGATTACGAGATGATGGTCTTCGGTGCGGTCCTGATCGCCACGATGGCGTTCTTCCCCAAGGGCATCGTCCCGACGCTGGCCCAGCGATTGCGGATCGCGCCCACGCTCGGCCGGTGGCTCATCGGGAGGCGGCGATGACGCTGCTCGCGGTCGACCACCTTTCGAAGGCGTTCGGCGGCGTTCGCGCGATCGCGGACCTGTCGTTTTCGATCCAGCGGGGCGCCGTTCACTCGATCATCGGACCTAACGGCGCCGGCAAGACGACGCTGCTGAACCTCGTCACCGGCCTCTACGTGCCCGATGCCGGCAGCATCGTGCTCGACGGTCGGGATCTGGCCGGCGTTGCGGCGCATCGATTCGCCGCGGCCGGCGTTGCGCGCACTTTCCAGAACCTGCAGGTGTTCTTCAACATGACGGCCATCGAGAACGTGATGACCGGCCGGCATTTGCGTGAGCGCTGCTCGCTGGTCTCCGCGTTGTTGCACACGCGTGCGCTGGTGCGCATGGAAGCGGAGAGCCGCGCCAGTTCCCGCGCGTTGCTTCAGCGCGTCGGCCTCTCCAGTTACGAGGATGCGCCGGCCGCCGCAATGCCCTATGGTGCGTTGAAGCGGCTGGAAATCGCTCGGGCGCTCGCTGCCGAGCCGGCGCTGCTGCTGCTCGACGAGCCGGCCGCCGGGCTCAACCCCATCGAGGCGCGCGAGATCGATGCGCTGATCAAGGGGCTCGCCGCCGACGGCACGACCGTGATCCTGGTCGAGCACAACATGCGGATGGTGATGGAGGTTTCCGACCACGTGCTGGTGCTCGACGAAGGCCGCAAACTCGCCGAGGGCGCGCCGGCCGAAGTCGGCCGCGATCCGCGCGTGATCGAAGCCTATCTCGGAATCGCGGACCAGCGTTCGCCCGGGCAGGCGCATTCGGGCGGAGCGCACCATGCTTGAAGTTCGTGCGTTGTCCAGCCGCTACGGGCGCATTCCGGCGCTGACCGGCGTCGACCTCGATGTCGCGGCGGGCGAGCTGGTTGCGCTGGTGGGCGGGAACGGCGCCGGCAAGACCACGCTGCTGCGCACGATCTCCGGCGTGCAGCCGTGTTCCGGCGGCGCGATCCGCTTCGAAGGGCGCGATCTAACCCGGGTTTCGTCGCGCGGGCGCGTCAAGCTCGGCATCGTGCAGGTACCCGAAGGCCGCCAGGTATTCGGGCCGCTTTCGGTCGAAGACAACCTGAGGCTGGGAGCCTTCGCACGCGGGTCCCGCGAGACGCTGCAAGACGTCATTGCGTTGTTCCCGGCGCTGGCGAGCAAGCGCCATGCACCCGCCGGCACGCTGTCGGGCGGCCAGCAGCAGATGCTCGCGATCGGACGCGCGCTGATGGCGAATCCGCGACTGCTGCTGCTGGATGAGCCGAGCATGGGACTCGCACCGCGGCTGGTCGCGGAGATCTTTGCGCAGATCGCGGCACTGAAATCCCGCGGGACGACGATTCTGCTCGTCGACCAGAATGC
>JBKKAZ010000164.1:0-2360 GCA_046714435.1 Casimicrobiaceae bacterium
CGCCGGAAGCGGTAGATCGCGAGCTCGCCGAGCAGGTTGGGCGCGACGCTCACCTGCGATCCCTGCGACAGCACCACGCGGTTCTCGATCTCGCAGCCGCGCGATTCGAGGAACGCATCGAAGTCGGCCACCGTGCACAAGTGGATGTTCGGCGTGTCATACCACTGATAGGGCAAATCGCGCGAGACCGGCATCCTCCCATTGAGAATCTGCCAGCGATGCGACCAGTGGCCGAAGTTCGGAAACGTGACGATGACCTCGCGGCCGACGCGCAGCATCTCCTCGACGATCTTTTCCGTGTGGCGCATCGCCTGCAGCGTCTGCGAGAGGATGACGACGTCGAACGCGCCGTCGTCGAAGCCGGCGAGCCCGCCCTCGAGATCGCGCTGGATGACATTGACGCTGTTCGCGATGCTCGCGCGCACGCCGGCGGCGGTGATCTCCACGCCGTAGCCGCGCACGTTGCGCTCGCGAGCAAGGAACGCCAGCAGGCCACCATCGCCGCAGCCCAGGTCGAGCACGTCCGCATTCTTCGGCACCCAGCCGGCGATCGCCGCATAGTCGGCGCGCTTGCCGAGCGCGACCCGCTCCTGCACGGCCTGCGAGATCGCCGGGCCGAGCCGGAAGGTCGAGTAATCCTTGAGGTTGCGCGCGACGCGGTCGAAATACGAGCCGACGATCGCGTGGTACTGCTCGTTGTCGAGCAGGAATGCGTCGTGGCCGTGTGGCGCCTCGATCTCCGCGTAGGACAGGTCGCGCTTGTTCTCGACCAGCGCCTTGACGATCTCCCGCGATCGCGGCGGCGGAAAGCGCCAGTCGGTCGTGAACGACACCACCAGGAACTTGCAGGTGGCGCCAGCCAGCGCCTTGGTGAGGTCGCCCCCCGTGGACAGCGCCGGATCGAAGTAGTCGAGCGCCTTGGTGATCCGGAGATAGGTGTTCGCGTCGTAGTATTCGGCGAACTTCTCGCCCTGGTGGCGCAGGTAGGCCTCGATCTGGAACTCCGGCGCGAAGCTGAACTTGAGCCCTTCGCGAAGCTGCCGCCCGAACCGGCTGTCCATCTGCTCGTCGGACAGGTAGGTGATGTGCCCGATCATCCGCGCCACCCTGAGACCCCGGCGCGGCTTGGTCTCGACCGCCGCGAAATGGCCGCCGTGGAAATCCGGGTCGGTGAGGATCGCCTGGCGCGCCACCTCGTTGAACGCAATGTTCTCGGCGGACAGGTTCGGCGCGGCGGCGATCACCAGCGCGTGCCGGATCCGCTCGGGATAGCGGATCGCCCAACAGAGCGCCTGCATGCCGCCGAGGCTGCCGCCCATCACCGCCGCCCAGCGCTCGATGCCGAGCCGGTCGGCGAGCCGGGCCTGCGCGTCGACCCAGTCCTCGACGGTGACGATCGGGAAATCGGCGCCCCAGGGTTTGGCGGTCGCAGGGTTGATCGTCATCGGACCCGACGAGCCGAAGCAGCTGCCCAGGTTGTTGACGCCCACCACGAAAAAGCGGTCGGTGTCGAGCGGCTTGCCCGGCCCGATCATGTTGTCCCACCAGCCGACGTTGTCCTCGTCGCCCTCGTAAAAGCCGGCGACGTGGTGCGACGCGTTGAGTGCGTGGCAGATCAGCACCGCGTTGCTTTGGTCGTGGTTCAGCGTCCCGTAGGTCTCGTAGGCGAGTTCGAAGGCCTCGAGCTTGCGGCCGCAGGCGAGCGGAAGCGGCTCCGTGAAATGCGCGTGCAGCGGTGCGACGGGCCCAACCGATCGACCGCTGCCGCGGTTGACGTTGGCGCCGCCGGTGGTGGCCGAGAACGAAGGCATTTTTGGCAACAAAAAACCCGACCAGCGCGCGCTAATCGGGTTGGCGGCGAACCGCTCCGCTTTAGCCGAATTTCTTCGGGACCCCGGGTCGACGAGTCCGCGGCGCCCGCAAGCTGGTCCAAATCGGCGCCGAGCGAAGTGTAGCGGGGCTGATGGGAATTGGAAACCGCACCAGGTGTTGGCAGTTAGATGAAGTCGGGCTTGGCGGCTTGTGCTGCGGCTTTCCGGTCGGCGAATGACTTGCGATCCACCGTGGTTTCGCGCGCCCGGGTGGGGTGCCTCATAGCGCCGCCCTTAATTCACCGGTTAGCGGGCGCTCACTTTCTGCGTCCGACCCGGCAGCGAGCGTCAGGCTTAGAGTGGCACGCACCACTTGCGTCCGACCAGCGGTGGCCGCCGACCGTGGCAATTGTCATGACGACAGCATAATATGACGTCGGTATTGCCTGCGGTCCGCCGCGGGCGGAATTGGTGTCTTCGCTTTTCGTAACCCTCTAGCGCCGGCATCACCGGCACCGCACCCGGAGCTTCCATGCAACGCGATAGCGC
>JBKKAZ010000165.1:0-5766 GCA_046714435.1 Casimicrobiaceae bacterium
GCGAGTTCCTTCACGAGGTTGCGGGCGTAGGCGTCGCTGATCGGCTTGTCGGTCGCCACGACGTCCTGGACCGCGCGCGCCCAGCGCCGGTTGGTGGCCTCAAGCTTGCGCTGGTAGGACTCGTAGATCGGCCAGAAGCGCTTTGCTTCCGCGTCGGTGACGGCAAGCAATGCGGCGACGAGAGCCTTCTTCTCGGTGGCGTTGTTCGCCTGCCGCCGCAGCGACGCGACCTCGCCGACATCCGGCGTAACGGATTGCGCTAGCACGGCCGGCGCGGATGCCAGGGCCATCGAGATCACCAACCACAGACCAGTAAGCGCCTTCCTCATCGTGTGTCCCCTGAATGAAATGGCGAAATTTCCCGCAAGCGCGACCGCGCTGGAATCGGCGGCCGGGCAAATGTTTCGAGTGTCACTGTTCAATGCACGTGACCGGCAATTGTACCGCCCCACCACCGCGGCCCCGGTCGGCCGCGAGCCATAGCAAGCGTCAGCCGATCAGATCGCCGGTGACCTTCCTGGCCCGCGGCGCGCGCGGTGTGTCGTTCGCGGCCTTGCGCGCGCCCGGACCTTCGGCCTCGAGCACCGGCCTCAAGTACTTCCCGGTGTGACTCGCGGAGGCCTTCGCGATCTGCTCCGGCGCCCCTTCGGCGACGATGAATCCTCCGCCGGCGCCGCCTTCCGGACCGAGATCGATGATCCAGTCGGCGGTCTTGACCACGTCGAGGTTGTGCTCGATCACCACCACGGTGTTGCCGTGGTCGCGCAGCCGATGCAGCACGGTGAGCAGCAGCTCGATGTCGTGGAAGTGCAGGCCGGTGGTCGGCTCGTCGAGAATGTAGAGCGTGCGGCCGGTGTCGCGCTTGGAAAGCTCGAGACCGAGTTTCACGCGCTGCGCCTCGCCGCCGGATAGCGTGGTCGCCGACTGACCGAGCGTGATGTAGCCTAGCCCGACGTCCAGCAGCGTGGCCAGCTTGCGGGCAACGGCAGGCACCGGCTCGAAGAACGCGAAAGCCTGCTCGACGGTCATCCCGAGCACTTCGTGAATGTTGCGGCCCTTGTAGCGGATCTCGAGCGTCTCGCGGTTGTAGCGCTGGCCGTGGCAGACGTCGCAGGACACGTAGACGTCGGGCAGGAAATGCATCTCGACCTTGATCAGGCCGTCGCCCTGGCAGGCCTCGCAGCGGCCGCCCTTCACGTTGAACGAGAACCGTCCGGGACCGTAGCCGCGCTCGCGCGATTCCTTCACCTGTGCGAACAGCTCGCGGATCGGCGTGAACAGGCCGGTATAGGTCGCAGGGTTGCTGCGCGGCGTGCGCCCGATCGGACTCTGGTCGACGCTGATCACCTTGTCGAAGTGATCGAGGCCGTCGATCTCGTCGAACGGCGCGGGCTCCTCGGCGCTGTCGTAGAGGTGCCGCGCGACCGCGTGGTAGAGCGTGTCGTTGATCAGCGTCGACTTCCCCGAGCCCGACACGCCGGTTACGCAGACGAACAATCCGATCGGCAGTTTCAGGTGCACGCTCTTCAGGTTATTGCCGCGCGCTCCGACAATGTCCAGCACGCGACCCGGGGCGGCACGGTGACGATGCGCGGGGGACGGAATCCGCCGGCGGCCGCTGAGGTACTGGCCGGTCAGCGACTGCGGCGCCGCGCGGATGTCCGCCGGCGTTCCCTGCGCAACCACCTGTCCGCCGTGCTCGCCGGCGCCCGGACCCATGTCGACGACGTAGTCCGCCGCCTCGATCGCCTCGCGGTCGTGCTCGACGACGATCACGCTGTTGCCGAGGTCGCGCAAGTGCTTGAGCGTCTCCAGCAGGCGGTCGTTGTCGCGCTGGTGCAGGCCGATCGACGGCTCGTCGAGCACGTACATCACCCCGGTCAGCCCGGAACCGATCTGGCTTGCCAGCCGGATCCGCTGCGCTTCACCGCCGGAGAGCGTTTCCGCGGAACGGTCGAGCGACAGGTAGTCGAGTCCGACATTGTTCAGGAACGCGAGCCGCGACACGATCTCCTTGACTATCTTGTCGGCGATGGCCGCCTTGTGCCCGTCGAGCACCAGCCGCGAGAAAAACACCGCGGCGTCCTTCAGCGGCCACCCGGACACCTCGAAGATCGCGCGCGCGTCGGCGGCGTTGCCGACCTTGACGTGACGGGCCTCGCGCCTGAGGCGCGTGCCCTCGCACTCGGGGCAGGGCCGGTCGTTGAGGTACTTGGCGAGCTCCTCGCGCACCATCATCGAGTCGGTCTCGCGGTAGCGTCGCTCGAGGTTCGGAACGATGCCCTCGAACGCGTGCTCGCGGACCATCGGCTTGCCGCGCTCGGACAGGTAGGTGAACGCTATTTTTTCGCCGGCCGAACCGTACAGCACCGCGTTTTGCACCCGCTCCGGCAGCTTTGCAAACGGCTTTTCGAGGTCGAATCCGACGTGCTTCGCAAGGCTGCCCAACATCTGGAAGTAGAACTGGTTGCGCCGGTCCCAGCCCCTGATCGCTCCCGACGCAAGCGAGAGCTGCGGAAAGGCGACCACGCGCTTGGGATCGAAGAAGCTGATCGAACCCAGCCCATCGCAGCGCGGGCAGGCGCCGATCGGGCTGTTGAACGAGAACAGCCTCGGCTCAAGCTCGGACAGCGAGTAATTGCAGACCGGACAGGCGAACTTCGCCGAGTAGAGGTGCTCGCGCCCGGTGTCCATCTCGACCGCGATGGCGCGGCCGTCGCCGTGCCTCAGCGCCACCTCGTAGGATTCGGCGAGCCGCTGCTTGAATTCGGCGCGGACCTTCAGCCGGTCGACCACAACCTCGATGGTGTGTTTGCTGTTCTTGGTCAGCTTCGGCACCGCGTCGATCTCGCGCACGCTGCCGTCGACACGAACCCGCACGAAACCCTGCGCACGAAGCTCCACCAGCATGTCGAGATGCTCGCCCTTGCGATTCACGACCGCGGGAGCGAGGATCATCAGCTTGGTGTCCTCGGGCAGCGCCAGCGTCGAATCGACCATCTGCGAGATGGTCATCGCGGCGAGCTTCTGCTCGGGGTGGTCGGGGCAGTAGGGATCGCCGACCCGCGCGAACAGCAGCCGCAGGTAGTCGTGGATCTCGGTCACCGTGCCTACCGTGGAGCGCGGGTTGTGCGACGTCGCCTTCTGCTCGATGGAAATCGCCGGCGACAGCCCTTCGATCAGGTCGACGTCCGGCTTCTCCATCAGTTGCAGGAACTGCCGCGCATACGCCGACAGGGACTCGACGTAGCGGCGCTGGCCCTCGGCGTAGAGCGTGTCGAAGGCGAGCGAACTCTTGCCCGAACCCGAGAGCCCGGTGATCACGATCAGCCGCAGTCGCGGCAGGTCGAGATTCAGGTTCTTGAGATTGTGGGTGCGTGCGCCGCGGATGCGGATCAGGTCCATCGGGGGGGCGAGTTGCGAAGGCTGATTTGGGCGTTGTCCGATGCCGCACACGTCGTCTGCGCGTCGACCATTCAGCCTAAGGCGAGCGAGGCAACCTGTTACTATACTGCGTTTCTGATTTCAGATCACGACGCGAATTCATCGATGCACGCGAAATCCGCACGCGGCGCCGCTTTGGTGCGGACGACGCCGCGCGAACCGGTGCGAATGACGGCACCAACGGCGGCCGAACCCTCGCCACAGGTCGATGCCACGCCAGTGGAGCCGGTCCGCATGACCTCCGTCGAACGGCGTGCCACGGTCGGGCTGGCGGGCATCTACGCGCTGCGCATGCTGGGGATGTTTATCATCCTGCCGGTGTTCGCGCTGCACGCAGAAACGCTTCCGGGAAGCAGCCACACGCTGGCGGGCATTGCGCTCGGCGCCTACGGACTCACTCAGGCGTTGTTGCAGATTCCGTTCGGCTGGGCGTCCGACCGGTGGGGGCGCAAGCCGGTCATCGCCGCCGGCCTCGTGGTGTTCGCCCTCGGCAGCCTGCTCGCTGCGTGGGCGCCGGACATCGGTTGGACGATAGCGGGCCGCGCATTGCAAGGCGCGGGGGCGATATCCGCGGCGGTGATCGCGCTCACCGCGGACCTCACCCGCGACGAGGTTCGCACCCGGGCGATGGCGGCTATCGGCATGACCATCGGCGCAACGTTCGCGCTTTCGCTGATCGCGGGTCCGCTGCTCCAGAACGCGATCGGCGTGCCCGGAATCTTCGCGCTCACCGGCGTGCTGGCGCTTGCCGCGATCGGTGTGCTCGGACTGTGGGTGCCAAAAGCCGCCGCTCTCGCGCCCGCCGCGCCAGAAGCCGGGATTGCAGGGCTCCGCGAGGTTTTCGGCAATGGGCAACTGCTGCGACTCAACTTCGGCATCTTCGTGTTGCACGCCGCCCTGATGGCGCTGTTCATGCAGATCCCGCTCAGCCTGCGAGACGCGGGTATCGCGCCCGCTCGGCACTGGCAGGTCTACCTCCCGGTGATGCTCGCGTCGGTCGCTTTGATGCTGCCTGCGCTGCGTTTCACCGATCGGCCGGCGCAGATCCGGCGGATCTTCGCCGGTGCGATTCTGGTACTGGTGCTCGCGCAGTTCATGCTGGCGTTCGCAGGACCGTCGGCGTCGGCACTGGGGGTCGCGCTGATGGTGTTTTTCGCCGCGTTCAACCTGCTCGAGGCGATGCTGCCGTCGCTGGTGTCGAAGTTCGCGCCGAGCCATCAGAAGGGTGCCGCGATGGGCGTGTACTCGAGCGTCCAGTTCCTCGGCGCGTTTGTCGGCGCGGCGGCCGGCGGCGCGCTCGCGCAGCATGCAGGGCCTGCTGCGGTGTTCGGCTTTGGCATCGCGCTGACCGCAATCTGGCTGGTGGCAAGCGCGACGATGTCGCCGCCGCCTGCGTATCGTTCCGATCATTCGATGGGAGAAACTCCATGGCCTCGGTGAACAAAGTCATCCTGCTCGGCAATCTGGGTCGCGACCCCGAAACCCGCTACACGACCGGCGGTGACGCGGTGACCAACCTCAATATCGCCACTAGCGAGAACTGGAAGGACAAGAGCGGCGAGAAGCAGGAGCGCACCGAATGGCACCGGGTGGTGTTGTTCGGGCGCCAGGCCGAAGTCGCCGGTGAATACCTGAAAAAAGGCCGTTCGGTCTACATCGAAGGCCGGCTGCAGACGCGCAAGTACACCGACAAGGACGGCGTCGAGAAATTCTCGACCGAAATCGTCGCCGACCGCATGCAGCTGATCGGCGGCGCGCGTGAAGGCGGTGGCGGCGATGCCGAGTTCGGAAACACGCGCGAGCCTGGCAGCGGAACCCGCCGCGGCGGTGCCGGTAGCGGTGCCGGTAGCGGTGCCGGTGGTGGCAGCGGTAGTGGTGGCGTTGGCGCGGGTGGCGGAGGCGCGGCGGGCGGTCGTTCGAAAAACGCCGACGACTTCGACGACGACATCCCGTTCTGAAGGCTGTGGAGCGGCGCGTTCCGATGCGCGCCGCTGGTACCAACGCGGCGCCAGGCGCGACTGCGCTCAGCGATTGCCGTCGGGCTTGGCGAAGCGAAGCACGCAATAGCCCGCCAGGGCCGACAGCAGCGATCCGGCCACCACGCCGATGCGGACACCGTTGGCCACGCCCGCATCGTTGAACGCGAGCGTGCCGATGAACAGGCTCATCGTGAATCCTACCCCGGTCAGTATCGCAACGCCGTAGAGCTGTATCCAACGGGCGTTGCGGGGCATCTCGCCAAGCCCGCTGCGGACCGCGAGCCACGAGAAGCCCAGCACGCCCAGTTGCTTGCCGGCGAAAAGTCCCAACGCGATGCCGAGC
>JBKKAZ010000166.1:0-43728 GCA_046714435.1 Casimicrobiaceae bacterium
CCCCCCCCGGGGCGGCGGGGCCCCCCGTGGGGCGAAAGACCGCCCGCCCCCCCGCCCCGCCCGCGGCGGGCGGCACCGTCCCTGATCGCGTCGAGGGACGCGGCGAGCGCGCACGCGATCATCGCCGGTGCCGCGGTCGAATAGACGTACGGCCGCGCCGCCTGGACCAGCGTCTCGATCACCGCCGGGTGTGCGGCGATGAACGCGCCGGCAACGCCGGCGGCCTTGCCGAGCGTCCCCATGTAGACGACGCGCTCGCTCGCGAGCCCGTAATGCGCGAGCGCGCCGCGACCGTCGCCGAGCACGCCGAATCCGTGCGCATCGTCGACGACCAGCCAGGCGTCGTGCGCTTCGGCGAGCGCGAGCAATGCCGGCAGCGGGGCGATATCGCCATCCATCGAGAACACCGAGTCGGTCACGATCAGCTTGCGCCGCGCCGTCGATGCCGCGAGGCGCGAGTCCAGCGCGGCGACGTCGACATGCGGATAGCGGACCAGTTCGGCCCGCGACAGCAGGGCGCCGTCGACCAGGCTGGCATGGTTGAGCCGATCGGCGAAGATCGCGTCGCCGCGGCCTGCCAGCGCGGAAAGCATCGCGAGATTCGCGACAAAACCGCTCGACAGCAGCAGGGCTTGCGCGTTTTCGCAGGGCGCCACGTACGCCGCGAGCCGGGCCTCGATCTCCGCGTGCGGCAGCTGGTGACCGCAGATCAGGTGCGAAGCGCCCGCGCCCACACCCCAGCGCGCCGCGCCCTCCCGCGCCGCCTGGACCAGCGCGGGATCGGCGGCGAGCCCCAGATAGTCGTTACTGGCGAACGCGAGCAGTTCCCGTCCATCGATGACGACGCGGGGACCCTGGGGGGTGGCCAGCGTGCGCCGGGTCCGTCTAAGTCCTGCAAGCTCCTTCTCAGCGAGAGCGGACTCGAGGTGACCGATCAGCGCGCTCACCATGCGCGTCGGCGCGCCGTCAGGCGGCGGCAAGCCCGAGCTTCGCGAACAGCGCGCGATCGGCGGTGACGTCGGGATTGTCGGTGGTCAGCAACCGGTCGCCGTAGAAGATCGAGTTCGCGCCGGCGAGAAAGCACAACGCCTGGACCGCTTCGCCCAACTCGCGCCGGCCCGCGGACAGCCGCACCATCGCCCTCGGCATGGTGATGCGCGCCACCGCGACGGTACGCACGAATTCGAATGGGTCGAGCGCGGGCCGACCGCCGAAGCGTTCGGCGAGCGGCGTGCCTTCGACCTGGACCAGGTGATTGATCGGTACCGATTCCGGATAGGGGTCGAGGTTCGCGAGCTGCGCGACCAGTCCCGAGCGCTCGCGCCGCGACTCGCCCATGCCGACAATGCCCCCGCAACAGACGCGAAGTCCCGCTCGGCGCACCCGTGCGAGCGTATCGAGCCGGTCTTGATAGGCGCGAGTGCCGACGATCCTGCCGTAGAACTCGGGGGCGGTGTCGAGATTGTGGTTGTAGAAATCGAGGCCGGCGCCGCGCAGCTGCTCGGCCTGGCCGTCTTTCAGCATCCCCAGCGTGCAGCAGGTCTCGAGGCCGAGTGCCTTCACCTCGCGCACCATTTCCAGCACCGGATCGAGATCGCGCTGCTTCGGCCCGCGCCACGCGGCACCCATGCAGAAGCGCGTCGCCCCGGCGTCCTTCGCGGCCTGCGCGGCAGCCTTCACAGCGGCGATCTCGAGCGGCGGTTGGTCGGCGACCGCGGTGTGGTAGCGGGCCGCCTGCGGGCAGTAGGCACAATCCTCGGGGCACCCGCCGGTCTTGATCGACAGCAGCGTCGAGAGCTGCACGGTGCCGGCGGCGTGGTGCGCGCGATGGACCTCCTGCGCGCGGAACATCAGCTCCGTGAACGGCAGCGCGAACAGTTCTTCGACCGCGTCGACGCTCCAGCGAACGCGACCGGCATGGCTGGCGGACGGCGCGCCCCCCGCGGGCGCGGCAAGCGTACTCATGCCGTGTCCCCGCGCGCGATGCGCCGAACGGACGAACGACGCGCCCCCGAACTCCACTCTAGAATGGCCCCCATGACGCTGCCAAGCCTAAACGAGTTGTCAAATGCCGTCGCGGAAAAATTTGACAGCGTACTGGCAACCGATCGGCCGGGCACCGGGCCGGCCGCCCGATCGCGGCTGTGGTCGCAAGTGCTGAACGTTGCCGCCCACGCCTTGCCGCAGGCGTGCGCGCTGTGCGCCGCAGGCTCGCGCGATGCGGTCCTGTGCGATCCGTGCATGAACGCGTTGCCACCGCTTCCCCCCGCCTGCCCAGTGTGCGCACGACCCTCGCCGGGCGGCGCGAAGTGCGGCGCCTGCCTCAAGCGCGCGCCCGCCTTCGATGCGACCGTCGCGGCCTGCGCGTATGCGTTTCCGCTGGACCGGCTGATCCAGGCGCTGAAGTACGAGCATCGGCTCGCGCTTGCGGTGCCGCTCGGCGATGCGCTCGCAGCCGCGGTGCTGCGCGCGCCCGCGCCCTATCGCCGCGCTGCTGCGCTGGTCGCATTGCCGTTGACGCCGTCGCGGCAGCGCGAACGTGGCTTCAACCAGGCCATCGAGATCGCGCGTGTGGTCGCACGCCGCAGCGGGCTCCCGCTGGCGCACGGACTGCTAAGGACCGGGAACGCGCCGGCCCAGGCGACGCTGCCGTGGGCGCAGCGTCGCAGCAACGTGCGCGGCGTGTTCGCAGCCAGCGCGTCGTTCGCGGGCCGGCATGTCGCGATCGTGGACGACGTGATGACGACGGCCGCGACACTCGACGCCGCGGCGACCGCGCTCAAGCGCGCTGGGGCTGCGCGCGTCGACGCATGGGTGGTCGCGCGCACGCTGCCCCCCGGAGGGATGTGATGTTCGCGGTCGTGCTGGTGCATCCGGAGATCCCGCCGAACACCGGCAACGTGATCCGGCTCACCGCGAACAGCGGTACCGAACTGCACGTCGTCGAGCCGCTCGGATTTCGCATGGATGACCGCGAGCTCCGGCGCGCGGGCCTCGACTATCACGAGTACGCGCGGGTCGCCGTGCATCGCGACTTCGCCGCCTGCCGCGCCGCGCTCGACGCCACGGCGCGTCGACGTTGGTACGCTTTCGCCACCCAGGCCTCGCGCTCGCTCTACGACGCGCGTTTCGAGGCCGATGACGTGCTCGTGTTCGGATGCGAAAGCCGCGGCCTGCCCGTGGCGATCCTGGCAACGTTCGCCGACGAGCGCCGTCTGCGCATTCCGATGCGGCCCGAAGTGCGAAGCCTCAACCTCTCCAACGCGGTCGCGGTCGCGGTCTACGAGGCGTGGCGGCAGAACGGCTGCGACGGCGCACGCGGGTAGCGGCGTGTTGCAGAATGGCTCGAGATGCAAAGCGCCGCGCATGACGCGCGTTGTTCGGTGCGGTTGCCGGCGGGCGCCGACGGGCCGTCCTCATTGTCCTGTCAGGCGCTCGCCTGAATCCCATCCCGATGCAAAAGGCGCAACGAAGCAGTCCCGTTACCCACCAAACTCGCCGACGCCTTTTGCATCGGCCTGCCGGCTAGCCAGTCTCCGGCCTGGGTTCGCGTCGCAGCAGCGCCAGCACCGCGTCGCGCACCGGCAGGTCCTCATGCAGCACGCGGTCGACAGCCTCGCAGATCGGCATTTCGATCTGGTGGGTCGCGGCGAGTGCACGCACTGCGCGAGCCGCATGCACGCCTTCGGCGACGTGACCGAGCGAGGCGAGGATCGCCGGCAGACGTGCGCCGCGGGCCAAAGCAAGCCCGACGCGGCGATTGCGTGAGGCATCGCCGGTGCAGGTCAGCACCAGGTCGCCGAGCCCGGCAAGCCCCATCAGCGTTTCCCGCCGGCCACCCAGCGCCGCGGCCAGCCGGCCGGTCTCGGCGAGACCCCGGGTGACCAGCGCCGCGCGCGCGTTGTGCCCGAATCCCAGTCCATCGCTCGCGCCGGCGGCGATCGCGAGCACGTTCTTCACCGCACCGCCCGTCTCGACGCCCGCGATGTCGTCGCTCTGGTAGGCGCGGAGTGTGTCGCCGCGCAGCAGCGCCGCGACTTCGGCGGCAAGCGCCGGGCTGGTGGCGGCGACCGTCAGCGCCGTCGGCAGACCGCGCGCGACTTCCTCGGCGAAGCTCGGCCCGGACACGGCACCGACCGCCGCCGGCCACAGCGGGGCCAGCAACTGATGGGCGAGCGCCGGCCCCCGCTGATCCGATACGAAGCCCTTCGACAACCAAACCAGCGGCGCCGAGACCTTGCGCGCGGTCAGTTCGGCGACCAGCCCGGTCAGCGCCGCAGCCGGTGTCGCGGCAATCAGCAGCCCGGCGCCCGCCACGCTGCCGAGGTCATCGGTGATGTCCAGCGTCGGCGGCAGCGCGATGCCCGCGAGATAGCGGACGTTCTCTCGTAGCTCTGCCATCGCGCGAACCTGCGACGTCGAACGCGCCCACAGGCGGACCCTTGGCGCGGCGTGGGAGCGTGCGCAAAGGTGTACCGCGAGGGCTGTGCCCCAGGCCCCCGCGCCGAGCACCGCGACGCTTGCGCCCATTGCGACGATTACAGTCCGAACACCTGGGTGATGCGCACGAAGCCCATCGCGCCGTCGCGGTGCCTGACCTTCACCCAACCGGGCTTCGCGGTCGCGGACGCCGAGCTCGCGGTCTCGGCAAGCTCGAGCAGCACGTCGCGCTCGGCACGGAACACCAGCGGCCCCGCATCGTCGGCGGTGGCCCGGACCTCGGCCAGCGGCACGCGCACCACCAGCATGCGCTTGTCGCTCAGCGCCTTGCGTTCGACCCAGCCGATGGTGCCGCCGGCGTCGCGGATTTTCGCCCAGCCCTCGAGCGTTACCAGGATCTCCACGGGCACCTCGCGGCCATAGAGAAACTGCGGCTTGGCCTTCGCGGAGGGTCCGTCGTAGAGGACCGTCGGCTGCTCGGCGATCGCGCGGTACTCGGCGGCCTGCGCGCCAAGCGCAAGCAGGGCGATGGCAGCGACCGGAAGCCCGCGTCTCACGGCCCTATCGCCTATCCCCTGCCTTGACCGATCAGTTGACGCTCGTCGCCACCGGCGACTGCGCCTGCATCTGCGCGAGCTGCTGCTGGTAGAGCATCTCGAAATTGATCGGCGCCAGGTGCATCGGCGGATAGCCCGCGCGCGCTGTCGCGCTGGCGATCGTCTCGCGCGCGTACGGGAACAGTATCGTCGGGCAGTGAATCGCGATCACCGGCTGCAGCTGGTTCACCGCCACGCCCTTGATGGTGAAGATGCCGGCCTGGGCGACCTCGACCAGGAACAGCGTCTTGTCGCCGGACTTCGCGGTCACTGTGACGGTGAGCACGCTCTCGTAGAGGTCCGCGTCGATCTTGTCGGTCTTGGTTCTGAGGCCCACTTCGAACTGTGGCGGCTCGTTGATCTGGAACGACTGCGGCGCACCCGGGTTCTCGAGCGACAGATCCTTGACGTAGATCCGGTCGATGCCGAACTGAACGAGGCTCTGCTCGCCGGCGTTCGGCGTGGGCTGGCTTTGCGGGTCGGCCATGGAGGCGTGTCCTTCGAATGAGGTCAAACCCGTAATTCTACGCCAGCCGAACGTCGCGTCCCGCGCGGTTGCGGCGGCCCGATCCGAGGTGCGAAGACTCAGGCCTCGGCCTCGAGGAGTCCTTCGAGCTTGCCGGCGAGTTCGAGCGCGGCGAGGTCGTCGTAACCACCCACGTGCCGATCGCCGATGTAGATCTGCGGTACCGACCGCCGGCGGGTGCGATGCATCATTTCGTCGCGCCTGGCCGGATCGAGGTCGATGCGGATCTTGGTGATCGCGGTGACGCCCCGCGCGGCGAGCAAGCGTTCGGCCTGCACGCAGTACGGGCAGTTGCCGGTGGCGTACATGGTGACCAGTGCCGTCACGTGTTCTTTTCCACCGGCAATCCGGCGTCCCTCCAGGCCTTCAAGCCGCCGGACAGCTGGTACACCTCCGCGAACCCGGCCTTCGCGAGCGCGACCCCAGCCGTCCGGCTGCGGCTGCCGTTGTCGCAATAGGCGATCACCGGGCGGGAGACGTGCTTCGCCAGCTCGGCACTGCGCGAGGCGAGCTGGGATATCGGCACGTGCAGCGAGTTCGGCAGCCGGCCGCCCTGGAAGTCGCGCACCTCGCGCAAATCGAGCAGCAACGCGTCCCGGGTGTTGATCAGATGGGTGGCTGCCAGCGTGCCCACAGCCTTCATCGGCGAGAAACCGCGCTGCACGAGCGGCCACACCAGCATCGCGCCGGATACGAACGCGACCACGATAAGCACCCAATTTTCCTGCAAGAACGTCATGCGCATGGCGAAAGTGAGCGAAGTTAAAATGATAGCGTAACCTTCGCGGTCGGTGCCGATTGCCGCGACCACCCGCGCCTGCCCTGAATGACCTCGACCGCCGACCGCAGTTCCTCCCGGACCAACGTGCGTCCGGTGGTGCTGCTGATACTCGACGGCTTCGGCGAGCGCGCCGACGCACCCGACAACGCGATCGCGCGTGCGCGCATGCCCAACTGGCGGCAGCTGCTGCGCGAAGCGCCGCACACGACCATCGATGCGTCGGAATCGCACGTCGGACTGCCATCCGGCCAGATGGGCAACTCCGAGGTCGGCCATCTCAATATCGGAGCGGGTCGGGTGGTCTACCAGGACTTCACGCGCATCGACCACGCCATCGCCACCGGCGAGTTCGCCCGCAACCCGGTGCTGAACGACGCGTTGGCTGCGGTGACCGCGGACGGCGCGCTGCACGTGCTTGGCCTCCTGTCGCCGGGCGGCGTGCACAGCCACGAGCGCCAGATCGCCGCTCTGGTCGAACTCGCCGCGGCGAAGGGCGTGCGCAGGATCGTCGTGCACGCCTTCCTCGACGGCCGCGACACCCCGCCCCGCAGCGCCGCGGCCTCGCTCTCGACCATGGAAGCCGTGTGCGCGTTGGCGAGCCGGGGGGGCAGCCGCGCGCGCATCGGCTCGATCTGCGGCCGTTACTACGCGATGGACCGCGACCAGCGCTGGGAGCGCCTCGCCGAGGCCTACGAGCTGCTGGTCAGCGGGCGCGGTGCGTTCACGGCACGCTCCGCGCAGCAGGCACTGGACGCCGCCTACGCTCGCGGCGAAGCCGACGAGTTCGTCAAGGCCACGGCCATTCTGGATCAGTCCGGCGAGCCTTCGCCGATCGCGGACGGCGACACGGTGGTGTTCATGAACTTTCGCGCCGACCGGGCGCGCCAGCTCACCCGCGCGCTCACCGACCCCGCGTTCGACGCTTTTCCGCGGACTCGCATCCCGCGACTCGCGCGCTTTGCATGCCTCGCGAGCTACGGTGACGAATTCACGCACCTGCCGGCAGCGTTCGGCCCGCAACGGGTCGACAACAGCTTTGGCGAGTACATCGCCAGGCTCGGACTTCGCCAGCTTCGCATCGCGGAAACCGAGAAGTACGCGCACGTCACCTACTTCTTCAATGGCGGCAGCGAGACCGTCTATTCGGGCGAGGACCGCGTGCTGGTGCCCTCGCCCAGGGTGGCGACTTACGATCTTCGACCCGAAATGAGCGCGCACGAGGTGACCGGAAAGCTGGTGGCGGCCATCGAGTCGGGCGCCTACGACGCCATCGTCTGCAACTACGCCAACAGCGACATGGTCGGCCACACCGGAAACTTCGACGCGGCGGTAAAGGCGGTCGAGACGCTCGATGATTGCATCGGCCGCGTCGTCGCCGCCGCCAGGGCGGCCGGCGGCGAAGTCCTGATCACGGCGGACCACGGCAACGCGGAAATGATGCACGACCCGGTCACCGGGCAGGCGCACACCGCGCATACGCTGAACGTCGTGCCGTTGGTCTATGTCGGCCGTCCCGCTCGTCTGGCAAATGGGGGGGCGCTCAAGGACGTCGCGCCCACGCTGCTTGCGATGATGGGGCTGCCGCAGCCCGCCGAAATGACCGGCCGGTCGCTGTTGACGCCCGGCTAATGTAAGCGCACACTTTCTCCAGACCGCGCGCTAGTTCTGGTGATTTTGTCTACAGCCGCGGGATACTCCCCGCGCCCGGGCCACGGGCAGCGAGCCCACGGTCCCGTGCCGCAGCGTTTGAGGCAACGCTTGCTTTGCCGAGCCCCGCCGCGCCCGCATGCAACGCCTCGCGCTTTCGGCAAGGGAGGGAATCGAGCATACTGAACTTACCAGTATCGACGGGGTCTTCCCAAGCCCCAGCGCGGCACGACGGGTGTCGCCGGATCGAGGAACGCATATGCGCGATGGTTGGAAAAAAGCAGGTCTGATCGGTCTCGGCACCGTGCTGGGCCTGTTGCTCTCCCTCAATTTCTCGGCGGTCGCTCAGCGCGAGGCGAAGCTGCCGATTCCGTTCGAGGATCTGCAACTCCTGTCCGCGGTGTTCGGCAAGATCAAGAGCGATTACGTCGAGCCCGTCTCCGACGAGAAGCTGATCCGCGAAGCGATCCACGGGATGGTGCGCGGGCTCGATCCGCACTCGGACTTCCTCGACGCCGAGGCGTTCAAGGAGCTGCAGGTCAGCACCCAGGGCAAGTTCGGCGGACTCGGCATCGAGGTCGGCGTGGAGGACGGCGTGGTACGCGTCGTTTCGCCGATCGAGGACACCCCGGCGTTTCGCGCCGGCATCCAGTCCGGCGACCTCATCACCAAGATCGACGACACCGCGACCCGCGGCATGCCGCTCTCCAAGGCGGTCGAGAAGATGCGCGGTCGTCCGGGCACCGAAGTCGTGCTCACGATCGTGCGCAGGGAAGTCGACCAGCCGTTCGCGGTGACCTTGGTCCGCGAGGAGATCAACGTCAAGAGCGTGCGGTCGAAGATGCTGGAGTCCGGCTACGGCTACGTGCGCATCCGCAACTTCCAGGAGCGCACCGGCGAGGATCTCGCGAAGGCGTTGCGCGACTTCTACAAGCAGGGCGAATTGAAGGGTCTGGTGCTCGACGTGCGCAGCGACCCCGGCGGCCTGCTCAATCAGGCGGTGGCGGTGTCGGCTGCGTTCCTGCAGAAGGATGCGCTGGTGGTCTACACCGACGGCCGTACCCCCGACGCCCGCATGCGGCTCACCGCGTCGCGCGAAAACTACCTGCGCGGTCGCGGCGAGGACTATTTCAAGGACCTGCCCGCCGCAGTGAAGAAGGTCCCGATGGTAGTGCTGGTCGACGGCGGCACGGCGTCGGCTTCGGAGATCGTCGCCGGCGCCCTGCAGGATCACAAGCGCGCGACGGTGATGGGCGCGCCCACCTTCGGCAAGGGTTCGGTGCAGACCATCCTGCCGATCGGCAACTCGGCGGGGCTCAAGCTGACCACGGCGCGCTACTACACGCCGTCGGGCCGGTCGATCCAGGCCAAGGGCATCGAGCCCGATATCGCGGTCGACGACGGGCGCGATTCGCCGAACCGCATCCGCGAAGCCAATCTCGGCGGGCATCTCGAGACGAACAAGGCGGCGGCGGCAGGCACGGTGCCTTCCGGCGCGTCCGTCAATCCGGCAACCGCGACGCCGCCCGCGACGGCCAAGGTGCCCGCGGCCGACAAGCCCGCGGTAACGCCTGCGGCGGCGCCCCGGTTCGAATTTGGCGCCGCGGACGATTTTCAGCTTCGCCAGGCGATGAACCACCTGAAGGGCGAGCCGGTGCTGGCATCGGCCCGCGCGGTCTCGGCGGCGGCGACACAAACGCAGACGCCGGTACCTGCGAAGTAGCGTCAGATCTCCTGAAAGCAAAACGCCCGGTGCTGCCGGGCGTTTTGTTTTCAGGAGTCTCAGATGCCAGATGACAGATGACAGTTGCAACCGGGCCTGCGTACGGCGCCCGCGCGGCGCACGCCGCGATGGGCGATTGTGTTGGGTAGAATCGATCGTGGTAGACAGCACTTTCGATCGCTCCATCTGAAATCTGACATCTGAAATCTGGCATCCGTGGACGACGACCAACTCCTTCGCTATAGCCGCCACCTGCTGCTGGACGAATTCGGCCCGGATGCGCAGACGCGCTTCGCCGCCGCGCACGCGTTGATCGTCGGCATCGGCGGGCTTGGCAACCCGGCGGCGCAATTCCTCGCCAGCGCGGGCATCGGCACGCTGACGCTGGTCGACGCCGACACGGTCGACCTCACCAACCTGCAGCGGCAGATCCTGTTCGCGCTGCCCGAGGTCGGGATGCCGAAGGTCGAAGCCGCCGCGCGTCGCCTGGCGGCGATCAATCCGGAAGTGCACGTCGAAACCGAGCAGCGGCGCGTGGGGACTCGCGAACTCGCGCGCCTGGTTGGGCGCGCCGACGTCGTGCTCGACTGCACCGACAACTTCGCAACCCGCCACGCAATCAACCGCGCCTGCGTCGCGGCGCGCCGTCCGCTGGTCTCGGGCGCCGCGATCCGCTTCGACGGCCAGCTCGCGGTATTCGACGTGCGCCGCCCCGAGGCGCCCTGCTACCACTGCCTGTTCGGCGAGGGCGACGACCTCGACGAAACCCGTTGCGCGACGATGGGCGTGTTCGCGCCGCTGGTCGGCATCGTTGGCGCGACGCAGGCCGCCGAAGCGCTGAAGCTCATCGCGGGGGTCGGAGTGTCGCTCGCCGGGCGGCTGCTGATGATCGACGCGCTCGCAATGCAGTGGCGCGAGGTCCGCGTGCCCCGCGATCCCGCCTGTCCGGTGTGCGCCTCCCGCGAGCCGGCGGCATGAACGCGCTGTTGCATCGCTGGCTGCCCGCAATGGCGTTGCTGCTGTGGGCGCCCGCCGCGTTCGCGCAGTCGCCGGTCGCGCCCAGCGCTACGGACTGGACCGAAATCAAGCGTGTGATCGCCGCGCAGCGCGAGGCGCTGCTGCGCGGCGACGGCGAGCTGGCGTTCAGCTACGCCGCACCCTCAATACGGAGCCACTACGGCGACGCGGCCGCGTTCATGCGCATGGTGCAGCAGGGCTACCGTGCCCTGGTCGACGCGCGCCATGTCGAGTTTCTCGAAGGCGCGGTCATCGCCGGCGATGTCGTGCAGCCGTTGCGGCTGGTCCTGCCCGACGACAGCGTGCTGGTGGCGATCTACGGCGTGCAAAGGCAGCCGGATGGTCGCTGGCGGATCAGCGCGTGCGTGATCGCGCCCTCGACCGTACGCTCCGCCTGATCCGGGCTACCGTTGTAGCGCAATGGACTGACGCAAGCTGTACGGCGCCGCGCATGATGCGCGTTGTTGGGTGCTGTTGGCGGTGGGCGCCCGAAGAGGCCAATGCGCGCCGTCCCTAGGCGACCGCCTGAATTTACACCCGATGCAAAAGGTGCAACGACGCAATCCCGTCATGCGCTGAACTACCGGACGCCTTTTGCATCGGAGTTCGATAGCGCGCGCGTGAGCGACTCGCAGGCAGCAGGCTCACCGTTGCGGGCCCGATCCGCGAGCCACGCTTCGCCCAGCGCAACGGCGCGGTCCCGCTGGACCGGCGTGCCGTTGGCGAGCCGCTCGAGCGAATCCAGCGTCGCGCGGCAACGGTCCTGTTGCGCGACGACCGTGCGCGCAAGTTCGGCCGCGCCGGCGCGACTCGCCGCCGGCTGCGTCGCGCCGAGCGTGATCTGCGTGCCGGCGCGCCGATCGACAAACAGCGCGGCGCGCTGTGCCATCAGGCTGCCGAGGCGAAGGCACGCGCTCCCGATGCGCTCGTCGCCGCCACCCGACGGCGCGGCGCACAGCGCCTCGAGCGCCTGCATGCGCGCGCCACCACCGGCGGGCGCCGAGGCGTAGACCACGACCGCTGCGCGGTCGGCGCTCGCTGCGAGCGGCGCCAGCTTGCGCCACACCGCGGCGCCGGCGCGGGGCTCGTAGTTGTCGTAGCGTTGCGATCGCGAGGCGCGGTCGAGATTCTCGATCAGCGAACCGGTATTGCTCCTGCGCCGGGCGCGCTCGGCTTGCAGCAGCCATGGCACCGCGTTGTCGGCGTCGCGCGAGGCCCAGTGGCCCACGATGTCGCGCTCGCCGCAGTCGGACAGCGCCACCGTCGCATCCATGCAGGTCTCGGCGAGGCTCGCGACGTACAGCAGTTCGCCCGGATCGCGCGCCACGGCGCTCGCGTAGTCGCGGGCGCGCGCCGCCGGTTCCAGCCCCGACAGCCGGCCCGAAAGCCACCGGCTCGCCGCATCGTCGGCACCGAATAGCCGCGGCGCGAGCGCGTCTTCGAATCTGACGAATGCCGCGGCAAATGGTGACGGTGCCACTGCAGCGTCGTCGCCGGCACGCGCTTGCGCCCCGACATTCGGGCATGAGGCGACGAGGACCAGCGCCGTGGCGATGAGCAACGCGCCCCGCCGCAGCCAGGCGGGTGAATGCCCGGGATTGCAAGCGTGCTCAGGAATCATCGTTGAATGCTACGCGCGAAGGGAGCAACAGCGAGTGTGCATGAGGCGCGGCCGAAGGGCCGCGCTTGATATGCCCGTCGGGTCTTGTTTTAGGTGAACAGGAACTTCCGCGCGAGCTCCCAGCCGTCCTTGGGGAGCTTTTTGAAACCGGTCTTCGCGTAGAGCTGCCATCGCCCCAGCGCGAACGAGAACAGCACCGACGCATCCGCGGCCGCATCGCCGTGCCACGCGTTCGCCATCTGCGCGACGCGGATCGACTGGCGCAGCGCCGCTTCCAGCTTGTCGTAGAGCTGGTTGATCCGCGCCTGCAGCCGCTCGTCCTCGTTGACCAGCGCTTCACCGATCAGCACTCGCGTCATGCCCGGATTTTTTTCCGCGAACCCCAGCAGCATGGCGACGATCTGCTCGGCCTGCGTCGCGCCGTCCGAGGTCTCCGACTGGATCTTGTTCACCAGCGAGAACAGCGTGGTTTCGACGAACTCGATCAGGCCCTCGTACATCTGCGCCTTGCTCGCGAAATGGCGGTAGAGCGCGGCCTCGGAGACGCCGAGCCGGGCCGCGAGAGACGCGGTGGTGATCTTCTCCCCGCGCGGGCTCTCGAGCATCGCGGCCAGCGTCTGCAGGATCTGCAGACGGCGTTCGCCCGGTTTGGCAGCCATGGCTCTAAGCGTCCCGCGCGGCGCGCTAGGGCGCTGTCTCCGGGTCGGCGCGGATCATCGTGCCCACGCCCTGGCTGGTCAGCACCTCGAGCAGCAACGCGTGCTCGACGCGACCGTCGATGATGTGCGAACTCGCGACGCCCCTGCGCACCGCGTCGAGCGCGGAACCGATCTTCGGCAGCATGCCGCCGTGGATCGTGCCATCGGCGAACAGCGCCTCGATCTCGCTCGCGGTCAGGCCGGTCAGCAGCGCGCCATGCTTGTCCATCACCCCAACCGTGTTGGTCATCAGCACCAGTTTTTCCGCGCGCAGCGTCTCGGCGAGCTTGCCGGCCACCAGGTCGGCGTTGATGTTGTACGCCTCGCCGTCGCGGCCGACGCCGATTGGCGCCACCACCGGAATGAAATCGCGGGAGTCGAGCAACTGGATCAGTTCGGCATCGATGCGCTCGATCTCGCCGACGAAACCGATGTCGATGTCGCTGCCGTCCTCCGACTTGAGGAGCATCTTGCGCGCCTGAATGCACTTGCCGTCCTGGCCGGTGAGTCCCACCGCCTTACCGCCGTGCTGGTTGATCAGGCCCACGATTTCCTGGTTGAGCTCGCCCAGCACCATCTCGACGACGTTCATCACCCGCTCGTCGGTGACCCGCATGCCCTGCCGGAACTCGCTTTCGATGTTCATTTTCTTCAGCAGGTCGCCGATCTGGGGGCCGCCTCCGTGCACAACGACGGGATTCATGCCCACCAGCTTCAGCATCACGACGTCCCGCGCGAAGCCGGCCTTGAGCGCCGGCTCGGTCATCGCGTTGCCGCCGTACTTCACCACGATGGCCTTGTCGTGGAAGCGCTGGATATAGGGCAGCGCCTCGGCGAGGACTTGCGCCTTGACGGCCGGGCTCACCGCCTCGGGGCTCATGGATTCGCGGGGGAAGTACAGGCGAGGTTGGGATTGTACCCGAAGGCGACGCCCTCTCCGGTGCGCGGTCGGGACGCAGTAAGCGCTGACCCGCGAGGCCGGTCCGGGAAGCGTGGGCGAGCAAAGTTTGCTATCGTTTCCGGCCATGACGCCCGTCTCGCCCGACCCGAAGGCGCCGCCGCGTTGGCCCAAACTGCCCCGGCGGCCCCGCTGGCGCGGGATCGCCAGGGAACCCGGGGGGGACCCGTGATGCGGTTGGCGATCATCCGCCAGCGTTACACGCCCTACGGCGGCGCAGAACGCTTCGTGGAAGCCGCGCTGGAGGCGCTGCTCGAGCGCAACGTGGCGATCACGCTTTACACGCGCGAGTGGCCCGAGACGCGGCTCAACCTGATCGAGCCGCACGTCATCGACCCGTTCTACCTCGGCAGTCTGTGGCGTGACCTCGGCTTTGCGCGCGCGGTGACCCGGGAGATCGGGCGGGCGAGAATCGACTTGGTTCAATCCCACGAGCGGCTGCTCGCCTGCGACGTGTATCGGGCGGGTGACGGCGTGCATGCGGTGTGGCTGGAGCAACGCCTGGCGGGCGCTCCGTGGTGGAAGCGCGCATCGGTGCGCGCCAACCTCTGGCATCGCTACGTGCTCGCGACCGAGCGCAAGCTGTTCGCGAGCCCGCTGCTGCAGGCGGTGATCTGCAACTCGGCGATGGTGCGCGACGAGATCCGCGAGCGATTCAACGTGCCCGAGACGAAGCTGCGCGTGATCCGCAACGCCGTCGACTCGCAGGCCTTCAGTCCCGCGTTGCGAGCGGCGCGCGCGGGCACCCGCGCGAAGCTCGGCATCGGCGACGATGCAATTGTCTACCTCCTGGTGGGCTCCGGATTCGAGCGCAAGGGCGTGGCAACGGCCATCGAGGCGCTCGCGGCACTTCCCGCATCCACGTACCTGGTGGTGGTCGGCCGCGACAAGCGTGTCGAGCGCTACCGCGCGCTCGCCCAGACGCTGGGGGTCGGCGAGCGGGTCACGTTCACCGGACCGCAGCAGGATCCGAAGCCTTTTTTTGGCGCGGCCGACGTGTTCGTGCTGCCGACGATCTACGATCCGTTCCCGAATGCGGCGCTCGAGGCGATGGCGACCGGCCTCCCGGTGATCACCAGCACCAAATCCGGTGCGGCCGAACTCGTGCTCGAGCATGGCGCCGGCTTGGTGTGTCCCTCCCGCGACGTGGCGGCACTCGTCGCCCAGATGCGTGTGCTGGCGGAGCCTTCGACCCGCGAACGCATGGGAGACAATGCCCGCAGTGCCGCGCTGCCGCTGACGCCGGAAGCGATGACGCTTGCGCTGGTATTGCTGTACAAGGAACTGCTCGAAGCGAGCGCGCGGCAGCAGCAGAACGACGCCGCGCGAAAGCTTCGCGCGCTCCGGGGAACGCCGGCGGCGAAGGCGCATGCGCCCGCCGAAGTTCCCCCGGCAGGAGCACGCGCTGCCGGCCCCGAGCCCGCGACGCCGGCGAGCGACGGCGACGGCAAGCCCATCGCCTAGCGAGACTGCCGCAGCCCGAATCCGCACACGCGGTACGGTATACTGCCGCGCGTTGTAGTTCGCGCCGCAACGCCGCCCCTCAAGCGGCGCCTGCAAGCGGCCGTGGCGCCTCGATCAACGCCCGCGACGATGGCCGCCGGCCTTCATCTCTATCTCCGACTGCTGCGCTACGTTCGCCCCTACTGGTGGGCGTTCGCGATCGCGTTTGTCGGCATGGTCGTGGTCGCCGCCGGCGACCTCGTCATGGCCTGGCTGGTCATTCCGATCATCCGCAACTTCCAGAATCCGGATCCCGACAAGACCAGGTATCTGCCGCTCGCCGTCGTCGGCGTGTTCGCGCTGCGCGGGATCGGTTCGTATGTTTCCGGGTACGGCATGGCCTGGACCGGCCATCGCGTGGTCTACGACCTGCGCCGTCAACTGATCGACAAGCTGCTGCGACTGCCCACGAGCTACTACGACGCGCACGCCGGCGGGGTCGTGCAATCGAAGGTGACGTTCGACGCGCACCAGCTCGCGAGCGCGGCGTCGGGCACGATTGGCGTCGCGATTCGCAGCTTGCTGACGATCGCCGCGAGCTTTGGCTGGATGATCTACCTCAACTGGCGCCTCACGCTGATGACGCTGGTGGTGCTGCCCATCGTCGGCGTGGTGATCCGCTATTTCAGCCGCCGGCTGCGCCGGCTCGCGCGTGACATCCAGTCGCGCACCGGATCGCTGACCCATGTGCTCGAGGAGCTGATCGGCGGCCACCGCATCGTGCGGGTGTTCGGCGGTGAGGCCTACGAGCGAGCCCGCGCCGTCGATGCGGCCAACCGGCTGCGCCAGTCGATGACCAAACAGTCATCGGCGGGCGCCGCCAGCTCGCCGATCACGCAGGTGTTGGCAGCGCTTGCGGTCGGCTTCATCGTCTGGGCGGCGCTCGCCCAAAGCGAGGCGGGGCAACTCGACTTCGCCGCGTTCGCGTCCTATACGGTCGCGCTGATCATGATGCTCGATCGGCTGAAATCGCTTTCCGGCGTCAACGCGGAGATCCAGCGCGGCATGGCTGCCGCCGAAAGCATCTTCGGACTGCTCGACCGCGAGGAAGAGCCGGACGGCGGCAGCGTCGAGCTTTCGCGCGCGCGCGGCGAGCTTCGTTTCGACCGGGTGTCGTTTCGTTACTCCGGCAACGATCGCGAGGCGGTGCGCGACATCTCGCTCACCGTCGCGCCCGGCGAGACCGTCGCACTGGTCGGTCCCTCCGGCAGCGGCAAGACCTCGCTGGTCATGCTGATCCCGCGCTTCTACGAGCCGTCCGCCGGCCGGCTGTTTGTCGACAACCACGACATCACCACGTTGACCCGGGCGAGCCTGCGCGCCAATGTCGCGCTGGTGTCGCAGGACGTGCAGCTGTTCGACGACACGGTCGCCGCCAACATCGCGTACGGCGCGATGGTGAACGCGCCACGCGCCGACATCGAGCGCGCAGCGGACGCCGCGAACGCGCTCGAGTTCATCCGCGCACTGCCCGACGGATTCGAAACCATGGTCGGCGAACAGGGCGTGCGCCTGTCGGGCGGCCAGCGCCAGCGGATCGCGATTGCCCGCGCGATTCTCAAGAACGCGCCGATCCTGATCCTCGACGAGGCAACTTCCGCGCTCGATTCGGAGTCCGAACGCCAGGTGCAGGCCGCGCTCGACATGCTGATGCGCGGCCGCACGACGCTGGTTATCGCGCATCGCCTGTCGACCATCGAGCACGCGGACCGGATCCTGGTGCTCGACGAAGGGCACATCGTCGAGCAGGGGACGCACGACGAACTCCTCGGACGCGGCGGGCTGTACTCGCGCCTCCACCGGATCCAGTTCGGCGCGCCCTCCATCGAGAACGCATGACGGCGCTCGCGCGTCCGCTCACGATCATCCATACCGAAGCGTCGACAGGCTGGGGCGGGCAGGAAATCCGCATCCTCACCGAAGCCCAGGGCTTTCGGCGCCGCGGACACGACGTGGTCGTGTACGCCGCCGAGGGTTCGCGCATCCTCGCCGAAGCCCCGCGCTTCGACGTGCCGGTGACGGCGCTGCCGATCGGGCGCAAGCGCCCCGCGGGACTTGTCGCGCTGACGCGAGCGCTTGGCGCGCGTCCCGCGGACATCGTGAACACCCACAGCTCGACCGACAGTTGGCTCGCCGCACTGGCCTGCCAGGCGCTCGCGCTGCGGGGGCGCCGCAAGCCGGTGCTGATCCGCACGCGCCACGTTTCGGTGGCAGTTCCGACCAATCCCGCGTCGCAGTGGCTTTACTGCCGAGCCACCGCGCGAACCGTGACCACCGGGGATGCGCTTGCGCGAGCGCTGGTTCGCGACAACGGACTCGATCCGGCGCGCGTGGATTCGGTGCCGACCGGAATCGACCCCTCGCGCTATGGCCGCCTGACGCGGCGTGAAGCCCGCGCGGCGCTGCTGCTCCCGCAGCAATCGCCGCTGGTGGGGATCGTCGCGACCTTGAGGAGCTGGAAGGGGCACCGCTACCTGGTAGAGGCGCTGGCGCGACTCCGGCACCGCGACGCCAAGCTGCTGATCGTGGGCGACGGGCCGCAGCGCGAGGCGCTGCACGCTCAGGTCGCGGCGCTCGATCTTTCGCAGCGGGTAAGGTTCGCCGGCCAGCAAGACGATGTGGCGGCCTGGCTCGCCGCGCTCGACGTGTTTGCGCTGCCCTCCTATGCGAACGAGGGCGTGCCGCAGGCGCTGCTGCAGGCGATGTTCGCGGGCATACCCTGCGTCACCACCGACGCGGGCGCGATCGGCGAGATCGCCCGCGCCGGCGAAACCGCCACGATCGTCGCGAAGGAAGATCCGGACGCGTTGGCCGGCGGCATCGACAGACTGCTCGCGGACCAGGCGCTGGCGACGGCGCAGGCGGCGCGCGCCCACGCGTTCGTGTCGTCGCGGTACACGCTCGACGCGATGCTCGACCGGATGGAGAGCGTGTTCCGCCGTGCGCTCGCGGAACGGGTCCCGTGAGTGCCGGCCGACTCGTGGAACTGCGCGCCGCAATGCGGGTCGCCCTTCACGCCCTGCACCCGCGCAGGAGGTGGAGGGCAGCTTCGGCCCCGCGCCGCCACGACGAGCGCAGCATGAGCGAGGCTTGCACCGATGTCTGGTCGAGCCCGCTGCTAGTCTTCGGTCGCCGTGAGGGCTTTGGACGATGCGGATGGGCTGATCGCCAACGCCTTCAGCTCGCGCATCAGCTCCGAGCGAAACCGCCTGGCCGCAACCCGCTCGGCGGCGAGCGCCCCGAAATACCACCGGTAGCGCCGCCACGGCGATGCATCGTTTTGTTGCCACTGCGAGAATGCGGGTGCGACGCGCTCGCGGAAAAATGCGAGCCAGCGTGCGCGAATGGTGGGTACGTCGAATTCGCTCGCGCGCTGGCTCGCTCGCGCCCGCATCGCCGCGTAGTGCCCCGGTTCGCGAACCAGGCGGGTAAGTTCCCGGATCACGCCAGCCGCGTCGTCCGCCACGCACATGTCGTGCTCGGAGCGCTTGAGCTGAAGGTAGGCAGGCTCGGGGCCGACGATGGCCGGTACGCCGGCGAGCCACGCGTTGGAGAGTTTGCTGACCGGCTTGTGAAGCAACAACGATGGCGGCGCCGTACGGAGCGCGATCACGACGTCGACGTCGCGATAATCCTGCCAGTCGTGCTCGCTGAATACCAGCTCGAGTCCAAGCCCGGCGAGTTCGTGCCGAAAGGCGGGATCGACGAAGAACGAGGGCGTCCACTCGAGTCGGCCGAAATAGCCGACGCGCTTCACCTCGTCGCCCCGTTCGTCGCGGCGGCGCAGGATGCCGGGTTGCGGCCACGACGGCATGCCGACCTGCGTGGCATCGTCGGCGACCAGCGTGTTCTGGAGCACGACCTTGTCGGCGACGATGAGCGGCGGCCGGTCGACCCGCACCCCGATCAGGTACGCAAGCGGCGCACGCCAGCGCAACCGGTGCAGCTCATCCCAGTGAGCAACGCAGATCGCACCAGGCTCGAAGCCCGCGGCCAACGCGACCTTCCAGCCGTCTGCCGCCAGCGCATCGCGGACGTGCAGATAGGTCTGGACGATCCACACGTCGACGCCGCTGCGAAAGCGAGCGCCAAAGCGATCGATGTCGCCTTCCGACCACGCGTCGAGGTCGCGCCACGCCTGATGCTGCCGACCGGTGACGAACGTGAGCTTGGGCATGGGGAAGGGGAAAGCGCCGGGTGCGCGGCCCTCGCGCGTCGACCGCTGCCGACGTCGACCGGCAATCGGCCATCGCTCCGGACGAACGACACTCTAGCACCCAAGACCAGCGTGTCGCGTGTAGCACGCTACGGGTCGTCGGTTACTATCGACGGCCCGGTCTCGCCCCTTCCATGATCGATCGTTGTCGCCGGGCGCTGGTGGCCGCGGCCGCCGCCTACCTCGCGCTGCTCCCGACCAATACGCTGACGTTCTGGCGTTCGCTCGCGTTCGCAGTCGGCGCGACGCTCAGCACAATCCTCATCGTCGCCGCGGCGCGCGATCCATCGCAGCGGCCGCCCACACCAGGTCGCGCGGTGCTGCTCTCGGTGCTGGCCTGGGCCGGCTGGGCCGCCGCGTCGCTGGTCTGGTCGGTCGACCCGGCGTCCACCCTGCGGGAACTCAAGAGCGACGTGCTGTGGACACTCGTCACGATGGTGATTTTCTACTTCGCCGCGACCGTGCCGGACGGGTTCCGCGTGATAACCGGCGCCCTGCTCGCCAGCCTCGCGTTCTGGACGATAACTGCGGTCGGCATGCACTGGTCGGCGGCGGGGTGGGACGCGAACTTCGCGCACCGCGGCGTCGGCGCCTTTTCGACCTACCTCGCGACCGTCGCGCCGTTCCTGTTGTTGCTCGCGTGGCGCCCGCCGCTGGGAACCAACACGGGGCCGCGCGCAGCGGCGGTCGGGGCGCTGGTCTTCGTGCTGGTGCTGGTCACCGCGCGGATGTCGGACAATCGCATCGTCTGGTTGGCGTTCGCGGCGAGCGTCGTGGTGATCGCGTTATACGTTCGCCCGGCGCTGCCGCTTCCGCGTGTCGCCGCGGTCGGGGGAGCGCTGCTGCTGGCATTCGTGCTGCTGTTCGCGGAAGCCGCGCGGGACCGCGCGGTGCAGGTCTACGCGCCCGAGACTTCGGTTGCCCAGACGCTGGCCGCCGATCCGCGCCTCGCGCTCTGGAGGCACGCGGCGGCCCAGATTCGCGAGCGCCCGTGGCATGGACACGGCTACGGCCTGCAGATTCTCGCCGACCGGATGCGCGCGGACTCCGGCAATGCGCTGATCACGCATCCGCACAACATGTTCGTCGGCCAATGGCTGCAGACCGGCGCGATCGGGCTGGGACTGCTGCTCGCGATGATCGGCGCGCTCACCTCGCGCTATCTGGCTTTCGTGCGCTCTGGCGACACCGAACTCGGCCGGCTCGGCACGCTGGGACTCGCGGTGCTCGTGGCGTTCGTGGTCAAGAACCTGACCGACGATTTCTTCTTTCGGGCGAACGGGAAAATCCTGTTCGCAGCGCACGCGCTGCTGCTCGGCGCAGGAGCGTTGCGGCTTGCGGCGTTGGGGCGACGCGCCTAGAGCCCGTGCAGGACGGTTCGAAATCCACGGCGCCGCGTATGACGCGCGTTGTTGCGTGCTGTTGGCGGCGGGCGCCCGAAGTGGCCAATGCGCGCCGCCCCTAGGCGACCGCCTGAATCCCCTCCCGATGCAAAAGGCGCAACTACGCCTTCCCGTCAGGCACCCAATGCCCGGACGGCTTTTGCATCGGCCTGGTTAGCCCCGCCTCGGCGCCCGTAGCGGCAGCGGCGCCTTGTCGTCGGACCGGGGCTCGGTGGGAATCGGCGCGACTGGCGCGCCGGCGAGCGGCGCATATTCGGGAATCCAGCCCTTGAGCCGCGCGCGGACCTCGGCGTCGCCTGTGGCTCGATCGCGTTCGCACCACGCGACCATCTGCCGGATCGCGTCCATGTTGGCTACCCTCGCCTCGGCGATGAACAGCTTGGGATGTCGCGTGGGCTTGGTGGCCTCTTCGGTCGCCAGCGGCTCCTCGAACAATTTCTCGCCCGGGCGCAAGCCGGTGAAGACGATGTCGATGCGGGCGGGATCGGCGCCCGACAGGCGGATCATGTCGCGCGCGAGGTCCACGATACGCACCGGCTCGCCCATGTCGAGCACCAGGATCTCGCCGCTCCTCCCCTGCAGGCCAGCCTGCAGCAGCAGCTGGGTCGCCTCGGACAGCGACATGAAGAACCGGGTGATATCGGGATGGGTCACGGTGACCGGACCGCCACGCACGATCTGCTCGCGAAAGCGCGGAATCACGCTTCCCGCGCTGCCAAACACGTTGCCGAAGCGGACGATCACGAACTGCGTCGGTCCGGCGGCAAGGCTCTGGCAGACGATCTCGGCGAGGCGCTTCGAAGCACCCATCACCGAGGTCGGATTGACCGCCTTGTCGGTCGACACCAGCACGAACTTCTCCACGCGCGCGGCGGCAGCCGCGCGGGCGAGCACCCAGGTGCCGTAGGCGTTGTTGCGCACGGCCGACCACGCGTTGGTCTCTTCCATCAACGGCACGTGCTTGTACGCCGCGGCGTGGAAGACCGCTTCGGGCCGCTCGCGCGACAGCACCTCGTCGATCAGCGCCGCGTGCTTAACGTCGCCGACGACGCTTGCGACCGGGAGCAGGGGAAAGGCATCCGCCAGCGTGGTCACGATCGCGTACAGCGCCGCCTCGGATACGTCGAACAGCACCAGCTTCGCCGGACGAAAGCGCGCGATCTGCTGGCACAACTCCGCCCCGATCCAGCCACCCGCGCCGGTGACCATCACCACGCGGTTGCCGAGCCATTCGGCCATGCCGGCGTTGTCGAGCTCGACCGGATCGCGGCCGAGCAGGTCGTCGAGTTCGACGTTGCGGATCGCGGACAGCGCCGAGCGGCCGCTGATCAGGTCTTCGTACGACGGCACGGTCAGCGCCTCGATCCCCGCCGCCGCGCACAGCTCCGTCACCCGCCGCCGCACCGCGTGATTGGATGACGGCAGCGCGATGATCGCCTTGCGCACGCCGTACTCGTCGGCCCAGTGCGCGAGTTCGGCGATGGGCCCGAGCACCGCGACGCTGCGAAGCTGACGGCCGCGCTTGCCCGGGTCGTCGTCGAGCACGCCGACCACGCGCCACTGGCGGCTGCGCTCCAGTTCCTTGGCAAGCCGCGCGCCGGCGTCCCCTGCACCAACCACGAGCACCGGCTCGCCGAGCGCGGCAAGCGGGCTGTACAGGCGGTGCTCCTTCCAGATGCGGTAGGCGAAGCGGCTGCCCGCCATCAGGAAGACCAGCACCAGCGGATAGAGCACCAGGACGCTTCGCGGCACCCCCGCGTCGAGCCGCAGCATCACCAGCACCAGCGGAATCAGCAGCGCGCCCAGGCCCGCGGAGAACAGGATGCGCTTCAGGTCGACCAGGCTCGCGAAGCGCCACAGGCCACGGTAGAGCCCGAACATCAGGAACACGCCAGCCTGCAGCGGCAGGATCAGCGCCAGCGTGCGCAGCATTTCGCCGCGATACGGCAGGTCGGCGTCGAGCGAAACGCGCAGCCAGTAGATGGACGCCCAGGCAATCGCCGCCGCGACCACGTCGTGTGCGAAGGCGAGCGAGGCGCGCCAGTTGGAAATGCCGGTCATTGCTTGTCGCGCAACCTGTGGTTGCGCCAATGATAGTCGATGGCGAGGAATCCCATCAGGTGGAACCCGGCCGCCAGGGCAAGCGCCAGTGCGCCGCCGCCGGGCGCGAACGCGAGGCAGGCGAGCGCCGTTGCCCCGCAGCCGAGCATTGCCGCGACGTAGACCGCAAGCGTGCCCCGGTGGCCCGCCCCCAGACGGTTCAGGCGCTGGTAGTAGTGCTCGCGATGCGCACGCCAGAGCCGCTCGCCGCGAAGCCCGCGGGCGAGCAGCGTGACGGACGCATCGGCGACAAAGGGCAGGAACACCAGCAAGGGAAACCAGGCCGGCCAGGTCGATGCGGCGACGCCGGCGAGTCCCACCGACGCGGCGAGGAAGCCCAGCGGCACCGAGCCCACGTCGCCCATGAACATCGCGGCCGGCGGCCGGTTGGCGATCAGGAACGGAATGCAGGCACAGACGACGATGGCGTAGGCGAGCCAGGGGGTGCCGGTGATCGCGGCAGCGACACCGAGTGACACGAATCCGACGATGCTCATCATTGCGGCGAGTCCGTCGCTGCCGTCCATGAAGTTGTACAGGTTGCTTCCCCACGCGATGGCGAGTGCTGCGGCAATGATCGGTATCACGGCGCCTGCGTCGCCGAGCAGCGCAGCAGCAACGGATAGCGCAGCGACAAGCTGGACGGCGAGGCGCACTGCCACCGGGACGCCGCGAAAGTCGTCGGCGAGCGAGATTGCCCCGACCAACAGCGCCGCGCCGAGCGCCACGGGCCAGCCGAACGGCAACGAGTCGGGAACGAAGGGGAGGACGCTCAGTCCTGCCCAGATCGCAAGGCCGCCCACCCGCGGCACGCGCCCTTCGTGCAGGCCCCGGCCGTCCTGGGATGCGTGCGGCATCCAGCGCGCCCAGCGAATGAGTACCCGGACCGCCGCTGCCGAGGCGGCCAGCGACGCGGCCAGAGCGACGAAAGTGGCTGTCACAGGGGCGTCGACTGGGTCCGGCCGACGGCGCAGGTCATGGCGCTCGAGCGAGAGGAATGGGGCGTTCGCGGCGGCTCGCTGGGGCGAGCAACCCCAGTCCTGGCCGGCCAAAACCGCGAAAAAACCCCCGCGGCCGCCCGCAAACCCACGATCGCCCGAAAGCGCGCATCTTTTCCCGTCCGATCAGGATGTTATGAGCCAGTTCCGATGTCTGAGGCGGGGCAACGAACGCCGGTCTTGTTGCTTCCGCACAACAGGCTCGGGGGTCCCGCCGCGCCCTTCTGCCGTTGTGCTTCCTTCGAGCCTAGCGGGTTTGGCACAATGGCTGCAACTTCTCGACTTCCCTGAGAAGGCTTCGATGGCGGGGTAAATGAAGCAATTGGTCCCCTCGCCAATTTTATCCGTCAGAGGAGACACTTCATGAAGAAGAAGCTCGTCGCCGTCGCTGTCGCGGCTGTACTGGCCGCGCCGCTGGCCGCGCAGGCGCAAACGGCGAACGTTACGCTGTACGGCCGCCTGAACCTGAACTTGGAATACATCGACGTGAACGGGAGCAACCCGAACGTCTCGCGCCTCTCCGAAAACTCGTCCCGCTTTGGTCTTCGTGGGGTCGAGTCGCTGGGTGGTGGACTGAACGCGATCTTCCAGATCGAGTCGTCGACCCCAGCCGACACCGGTGGCGGCACGCTCGCCGGTCGCGACTCGTTCGTCGGCCTCCAGGGCGGATGGGGCACGGTCAAGTTCGGTCGCATGACCGTTCCGTACGACGACCTGACCGGGATCTTCGGCACCATCACGCTGAACACCTCGATCTTCGCCGCGACCTCGATCTGGGCGAACAACGGCGGCTACAGCAAGGCACAGGGCTCGTTCGACGCCCGCTTGTCCAACGTGATCCGTTACGACATGCCGAGAACGGGCGGCTTCGACGCCGGCATCGCCCTCTCGCTCGACAGCGAGAACGGCACAACCGATCCGTATGTGCTGTCCATGTCCGGCACCTACCGCAACGGCCCGTTCGTGGGTGGTATCGGGTATGAGGGGAACAAGAACGTTCGCGGGGCGGGCCTCAGCGACTGGACGTTTACGGCCACCGCCGGGTGGGACTTCGGCGTCGTGAACGTCGTCGCTCTCTACGAGCGGCTCGACTACGAAACCGTGCCAACCGTGGCCGCCCCCGGGAGCAGCCTGAAGCGCAACTTCTACGGTGTTACCGTGATCGCGCCGGTCGGCCCGGGCAGGCTGCAGGCCTTCTGGATGCACGCCAATGACGGCACCGGTAACGGCCCGCGCGTCGGTGGCCTGCAAAGCGGCAACGACACCGCCGCCAACCATTACCAGGTCACCTACGTGTACCCGCTGTCGAAGCGCACCGCGATGTTTGGCGGCTGGTCGGGCCTTTACAACGATTCGCGCGCCAGCTACAACTACGGCAGCAACGCGTATCTCGGGGGAACACTCGGCCTCGACCTGAGCGGTTTCGCGATCGGCATGTGGCACAACTTCTAGGCGACGCGCCCCGGTTTTCCGGAACGCAACAGCGCATCGACGGGCGTCCTCGGACGCCCGTTTTTTTTGCCCTGGCGGGAATTCGCGACCGAATTCGGCCGCCGATTTGACGCACATGGGTTGGCGCCGGCGCGCGTAGCGGCGGCAGCGCGACTTTGCCGGCGTTTTTCGCTTAGTATCGTTTCGCAAATGGGCTCACGCTCCCGCCTTCCCGTCCCGCTCGCCGCTGCGGCATCGCTGCTTCTGCTCGGAGCGCTTGCAGCTGTTCCGTCACGCGCAGCGGCCCAGGTCGCGCAGCTGTACGGCCTGCTCAATCTCAGCGTCGAGGTGGTGGGAGGTCACAGCGCCGACGGCGTTGCGCCCACCGTGACGCGGGTCTCGTCCAACACTTCCCGATTCGGCCTCCGCGGGGCGGAAAGCCTGGGGCATGGCCTGGTGGCGGTCTGGCAGATCGAGTCGGGCATTGCCGCCGATACCGGTGGCACCACCTTGGCCACCCGCGAGACCTATCTCGGCCTGGACGCCGACTGGGGCACCGTCAAGGTCGGGAACTTCCTCACCCCCTACGACGACATCATGCCGATCTTCGGCAACGTGCCCACCCTCCAGTCATCGATCCTGGCGACGGCAGCGGTGTGGTCGCAGGGATCGCTATCGAAAGTCGCGGGCGGGTTCGACGCCCGGCTCGCCAATTCGATCCGCTACGATTCCCCCGCATGGCACGGCCTCGAAGGCAGCATCCACTACGCGCTGGGCGAGGAAACCCGGGACAGCCATGTGCTGAGTCTGGGGGCGTCGTACAGCAACGGGCCGTTCGAGGGCGGTCTCGCCTACGAGCGCAATCGCGAGATCCGCGGCCCTGACCTCAACGACTGGGCGTTGTCCGTCGCCGGTGCGTGGAACTTCGGCCAGGTGCGCGTCGCCGGCCTGTACGAACGCCTGCGCTACGACACCCCCGTGGGGCCGCTGTCGCGTAACTTCTATGCGGCGAGCGCGACAGTGCTCGCGGGCCCCGGGTCGATCTATGCATTCTACGGTCAGGCCGCCGAGGGCAAGGCGTCGGCTTCGGTGCGGGTCGGCGGGCTCGCCAGCGGCGTCGACACCGGGGCACGGCAGTACGAACTGAGCTACACCTATCCGCTGTCGCGGCGGACGCTAACCTATGCGGGCTACGTGCGGCTCGACAACGAGCCCCGCGCAGGCTACAACTTTTCGTCCAATCCCTACACCACGGGCTCGCTCACCGGGCTCAAGTTGAACGGATTCATCGTCGGTGCCGCCCACTACTTCTGATCCCATGCTCGATGCGCTGATCGTCGGCTTCGACCGCGCGCTTCGCACGCTGGCGGGAGTCGCGTCGAGCATTCGCGAAATTCCGGGCGCGAAGTTGCCGGACGTCGATCTCGACGCCGCCGAACGACGCCACGCCGCCGGCCTGATGCGCGTCAATCACACCGGGGAAGTCTGCGCGCAGGCACTCTACGCCGCGCAGGCACTCGTCACCCGCGATCCCGCGGTGCGCGCCCGCTTCGCCGAGGCTGCGCGCGAGGAAGAAGAGCATCTTGCCTGGACCGCGTCGCGGCTTGCGGAACTCGACGACCGGCCGTCGTTGCTCAATCCGCTCTGGTACGCGGGATCGTTCGCGATCGGGGTCGCCGCCGGCGTCTCGGGTGACGCGACCAGTCTCGGATTCGTGATTGAAACGGAGCGTCAGGTCGAGGAGCATCTGACCGGCCACGTCGGGCGACTGCCGGAGCAGGACGCGAAAAGCCGCGCGATCGTCGAGAAAATGCGCGACGACGAGGCCCGGCACGGCGCGATGGCGCTGGCCGCCGGAGGCGAGAGCCTGCCGTTTCCGGTACGCGCGGCCATGCGCGTCGCCGCGAACGTCATGCGCGCGGTGGCCTACCGCATCTAGCCTAAAAATTAGGGTCAGACTCGACTTTCGGACGCGGCCCGGCTTGGATGCAATCAAGCGTGAAAGTCGAGTCTGACCCTAATTTTTACCTCGGAATGACACACAATTCCTGTCAAGCCCCGAATTCCCGCCGGCCCCCGGTAAAAAGCACGAGTTGCGGTTGCGCCCGCCAACGCCTTAGCGCCGCGATCCGCGTCGCGCGTACGGCCTTGCCGATCGCATCGCCGACGGCAGGCTCGCCGCGTTTCGACGCGCGCGCGAGCGCATCGGCGGCTGCGGCGCCGGCATCGACGGCTCGGACGACCGCGAACGCCTGCTGCACAAGCGCCGCCGGCGCGTAGCTCGGCGCTGCGCCGGGCCGCGACAGCGCGTCGCTCTCGCAGGCTTCGAGGAGTTCCCGCAGCCGCTCCGGCCGGCGCAGCGCGTCGGCGGCGACGAAAAGATCAAGCAAGGTCGCCGGCCTCAACTCGTGCGCGCGATGCACAACGCCGTGCCAGCGGGCGACCAGCCGGGCGAGATCGCGGCAATCGGTCGGAACCCGCAGGCGCTCCGACACGTGCTCGGCGCGCCGCACGCTCGCGGCTTCGTGGCGATGGTGCGCGGGCCAGCTCGTGGACGGCGACGCGGCCTTGCCGAGATCGTGGGTCAGCACGGCGTAGCGGACCTGCAGCGCGAAGCCCTTCCGCGCGGCATGGTCGACGGCCTGCATCACGTGCACGCCGGTGTCGATCTCGGGATGCGATGCCCTCGGCTGCGGAATGCCGAACAGCGCGTCGACCTCCGGCAGCAGCGCGCGAAGCGCGCCGCAGCTTCGCAGGACCGCGAACATCCGCGACGGCACCTCCTCCGACAGCCCGGCGGCGAGTTCCCGCCAAACCCGTTCCGGGGCCAAGGTTGCAAGCTCGCCCGACGCGACGATCGCACGCAGCATCGCCTCGGTCGCTGGCGCCACGGCAAAGCCGAAGCGCGCCGCGAACCGCGCGACCCGGAGCACGCGCAACGGGTCCTCGGCAAACGCGGACGACACGTGATGCAGCACGCCGGCCTTCAGGTCGGACTCGCCGCCATAGGGGTCGATGAGGGTTCCGTCGTCCGCGCGCGCCATCGCGTTGATGGTCAGGTCGCGCCGCGCGAGATCGTCGTCGAGCGTGACTTCGGGCGAGGCGAAGAACGCGAAACCGCGGTAGCCGGTTCCCTGCTTGCGCTCGGTTCGCGCGAGCGCGTACTCCTCGCCGGTGTCCGGATGCAGGAACACCGGGAAATCGCGGCCCACCGGCTTGTAGCCCGACGCCAGCATGATCTCGGGTGTCGCGCCGACCACCACCCAGTCGCGGTCGGCGACCGGCCGGCCGATGAGCTCGTCGCGCACCGAGCCGCCGACGCGATAGATGCGCACCGGCTGGGGCAGCGGTTTCGCCATTCTAGTGTCCCGAGTCAGAAGTTCGTTGTGCAAACTGGGCCAGTTCGCTCCCAGGCATTGTTGCCCCCGCGCGGCAGGTAACCAACCTCGCCGTGCGGGGGTGTCGCGCCTGGAAGCGAACGCGGCCCATTTGCGCGAGCGATGCTCGAATTGCCAATATTCTTCAACGAATCCCTGACTCAGGACACTAGCCGCGCACGGTTTCGCCGCTGTGCAGCGGCAGCGCGATCATCGCCGGCTCCGCGCGCGGAACGCATCGAACCGGCTCCGGATCGCCGCCGGCGCCAGATACTCCGGGGCGACGGCCTCGAGCGCCGCAGGCTTCACGCCGAACACCTCGGGAAAGCCTCCATTGCAGACGTTGTCCACGCTCATCGAAGCGAGGTTGTCGCGCGTCATCAGCGTGACCGGCAGCAACTCGAGCGCGCGCGCCTGCAGCCTGGAAAGACGTGGGCCGAGCGCGACGATAGGCCGTGGCGTGCCGCAGGTGTCGGCCACCAGCCGCACCAGTTCACGCAGCGTGTAGACGCGCGGACCGCAGAGCTGGTAGCGCTGCCGGATCGTGCGCCCGTCCTCGATCGCGTGCGCGAAGCACTGCGCGACGTCCTCGACCCAGACCGGCTGGAAGCGTGCATCGGCGGCCGCTAGGAACACCACCGGCATCGGTCGCAGCAGCCTTGCGAACAAGCTCAGGAACGAATCCCCGCGACCGAAAATCACGCTCGGACGGAAAATCGTCCAATCCAGCCCCGACGCGCTCAGCAACGCCTCGGCTTCTCCCTTGGAGCGCAGGTATCGGCTGGCCGCATCGGTCGCCGCGGTCAACGCGCTCATGTGCAGCAAGCGGCGAACGCCGGCGCTCCCGCATGCGGCGATCAGCTTCGCCGGAAGCTCGACATGGACACGCTGGAACGTCTCGCTGCCGCTCTCGTGCAGGATTCCGACCAGATTGACAACAACCTCGACCCGGCTTGCCAGCACGTCAAGCGAACGCCAGTCGTGGATATCGGCTTCGACGGCTTCTACCGTAGGCAGCGGCGCGAGGTGCTGTGCGCGCGAAAGTCGGCGAGTGGGCACGAGGACCTCGTGCCCCGCAGCAGCAAGCTTCGCGACAACGTGGCGGCCGACGAAGCCCGTGCCTCCCAGCACGAGGATGCGCCGCGGCATGTTAGGGGACGACGGCGACCGCTCCGCCCGCCGTCACCGCCGGGGCTCCGCCGCCGGATGCTCGCGGCGCCACAGTGGAAAGCCGCACCGCCATCGGCACCTCGGGCTTGCCCAGCTCGCGCGTGTAGAACATGGCGTTGGTCAGCACCTTCTTGACGTAGTCGCGGGTCTCGTTGAACGGGATCGTCTCGACCCACGCGGCCCCTTCGAGCGGCGCCGCCGGCCGCCACGCCACGGCGCGATTCGGTCCTGCATTATAGGCAGCGGCGGCCAGCGCGGGCTGACGGTCGAGTCGCTCGAGCCAATAGCGAAAGTAGTACGCGCCAAAACGTGTGTTGGTGTCGATGTCGCTGATCTGCGCCAGCTGATAGCTGTTCTGCCCGAGCTGCTTCGCCACCCAGTGCGCCGTCGCCGGCATCAGCTGCATCAGGCCTCGCGCGCCGGCCGACGACACGATGTCGGGTATGAATCGGGATTCCTGCCGCGCGATGGCGAACAGCAGCGCCGGATCGACGTCGTGCTCGCGCGCGGCGGCTTCGAACTGCGCGGAATAGGGCATCAGGTAGCGAATTGCAAAGTCGTGTCGCGAGGCGGTGCGCTCGGCGGTGTTGATCGCGCGGTCGTGAAGACCGGCACGGCGCATGTACTCGGCGGCGACCAGCAGACCCTCGTCGTCGAGCGGGCGAATGACCGCCGCCCATTCGCGGATCATCTCGGGACGCAGGTCCAGCTCGGCCAGCTTGAGGGTGCGGCGAACGTCGGCCCGTGCGCCGAAGGCGGCCAACGCCTCGGCGGCAGGCGCTGGCGGCCGGCTACCCGGCTCGATCCTGGTGCCCAACGCCTCGGCGGCGAGAAAACTGTAGAAATGAAACTCCTTCGCCAGTTCCTCGTAGAGTGCCTTCGCCTGCTCGGGATGGCCCGTTGCGGCAAGCGTGCGAGCGCGCCAGTAGCGCCACGTCACCTCGCTCGCCTGCTGGGCGGACATCGCGTCGATGGCGGCGCGGACGTCAGGCCACGATGCTCCACGCAGCGCGGCACGCACCCGCCACGCGTGCTGCTCGTCGGACAGCGCGGCGGCGCCCACTTCCCGCCAGTACAGGTGCGCGTCAACGACGTGCTGGCGCGAAGCGCGGTAGGCAAGGCGCGCGTTGCCGTAGTTGCGGTCGCCTTCCGGCATCCGCATCCGCCACTTCACCCAGGCCGCCCGCGCCGCTGTCGAGTCGCGGCGCGCGGCCCGCTCGAGCGCGTACAGCGCGAGTTCGCGGCCAGCGGGTTGCGCCCACGCGAACTCGCCCCGCGCAAGCGCCGCTAGCGGCTCGCGCTCGATGCGCGCGAATTCGGCCTCGGTAACGCGTTCGGGGCCCGCGAGACTCGCCCCGATCGCAAACGCCAGCCTCAGGTTGCCGGCCTCGTACGCGAGGCGCAGGCGGGCCCGGCGATCGTCGCTGCTCAGATCGCCCTTCGCGATCAGCGCGGCGAACAGCGGCTCACACACGTCCGGCGTGGCCTTTTCGGAAAACCAGTACTGCTTCGCGATCGCGAGCGCCACGTCACCATCGCGTTGGCGGCGATACTCGACCGCGTAGCACGCGAGTTCGACGTCCTCGCCGGACACGAACGCATAGTCCTGGCCGAACGCCGTCCACTTGCCGCGATGCGCCAGCGACTTCAGCCAGTCGACCCGGAGCTGATCGGCGAGCGGCGTGCCGGTGTACCTGGCGAGATAGGCATGCACGGCCGCGGGTTCGACGCCATCGAGACCGAGCCGCAGCTGCCAATACTGGACATAGGGGTCGAGCACGTGGCCCGCCAACGCGGGCGCGAGCGTGGCCAGCTTGCGCGCGTCGTTCTTGTCAAAGGCAACCCTCGCCGCGAGGAAACGCGCGTCGGAAGTCGCTTGCGCCGAGACGCCTGCAGACGAACCTGCGCACAGCAGCGCCAGCAGGATCCGCGAAAGCAGCGTGGCAGTCGTGTTCACGGCATCATTTTGCTCCAAACCAGGGCCATCGCCACGCCGGTCGGCTCAAGCGTCGCCGCGGGTCCGACGTGCGGCACGCCCTGCACGGGTTCGGCGGAGGGCCGCGACGGGGCAATGGACCCGGGTTGCGATGCTAGAATCGATCGGCGAAAGGACGCGATGACGACCGGGGGAACGATGTCGAAGCGCAAGTCTGCGGCGCCGCTGGTCGGGGTCGTGATGGGCAGCGATAGCGACTGGGAAATCCTGCGGCACGCGGCCGCGGAGCTCGACGCGCTCTCCATCCCGCATGAAACCCGCGTACTCTCCGCGCACCGCATGCCCGACGACATGTTCGAATACGCCGAGGTCGCGGCCTCGCGCGGCCTGCGCTGCATCATCGCCGGCGCGGGCGGCGCCGCGCATCTTCCCGGCATGCTCGCCTCGAAGACGATGCTGCCGGTGCTCGGGGTGCCCGTCCCGTCGAAGTACTTGCGCGGCGAGGACTCGCTGTATTCGATCGTGCAGATGCCCAGGGGCATCCCGGTAGCGACGTTCGCGATCGGCGAGGCCGGAGCCGCCAACGCCGGCCTGTTCGCCGCGGCGATGCTCGCCGCCACCGATGCAGCGATCGCGAAGCGGCTCGCCACGTTCCGGCAGAACCAGACCGCGCTCGCGCGTGCAATGCGTTTGCCGCCCGCACGTGGAAAGTCTGCCTAGCGCCGCCGGGCGCGCAGCGCCGAACACACTTGCGGCATGACATTGAAGCCCGCGGATACGCCGATCCCGCCAGGGGAATGGCTGGGGTTGCTCGGCGGCGGCCAGCTCGGCCGCATGTTCTGCATGGCGGCGCAAAGCCTCGGCTACAAGGTCGCGGTGCTCGATCCGGGCAGCGATAGTCCCGCAGGAAGCGTCGCGGACCGCCACGTGCACGCCGACTACCTGGACCGAGCCGGACTCGCCCGGCTCGCGTCGATCGTGCGCGCGGTGACGACCGAGTTCGAGAACGTCCCAGCCGCCGCGCTGGAGTACCTCGCCGGCAGCGCCCGCGTCTGCCCGACGGCGACGAGCGTCGCGATCGCGCAGGATCGGATCCTGGAGAAGCGCTTCCTTGCCGACCGTGGCTTCGACGTCGCGCCCTTCCTTGTCCTTGCCGGCGAGAAGGACGCGGCTGCCGCCGACCCGTCGCTCCTGCCAGGCATCGTCAAGAGCGCGCGGCTGGGCTACGACGGCAAAGGTCAGGTCCGGGTCGGGAGCCGGGACGAGGTCGTGGCGGCGTTCGCGCGCATGGGTAACGTCGCCTGCGTGCTCGAGAAATTCGTCGACCTCGCCTGCGAGGTTTCGGTGATCGTCGCGCGGACCGGCAGCGGCGAGACTTCGACCTGGCCGGTCGCCGAGAATCGGCATCGCGACGGCATCCTCGATGTCTCGATCGTGCCGGCGCGGGTCGGCGATGCGCTTGCCAACCACGCTCGCGCCATCGCCACGCGGGTTGCCACGGCGCTCGACTACCGTGGCGTACTTTGCGTGGAAATGTTCGTGAGCCGCGATGGCGCAGTGCTGGTCAACGAAATCGCCCCGCGCCCCCACAACAGCGGGCACTACACGATCGACGCCTGCGTGACCTCGCAGTTCGAACAGCAGGCCCGGGTGCTCGCCGGCCTCCCGCTCGGCGCCACCCGTCAACACGAGCCAGCGGTGATGCAGAACCTGCTCGGCGAGCTGTGGTTCGACGATTCCGGCGGCGGGACGCGCCGCGAACCGGACTGGGGAAGCGTGCTTCGCCATCCGCAGGCGAAGCTGCATCTGTATGGCAAGGCGGAACCCCGCCGTGGCCGCAAGATGGGACACGTGACCTGTCTCGCGCCAAGCCTTCAGGAGGCGCTCTTCGTCGCCGGCGAGGTCAGGCGTTCACTCGGAATTCGCGGCGGCATCGACTGAGCGGTACGGAGTCGGACCCTTCAGCTGGCAGTGCCGATGACGCGCGTCCGAGGCCTTTTCGCGGGCTGCTTCCCGGCCCGTCGTTGGACGCCCTCGGGCAGGTTCGCCACGCGCTCGTACTCGGGATCGTCGAGACGGCCGCCCGCCGCGACGAAGTCGCGTGCCATCTCGGTGGCATCCAGTCCCCAGAACAGCGCATCCCCGATCGCGAGCGTAGGGACGCCAAAGACGCCGCGTGCGATCGCCTCGTCGGTGTTGCGGCGGAGCGCTTCCTTCACGGCGGGGTCCGCGATGCGCACCTGCGCGTCGGGTACGCCGAGTTCGTTCGCGAGTTCGGCCCACTCGATCGGCAGGTCCGGCAGGCGGCCCTGCTGCCAGACGAACCGGAACATGCGGTGCACGGCCGAGGGTTCGCATTCGCAGGCGATCGCAAGCCGCAGCAGCGGCAGCGGATTGAACGGATGCTCGGGGGGAAACCTCAACGGGATGCCGAGCCTTCGCGCCTGCCACACGACGAAACGGTAGCTGAACAGGCGCTTGGAGGCGATCTCCGCCGGGCCCTTGTGGCCGTGCGCCTCGAGCAGGCCCGCGAACAGCACCGGGCGGTAGCGGATGCGGATCGCCGGCGCGAGCGTTGCGAGCCGCTCGCTCTGCAGGTAGGCGAACGGCGAAACGAAGTCGAAGTACCAGTCAGCGCTCGCCATCGCCTAGCTTGGCCGGCGCGTGCCTGCGCCGATCGCCGATCGCGGCGAGGACGCTCCGACGGGCGTCATCGTCCATTACGCTCCACCCCGCGATCTCGTCCAGCGTGCGGAAGCAGCCCTCGCACAGTCCGCTCGCCGCGTTGATCGTGCATACGCTGTTGCACGGAGAGGCCACCGCCATCGCAGCGGCCAGCCGTTCCTCGCTCATGCGGCGACCGGATCCTTCGCCGCGAGCGCACGCGCGACCCGCGACGCGGTCGGCCGTCCGAGGTGCTCGGAAATGAAGCGGCCGGCCTCGCGCAGCTTGCGAAGATCGATGCCGGTTTCGATGCCGAGGCCGTGCAGCAGGTACACGACGTCCTCGGTTGCCACGTTTCCTGTCGCCCCCTTTGCATACGGGCACCCGCCGAGACCGGCGACGCTGGCATCGAAGGTCGCGATGCCAAGTTCAAGGCACGCGTACACGTTGGCGAGCGCCTGCCCATAGGTATCGTGAAAATGGCCGCTGACCTGGTCCACCGGGAAGACCGCGAGCGCCGCCTGCATCGCGCGCTGGGTCGCCGCCGGCGTGGCGACCCCGATGGTGTCGGCAACGCCAATGTGGTGGACACCGATGTCGCGCATCAGCCTGGCAACGTAGCCGACGGCCTCGGGCTTCACTTCGCCTTGATAGGGACAGCCCAGCGCGCACGAGATCGCGCCGCGCACGCGCATCCCGGCATCGCGCGCAGCCTGCACGACCGGCGCGAAGCGCTCGATCGACTCCGCGATGCTGCAGTTGATGTTCTTGTGCGAAAACGGCTCGCTCGCCGCGCCGAACACGACGATCTCATCGGCGCGCGCCGCGAGCGCGCCTTCGAAACCCTTCAGGTTCGGCGTGAGCACCGAGTAACTCACACCCGGCTTGCGCCGGATTCGCGTCATGACCTCGGCAGCATCGGCCATTTGCGGTACCCATTTCGGCGACACGAACGAGGTCGCTTCGATCGATGCAATGCCGGCGTCGGCCAGGCGCTCGATCAGCGCGACCTTGACCTCGGTCGGCACGATGGCCTTCTCGTTCTGCAGGCCGTCGCGCGGCCCCACGTCGACGACGCGCACGCGTTTGGGTAGGCGTTCGGAAGGAAGCAGTGCCATGGAGGATTCTCAATAGCCACGCGATCGATCGACGATCCCACCGACCGCCTCGCCGCGTTCGAGCGCGCGGATCTTCGCCGCCACCTGCTCGACCGACGCCGCGATTTGCGTGAGCCCCGAAATGTGAGGTGTCATCTCGATTACGGGATGATGCCAGAACGGGTGATCCTGCGGTAACGGTTCCGCGCTGAACACGTCGAGCATTGCGCCTGCCAGGTGACCGCTGTCGATGAGTGCGATCAGGTCCTCGTCGACGATCAGCGCACCTCGGCCGACATTGACCACATAGGCGCCCTGCGGGAGGCGTGCAAGCGCGCGCCGGTTGAGCAGCCCCTTGGTGGCCGGCGTCAGCGGCAACACGATGATCAGCACCCGGCTCGCCGCCAGCACGGCATCCAGGCCCTCCGGACCGGCATGGGTGGCGATGCCTTCGACCTGCTTCGGCGTGCGCGACCATCCGGACACTGGAAAGCCCAGCGCGCGCAATGTTGTCGCGACCCGTGCGCCGATGATTCCGAGCCCGAGGATGCCGACCTGGAACGCCTGCTTGTCCAGCGGCTCCCGCTGCGTCCAGCGATTCGCCGCCTGCTCACCCGCATAGAACGCGAACTCGCGAAACCGGCGCAGCACCGCGTACGCCACGTACTCCGCCATCTGTTCGGCCATGCCGGCATCCTCGAGCCGGATCAGCGCCACCTCCGGTGGCAGCGCGCGGATCCGCCCGAATGCGTTGACGCCGGCACCGAGGTTGAAAACCGCCTTCACCTTTGCCATCGCGTCGACGTGCTCGTCCCGTGGCCCGGTGACGATCGCGTAGTCGAGCGGCTTGGTGCCGATTTCAGGCCACACGTGGAAGCGCGCCTCAGGCAACGCCTGCTTGAACGCAAGGAGCCATTCGGGCGCTGACGGATCCGGCAGGTGGAACAGGATCTCGATCCAGGACCTCGCTACGGCAGGTCTTCGAGGTCGACCAGGTCGGCCCCCTCGGCGACACGATCGCCGACCGCGCAGTTGACCGCCGTGACCACCCCCGGCGCGGGCGCGACGATGGTGTGCTCCATCTTCATCGCTTCGAGCACGCACAGCGCGGCGCCCGCCTCGACGCGATCGCCGGGTTTCACCAGCACGGCGACGATCGCGCCCGACATCGGCGCCATCAGTTGGCCCGCGTGCGGCTGCTCCTCTCCCGCGTGCGCGAGCGGATCGACAAAGCCAAGCCGGCGGCGCAGCCCCCGCGAGAATACCTGGCGGTCCTCGCCCAGTGGCACAACGCTCGCAGCGAACGGCTCGCCGTCCGCGTAGATCAACAACCGCGTGCCGTCACGCACGATTTTCGCGGCGACGCCTCCCGACGCGAGCACGAGATCGAAGGCGCCTGGTTCGCGTTGCCGTACGTCGACATCGTGCACGACGTCGCCGTCGGAGAAGCGCAGCGTGACGCCGAAGGACGCACGGTTCGGCCACCAGCCGTCGCCGGCGTTCCAGGGTGAATGCGGATCCTCGGACGTCGCCGCGGCAGCTTCAATTGCGTCACGCTGCGCGAAGTGTTCGGCCAGCGCCGCGGCCAGCAACGCGCGCGGCGGCGTCGCTCCGGCGGGCGGAAAGAGCGCCTCGCGGTGCTTGTCGACCAGGCCCGTGTCGAGGTCGCCGTTCGCGAACGCCGGATGCGCGACGACACGCTCGAGGAAAGCGAGATTGGTCGAAACCCCCGCCACTTCGCAGTCAGCCAGCGCGGCGAGCAATCCTGCGCAGGCGCGATGGCGGTCCTCGCCCCAAACGATCAGCTTGGCCAGCATCGGGTCGTAGTACGGGCTGACCTCGTCGCCGGCACGAACGCCGGTGTCGACGCGCACGCTGTCGGTTGCTTCGGGCATGCGCCAGTGCGCGATGCGGCCGATCGACGGCAGGAAGCCGCGGTCGGGATCCTCGGCGTAGATCCGCGCCTCGATCGCGTGGCCGCGGATTGCCAACGCCTCCTGCGCGAGCGGCAACGGCTCGCCGGCGGCGACGCGCAACTGCCATTCGACCAGATCGCAGCCGGTAATCATCTCGGTGACCGGATGCTCGACCTGCAGCCGCGTGTTCATTTCCATGAAATAAAACGTACCGTCCTGCTCGGCGATGAATTCGACGGTGCCGGCGCCGACGTAGCCGATCGCCCTGGCCGCGGCAACCGCGGTCTCGCCCATCGCTCGTCGCCGCTCGACCGTCATGCCCGGGGCTGGCGCTTCCTCGAGCACCTTCTGATGCCGTCGCTGAACCGAACAATCTCGCTCGAACAAGTGCACGGCCGCGCCATGAGTGTCCGCGAAAACCTGAATTTCGATATGGCGCGGCGAAGTCAGATAGCGTTCGAGCAGCACGCGATCGTCGTCGAACGATGCCTTCGCCTCGCGCCGGGCGGAGGCCAAAGCGGAAGCGAACTCGTCCTCCTTGGTCACGATCTTCATGCCCTTGCCCCCACCGCCGGCAACGGCTTTGATCAGAACCGGAAAGCCGATCTTCCTCGCTTCTCGCGCGAGCAACCGCGAATCCTGGTCTTCGCCATGGTAGCCTGGAACGAGCGGCACCTGCGCGTCGCCCATGATCATCTTCGCGGCCGATTTGGAGCCCATCGCTGCGATCGCTGCCGGGGGCGGCCCAATGAACACCATGCCGGCGTGCGCGCACGCGGAGGCGAACGCTTCGTTCTCCGACAGGAATCCGTAACCGGGATGAATCGCTTGGGCCCCGGAGGCTCGCGCGACCGCGACGATCGCCTCGCCATTGAGATAGCTTTCGCGCGGCGCCGGCGGACCGAGCCGATACGCCTCATCGCAAACCTCGACGTGCAAGGCGTTCGCATCGGCGTCGGAATACACGGCGACCGTACGGACTCCCATGCGCCGTGCCGTGCGCGCGACGCGACACGCGATCTCGCCCCTGTTGGCAATCAGGATCTTGGTGAACATCGGCGTAAGGCGCTGCTCTCGCGGGAGCAGCCGCTGGTGACCGGATACTCGACTCGCGTGCTCACTAATACTTGGTCCGGTCTGCTGGCGCGTTGCGCACGGGGCTCTCGACCCAGTTCAACGCCCGGCGCACGCCGCCGCGAATCATTCGCCAGACCTTGGGCAAGAGCCAGATCATCAACGCGATCAGCAGCACGAGCATGATGAGCGCCGCCAGCGGATGCGCGAACGCGAGCCACAGTACGGTGCCCACTGCCAGCTCTTCGCTGAACGACGCGGCCCAGTTCGAGAAGGGTTCCGGTGACGTATTGATGACCGCGCGGCTGCCCGCTTTGGTGAAGTGACTGCCCGCCGCGAGGGCGCCGCCGAGAATCGCCGCGGCGACCATCGCCGCTGGCGACGCTTCGCCAAATACGCTGGCGGCGAGGACGGCACCGGCAGGGATTCGAATGAACGTATGAACGGCATCCATCATTGAATCGACACCTGGTACTTTGTCGGTGAAAAACTCGACCAGACACATGAATCCCGACGCCGCAAGCACGTACGGATGCGTCAGGATCTGCAAGCCCGCGGGCAGATCCACCCAACCGAGATAGCCGGCCCCGCCGACGATGAACAGCACCGCGTAAAGCCGCAAGCCGCTCGCCCAGCCCAGCGCTCCGGCGAGCGTGACGAGTTGCCACGTGTCGAAATGGGCAAGCGCCGTTGTCATTTTCCGGTCCGTAGCGCCTTGGGCACCCAGGCTGCCGTGCGCTTGCCGAGAAACGCCGCGACACCTTCGCGCCCTTCCGGCGACGCACGCACGGCAGCGATCCGTTCGACAGTATGGGCGATCACCCCGTCGTCGATGGGCTGGTGCGCGACGCTGCGGATCAGCGCCTTGCATTCGCGCTGCGCGTTGGGCCCGGCAAGCAACAACATGCCCAGCAGATCGTTCACGCGGTTCTCCAGCTCGGCCACGGGTGCCAAATCATGGACGAGCCCCAGCCGATACGCTTCCGCCGCGCTAAAACGCTCCGCCGTCAGGAATAGCCGGCGCGCATGGCGAGGGCCAATCGCCTCAACGACATAGGGCGAAATCGTCGCGGGAATAAGTCCCAGTTTAGCCTCTGACAGGGCAAACGTCGCTTGCTGCGCTGCGATTGCGATATCGCAACAGGCGATCAAGCCGACGCCGCCGCCGAACGCCGAACCATGTACGGACGCCACCGTCGGCTTCTCCAATCGGTCGAGCGTCGAAAGCATTCGTGCGAGCGCGCGTGCATCCGCGCGATTTTCCGCAGCGCCGAACGCTGCCATCTTCTTCATCCAGTTGAGATCGGCGCCCGCGCAAAAAGTCTCGCCGCGGCCCGACAGGACAACGATACGCACCGCATCGTCGGCGGCCATCGCCTGCAACACCGCGGTCAGCTCATTGATTAGCGTCTCGTTGAACGCGTTGTGCACCGCGGGGCGATTTAGCGCGACGAGGCCGATGCCATTGCGCACGGCGACGTCGAGCGTGTCGTAACGGACCGTGCCTTGAGGTTTCTTGATTTTGGCCATGAGGTCTTGGGGTTGCTGGTGTTTGCTACATCCGGAATACACCGAACCGCGTCGCTTCGAATGGCTTGTTGAGCGACGCAGAGATGGCGAGTCCCAGGACCCGGCGCGTGTCGGCAGGATCGATGACGCCGTCATCCCACACGCGCGCGCTGGCGTAATACGGGTGCGACTCGCTTGAGAGTTTGTCGCGAACCGGAGACTTGAACGCCTCTTCCTGCTCGGCGGTCCACTGCTGCCCCGCGTTTTCGATCTGGTCGCGCTTGACGGTCGCGAGCACGCTCGCGGCCTGCTCCGGGCCCATGACGCAAATACGCGCATTCGGCCACATCCAGAGGAATCGCGGATTGAACGCGCGGCCGCACATGCCATAGTTGCCCGCGCCGTAACTGCCGCCGATGATCACGGTGAACTTGGGCACTTGCGCGCACGACACCGCGGTGACCATCTTGGCGCCATCCTTGGCGATACCGCCGGACTCGTACTTCTGCCCGACCATGAAGCCCGTGATGTTCTGCAGGAATACGAGAGGAACACCACGCTGGCTGCAAAGCTCGATGAAGTGCGCGGCTTTGAGCGCCGACTCCGAATAGAGCACTCCGTTGTTCGCGATGATCCCGACCGGATATCCCCAGATCCGCGCAAAGCCCGTGACAATCGTCGTCCCGTAGCGCGCCTTGAATTCGTGCAGCGCGCTGCCGTCGACGATGCGCGCGATCACTTCACGGACATCGTATTGACGCTTGATATCGGCCTCGATGACGCCGTAGAGCTCGTCCGCTTCGTACAGCGGCTCTTGCGGCGGCGCGACGTCGAGCGCGACGCGCTTGACGCGATTCAAATTGCCGACGATGCGCCGCGCGACCGCGAGCGCATGGTAATCGTTGAACGCGAAATGGTCGGCGACCCCGGACACGCGCGTGTGCACGTCGGCGCCGCCCAAGTCCTCGGCGCTGACGATTTCGCCGGTCGCCGCCTTGACCAGCGGCGGTCCGGCGAGAAAGATCGTCGCTTGCCCGCGGACGATGATCGATTCGTCCGACATGGCTGGGACGTAGGCGCCGCCTGCCGTGCACGAGCCCATGACGACGGCAATCTGTGGAATGCCTTGCGCCGACATCGTCGCCTGGTTGTAGAAAATCCGGCCGAAGTGATCACGGTCGGGAAACACGTCGTACTGGTTGGGCAGATTGGCTCCGCCCGAATCGACCAGGTACAGGCAGGGGAGACCGTTCTCGCGCGCAATATCCTGCGCACGCAAGTGTTTTTTCACGGTCATCGGGTAATACGTGCCGCCCTTGACCGTCGCATCGTTGCAGACGATCACGCACTCGCGTCCGGCCACCTGCCCGATGCCGGTGATGATTCCCGCCGCGGCGATGTTGTCATCGTACATGCCGAACGCGGCGAGTTGCGAGAACTCGAGAAACGGGCTGCCGGGATCGAGCAGCGCGCGCACGCGGTCTCGCGGCAGCAGCTTGCCGCGGCCGCTGTGTTTTGCCCGGGTCGTCTCGCCGCCACCTTGTTCGATGAGCGCGATCTTCGCGCGAAGATCCGCAACCAGCGCCGCCATCGCCGCGCGGTTTTGCGCAAACGACGCGTCGCGCGGGTTCAGCTTTGTCTTGATAGCGGACATGTTACGGACGCGGGTGGCCGGGCATCAGTTGATACGGGTGCCGCCAGCGCGGCTGTGCGGCGATGCGTGCGAGCCAATCGCGAATGTGCGGGTAATGACCCCAGTCGACACCGATCTCGTCGGCAAAGAAGAGATACCCGGCGAGCGACAAGTCGGCAATGGTCAGCCGCTCGCCAACGACAAAACTGCGGCCGGCTAAATGCGCGTTCAGAACTCCCCACGCGGTCTCGGCACGACCGGCCAGGAACGCAATCACCGCCGGATCGGCATCTTGTGTGAATGCGCGCAGGAAGCGCAACGTCGCCGTGTAGCTCGTCAACTTGTGATTGTCGAAGAGAATCCAGCGCAGGATCTCGCGGCGCTCGTTATCATCGGCCGGACCGAACGAGCCAAGTTTTTCGGCCAGATAATCAAGAATGACTCCGGACTGGGTAAGCCGTATCGCGCCGTGTTCCAGCACCGGCACTTCGCCCATGACATTGATCGCGCGATACGCCTGGGTGCGCGTCTCGCCGCCGAAATAGTCGACGAAGCGCGGCGTCCAATCGGCACCCGCGAGCTCCAGCGCCAGCGCCGCCTTGTACGCGTTCCCCGATTGCGCGAAGCAGTGCAGCAGGTATTCGGCCATGCCAGGAGTCCCTTAGAACCCGCCGGTCGCGAGCCACCGGTCGACCTGATCGAAGCGGTCGATCCCCCAGAACGGCTCGCCGTCGACGATGACGAATGGCGAGCCGAACACGCCAGCGGCAATTGCCGCATCGACTTCGCGCTTCAAAGAGTCTTTGATCGCCGGATCATCGATGGCGGCGCGCGCGGCCGCTCTGTCGGCACCGGTTTCGGCTGCAACGTCGGCGGCGATATCGGGAGTCGAAATATCGCGATTAGCGACGAAATATGCGCGGTAAAACGCGTGCGCGATGCGCGCCCCCAGCGCAGGATTCTGCGCCTTTGCCCATAAGATGATCCGTGCGGGCGCCTGCGATGCGATCGGAAACACCGACGGCATCGCGAAATCGGTAATGCCGTGAAACCGGGCGGTGCGCGCGAAATCGCGTTTCGAGTAATCGCCTTTCAGCGGCAATTGCGTGAGCGGCGCGCCGCCGGTCGTTTTGAAAATGGCCCCAAGCAGGACCGGCCGCCAATTCACGCTGCGACCGTGCTTCGCGGCCAGGCCGTCGATTTTCCGCGAAGCGAGATACCCGTACGGTGAGGAAAAATCAAAGTAGAAGTCGATGGGTGCGTTCATGCGAGCTCCGTTCTGGGCTTCCTCAAAAGGTTGACGCCACGCGCGGTCGTGTAAACGGCGCCGGCCGCGTCGAACGTCGCGCGTTGCGCAAATGTTGCGCCGATCTGCGCGGGCGGGCCGTCCGGGCGATTCACAACGCCCTGCCGATCACCAGCCGCTGGATTTCGCTCGTACCTTCGTAAATCTGGCAGACGCGCACGTCACGATAGATGCGCTCAACGGGAAAATCGGTGACATAGCCATAGCCGCCGTGAATCTGGATCGCGTCGGAGCAAACGTCCTCTGCCATTTCGGACGCGAAGAGCTTGGCCATCGACGCTTCCTTGAGGCACGGCTGCCCGGAATCGCGCAACGCCGCGGCGTGCAGCAGCAATTGCCGCGCCGCTTCGATCTGCACGGCCATGTCGGCCAGCATGAAGCTGATGCC
>JBKKAZ010000167.1:0-1515 GCA_046714435.1 Casimicrobiaceae bacterium
GAGAAACACGTCGTGGAGCCGGCCGACGTGCAGACGATCGCGAGCGAGATTCGGGATGAACTCGGTGAAGAGGTGGCGCCGGGGCCAGCACCGGCTGCAGGGAAGGCAAGCGCCGCCGCTTCGGCCAGGCCGCCGCACGCCGCGGATGGTGAGGTGCCATTGCGGAAGCTCGAATACCGGATGGAACGCGTCGAGCGCACCGTCGGAGCGACCGTCGACCTGTTGCACAACCTGCTGCATCCGGGCAAGTCCAAGCCCGGGAGCCCGGCGGAGGGAGGATGAGCGCGACGCCGCCAGCGCGCGGACAGCTCGCCTGCGTCGTGGGCGCCCGGCCCAATTACATGAAAATGGCGCCGTTGTTGCACGCGTTCGCCGAGTCGCCCGAATTGCCGGGCGCGGTACTGATTCATACCGGGCAGCACTACGACGTCGCGATGAACGAGCGCCTGTTCCGCGACCTCGGCCTGCCGGCGCCGCATCTCAACCTCGAAGTCGGGTCGGGCAGCCACGCCGCCCAGACCGCCGAAGTGATGCGTCGCATCGAGCCGGTCATGGTGGACCTCGCGCCCGCCTGCGTGATCGTCGTCGGCGACGTCAACTCGACGCTGGCGGCGAGCCTCGTTGCAGCGAAGCTCGGGATCCCGGTGGTCCACGTCGAAGCGGGGCTCCGAAGCTACGACCGCGCGATGCCCGAGGAGATCAACCGCGTCCTCACCGACCAGGTTGCGGAGCTGCTCTATACGACCGAGCGGAGCGCGGCCGCCAATCTCGCCCGCGAGGGCATCGCTCCCGATCGCATTCAGTTCGTCGGCAACGTGATGATCGACACGCTGACGCGGCATCTTGCGCGGGCGACACCGGCCGCGGAGACGCTCGCCCGCGCCGGCGCTGCCGCATCGTTCGCGGCCGATCCTGCCGGTTACGCGGTGGTCACTTTGCACCGGCCGTCGAACGTCGACGAGCGCGGCGCGCTTTCCGATTCGCTGGACATCCTCCACGACGTCGCGCAGCGCATGCCGATCGTGTGGCCGATCCATCCGCGCACGCGCGCCAACATCGAGCGCTTCGGGCTGTCGGTGAAGACTGCGCCGAGCCGGCTTGCGATGCTGTCGCCGCAGGGCTACCTGGAAATGCTCGGGCTGATGGCAGGCGCGAAGGTCGTCGTCACCGACTCCGGCGGACTTCAGGAGGAGACCACCGCGCTGGCGGTTCCGTGCCTCACCATGCGAGACAACACCGAGCGCCCGATTACTATCGACGAAGGCACCAACACGCTAGTGGGCCGCGACCGGACGCGCATGCGGACGGCGCTAGACGACATCGAGGCCAACGGCGGCAAGCGCGGCCGCAGACCGGAACTCTGGGATGGCCGTGCGGCGCCGCGCATCGCGCGCCATCTCGCCGGCTGGCTCGCCGCCCGTGGCGTGGGGCGCGAGGAGGCGCTGGCATGAGAATCTCGGCACCGGCCTCGATCGCCTTGCTCCCTTCTCCCCTGGGCGGGAGAAGGGCCGGGGA